>SXIK01000104.1 GCA_005772855.1 Planctomycetia bacterium | reverse complement strand
GGAGCGAGGGTGGAGGCAACAACGACACGCGGCCCCTCCGGTCGCACGCTGCGCGTGCGCCTCCGGGCCAGGCTCTCGGGAGCCGCCAGCTCTCGCTGGCGCCGGCTCCCTCCGAGCCGTTTGCGGCTCCGCCAGCTCGCCGCAAACCCCTCCTCGGCGTCTGATGAGCGCCGGGCGCCTCTGGCGCGAGCAGCCGCAACCTTTCGCAGGCTGTAAAACGTCTCATCGCTGACAGCGTGCGGTAGAAAACCTCGATCGACGATTCAGTTTGCCAGGTCTACAGCGTGAGCTCTTCCCACTCGACCTGACGCCTCTTCTGGATGGCCGTACGGCCGAGGATGGCCATGAGGGTCGCGACGCGGCCCGCCTCGATATTGGCGAGAGGCTCCTTGTCCTGGCGGATGCATTGCACGAAGCTCTGAATGGCGAGCTCGGTGGGGTCCTCCTCCGGGGGGAGCGGGATGTCCTTCGCTTGGGCCTTGCCGTCCTTCGAGACTGTGAGCCGCGTTGTATTCTCTAACCTGGCCCCGCGGCCGTCCGTGCCAAGAAAGGTTTGGTGGAGGCCGCCGAGGCCGTTTGGAGTGTATATACAGTGGCTATACTGAAGGGTGATCTCGTTGGGGAACTCATAGGCTACGCTGTAGTGGTCCATGATTGTCCGCTCCGGTGGGGTGCCCTTCAACGCGTTGGTGCCGCCGACCCCCGTCGCTCGAAGCGGGTGGCTCTTGAGCACCCAGCAGAACACATTCATCTCATGCACCGCCTGCTCCACGATGAGATCGCCCGAGAGCTTGCGGTCGATGTACCAGCCCGAGGTGGGATAGCTGGCCGTGTGCCGGGCCGCGGTGACGAAGTTTACCTTTCCAATTCCGCCGCTCTGGACAACGTCGGCGAGGGCAAGGAACCCGCTGTGATAGCGCCACTGGAAACCCACCTGGAATCGTTTCCCTGACTTCTTGACCGCCTCGTGGATGGTCTTGACGTCCTCGGGAGTGGGCCCCAGGGGCTTTTCGCAGTAACAATGCTTTCCGGCCGCAAGCGCAGCGACGGCGTGCTCGGCGTGCAAATGGATCGGTGTGGCGATCACGACGGCGTCGACGTCCTTCCGGTCGAGCAATTCACGGTAGTCGTGGATTCCGGCTGGCTGCATCCCGCCGCACTTCTCGACGGCTGCATCCCGCCGCTTTGGGTCAATGTCGCAGATCGCAGTCACTCTCAGCGTCGAAACTGAGATGCAGTTGAGGGTGTGTCGGAGGAGGTTTGATCCGCGGTCCCCCACGCCCAGAAACCCAAGTCGCAGAAACTCATTCGCTCCCTGCACGTTGGGGCGGGAGGAAGCCGGCAGGGATGCGACCAGCGAACCTCCTGTCACCGCTCCAGTTGTCTTGAGAAATCGACGGCGCGTGAGGGGTCTCTCCTGATGCACGCTCAAACTCCGTAAATGGACCTTGGGGGAGGCAGGACTTGGCTGGACTACACTTCCTCGCGGGGGGAGTAAGAGCTCTCCCCGCACCGGCCACCTCCGGCGCCCATGGTGAGGGCGCGTTGGCCAGGATGTCCCAATCATGGCTGCGAGGAGTATACGCCACGACCATGGGGCAAATCAGGCCAAAATCTGTAAGATAAGCGCCCCAAGTCAGACTCCCTGGCTTGGCGGAGCCCCCGGCGATCCTTTGTTCAACCCGACACCCCCGAAGTCACCTGTGGAAATTTTCCTCTTGCACTCTTCTTGGAGCTTCCGATAAACTACCTAAAGTTAGGGTAATAAGGATTAAAAATGTGGACGTCAGGACAGGCGTAGAGTCTTGGCAGTCAAGGTGGCAAGCCTAGTGGCTGAGTGACTGGGTTGCTTCGGGGGATTTCACAGTCGCGCAAAAAACCCTGAAGTGACTCCGAAATGGTTGTCCTCAGATGGTCTGTTAACGCGGGTCGAAGAATGTTTCACCCTATAAAGCATCGGTTCACCCCAAGAATTCTGTTCACTCTGTTCTTCGAGCTCGTCGCTGTCAGCGCCGGGTTGGTTGCCCTTCTCTACACTCGATCTGCGTTGACCCACGTGAGTGGGTGGAATGTTTGGATCCCGCTCTTCGCTGTCTGCTCGACTCTTGTAATACAGTTCGGTCTTTGGTCGTTCGGGCTCTATACGCGACAGGTTGTCTATTCCGGTGAGAAGGCCTTCAAGCGCGTTCTTGGAGCCTTCACTTTCCTGGCGGTGGCCCTTGCTCCTGTCTGCTATGCATTCAGCCAGACAGGAGATCCGATCTTCAATGTCAACGTAAAGTTCTACACGCTGGTGCTTGCAGTCTTCATTGGGATTGTTGCCGTCGAGCGATACTTGGTGCTTCGATTCTTCAAAGGCGTGCCCTACTTGGGAAACCTGCTCGTCCTCGGCACCGGGGATTGCGCCCGCGAGATTATTCGTGAAGCTCGGAGGCACCACGGAACCGCTCTTCGGCTCGTTGGGATTCTGGGTGAGTCTCAACTCCAGGTGGGGGAGCAAATTGCAGACGTTCCAATTATTGGCGCCCTCTCGAACGTGAAGAGCACTATTTCCGACCTGCGAGTGAATACGGTGCTTCTCGCTGCTCCCTACAACCACCCGCTCTTGCCACTCGATTTCCTTCTGGAGCGCAAGATGGAGGGGCTTACAGTCTACGACGCCAGTGTCTTCTACGAGACGATCTCCCAGAAGATACTCTTGGAGAAGTTGGATCCCTTCACGCTTCTCTTCCCAAGCGGCTACAGAATGACCCGACTCCGGAGCACCGTCAAGGATGTCTCCGAGAGGCTTCTCGCTCTCGTGCTGCTATCGATTTTCTGCATTCCAATCGCTGTGGCCATGGTGCTCGTGCGTTGCACCTCCCCCGGGCCGGTGATTTACACCCAGCAGCGAGTCGGCAAGAGAGGGCGGACCTTTACACTCTACAAACTCCGCTCAATGCGGCTTGATGCAGAGACTGGCACGGGTGCTATCTGGTCCCGCAAGGGCGATCCGAGGCAGACTCCGGTCGGAAAGTGGCTCCGGCGCACCCGGGTCGACGAGCTTCCGCAGCTCTTCAATATCCTCAAGGGTGACATGGCCTTTATCGGTCCGCGCCCCGAACGCCCTGAGTTCGCGGAAGAGTTCAAGAAAAAGATACCGTTCTATCACCACCGGCACTTTGTGAAGCCGGGCCTCACGGGTTGGGCGCAGGTCTCCTTTCCGTACGCCTCGAACCTCGAGGACTCAAAGGAAAAGCTCCGTTACGACCTCTACTACGTGAAGAACATGTCGCTGGTCTTTGACTTCCTGATCCTGCTGACGACTGCCAGGGCGGTTGTCAGGGGAGCAGGTGTCGGTTAGCCAGGTGAACCGTCGCGATGGGGCCGGGTATACTCGCCCGAAGTGCTGACCACGAAGCGTCTTTCACACTTGGCCGCGGCTGTTATCGTGACCTCCGCGGATTATGGCCTCGCCTCGACATGGGTCGCAGCGAGCTATGGGGCGCGTGGTATGGCTGGCATTGTGCTTTGGCTCTTCTTTTTTCGCGCATTTCCCCTCGGTGGCGACATGGCGGTTCCAAACTGGAGCCGTATTCGCGTGTCCCTGTCCTGGCTGTGCAGTTTTGGCGAGGTCTGCTTGCCTGTGGGCCTGTGCGTCCTGGCATCCCTCGCTCTGGCGAGCCGAGTCGTGGGTTGGAACGTGCGTTATGAGTTGGGAGCGATTGGTTCGATGGAGGAAATCTGGCCCTTCTTGCTCCACGGGGTGATAGCCGCGCCCTTGGTGGAAGAGCTGATCCACCGTGGCATCGTTTACCCGAGGCTCGAGCAGGCCATGACTCGGGCTCAAGCGGTCTTCGTCTCGGGTTGCATCTTTTGGGTCCTCCACTGGGTGGATCGGGGGGCTGTCTCGCCCGTGAACCACCTGCTTGCAGGTTGGATTCTGGCCTGGGCGGCGCAGGCGACCCGGTCTTGCCTTGCTCCTACTTTGCTTCATGCAATGGGGAACCTGCTGGTCCTTGGGCTCGACATCGTGTGGATTCAGGATCCAAATCTTGTGCGGGCTGTCCTTGGAGCTTGAGAGCGTGAGCCATCCCTGGCCCCCGCACAGTTGTCCACTGAACAGTTCGTAGGTCTTGTGTCCGGGCAGCCGAGCCCACAGCATACCACGGGGATCTGGTATCCGGGAAAGCGCGGCTGTTGAACCACGCGGTGCCACAAGATGGTATCATGTTCGAGCCCACCTTGCAGAAAGCTCGTGAACAACGCTGTATTTGTTGGACATCGCAGCCAGCGAGGTTCCGCGCTGGCGCTAATCGGAAACTTGCGCGCTGATTTTTCCACCTTCCGCGATGCGGCCATCCTCGATGCCATTCCCGAGACGATCTCCGCAAGAGGCCACAACCCGTCTTGTGCGGAGAGCGCATTCCTCCAGCGGGGTTGACCACCGGTGCTGAGAGACGTTTTCGTACTCCTGATTCTGGTAGTTGGTGGTTACTTCTGCTTCCAGGGCCCCTACTACGTGCTCCTGCTCTATATCTGGAACGCGTATTTCCGGCCGGAGCACTGGGTATGGAGTGCTCAGTGGCTCCTTACCCTCAAGGTTTCCTATGTGCTGGGAGTGGCCATCGTAGTCAGCACTATCTTCTCGAAGCAGCGGTTTCGTTTTACGTTTCACAGCTTCTTGCTGTTCCTGATCCTTGCGCAAGCTCTGGTTTCCGTACTGCTCTGCGAGCATTTCGATTACGCATGGTCCTCCTGGGTTGACTTTCTGAAGGCAACGCTAATTGCGTTCCTGATTCCAGCTCTTGCCAATGATCGAAAAAAGCTTCGACTTCTCATCTTGGTGATGTGCCTTTCTCTCGGTTTTGAAGGCTCGAAGCAAGGCTGGGTGGGAATGTTGAGCTATCCCGGGGCGCTGAACTCGAATGACATTCCTTTCCTGGGAGACAATAACGGCGTGGCGGTCGGAATGCTCATGCTGACCCCGCTCTTCGGGGCGCTGGTAGCCACCACTTCTTCAAAGTGGGCGAAGCGTTTCCTCGGCTTCTTGATGATTGGAGTGGTTTATAGGGCCTTGTCGACTTACTCGAGGGGAGGCTTTCTTTCGTGCGCTGCCCTGGCAGTAATTTACTGGATACGATCGAGGGGCAAGCTAAGACTCCTCCTGGCGTTCTCGTTGACTGCGGCAATTGTCTTGCCGGTACTTCCGGATGAGTTCTGGGGCCGTATGCAGACGATCAAGACGTACGAGGAGGTGGAAGACGATTCAGCGCTCTCTCGCTTGCACTTCTGGCAAGTCGCATTGAAAATGGCCGATGCAAACCCCTTTTTTGGGGTTGGCTTCAACGCCTACAATCTTTCCTTCGACAAGTATGATTTTTTCTACGGGCGCTATGGCGAGGGGCGCTCCGTTCATAGCGTCTGGTTTGGTGTGGTTGCGGAGCTGGGATACGGAGGGCTGTTCCTTTACGTGTTCAGCGTAATCCTTGCGCTTCGCAACTGTGCCTTTACGCGAAAGGTCGCACGCAGAAATCCCCAATACTCTGATCTGGAGCGATTTGCGACCTCCGTCGAATCTGGCCTCTGGGTTTTCCTCGTCGGCGGAACGTTTCTCTCATTTCAGTACAACGAAATGTTCTTCCACTTCATCGGACTTAGCATCGCGCTCAGGATTGCCGCGCGCTCGATCGACGGCACCGCGGGTGACACGCCACAGAGTACGTTCGAGAATGAGGCGGGGGCAAGCAAGTCGCGGCCCGAGTTTGAAGGAGCCCGCACATGAACCGGGGGGTCTTCTCCGTTGACTGCCCCGCGCACCCTTCGAGCTGCCAGTCGAAGCCGCTTGACTCCTGGCCGGGCGGCTCACCAATGGGCTTCGAGTCCCGCCGGGTCAGCTTCCCGAGGCCTTTCGAGTCGCCCACAAGCTGGCTTCGATTTTTTGCGATCGTACCAGGAGCCAGGAACGCTGCTTCCAGGGTTCGGGGTGTTTGGGTACGGAGGCTTGCGTGAAGCTTCTTCAGCTCGTACATGGTTTGCCCATCGGGGGTACAGAAGTCATGGTCTGCCACCTCGTGCGTGGTCTGCGACGCCTCGGGGTTGACGTCGCGGTCGCCTGCATGGACCAGGTCGGCGAGCTTGGCGAGGGGCTCAAGGCCGAAGGCGTTTCGGTCGAGCTCCTGACCCGGAAAACAGGTCTGGACAGGCAACTGGGACGGCGAATCGCCTCCCTTGTTCGCTCGGGTGGTTTCGACCTCGTCCACGCCCACCAATATACTTGTTTCGTCTATGGTGCTTTGGCGAAGCCGAGGTCGCTAAAACCGCTGCTTTTCACGGAGCACGGTCGGTTCTATCCCGACGGCTCAAGCTTCAAGCGCCGCATATTCAACTATCTGTACGCGCGTCGCGCGGACCGCGTCACCGCCGTCTCCGAAGGAGTGAAGCAGAGCCTCGTCAAGGTCGAGGGCTTCGACGCCAGGTACATCGATGTGATCTACAATGGCATTGAGCTGGGTCGATTTTCAGGTGCGGCCTCGAGGAACACAGCGGAGGCCAGGGCGAGCCTCGGACTGCGGCCGAATGTGAAAGTGGTCGGTACCGTTGCCCGACTGGACAGGATCAAGAACCAGGCGATGCTCATCCATGCGATCAGAGCCTTGAGGCATTCGGGTCTCGACGCGTGCCTGCTTGTAGTGGGTGACGGCCCCGAACTGGCGAGCCTCGAAGCTGTAACGGAGCAACTGGGGCTCGTCGAGCACGTGCGCTTCCTTGGAAAGCGAAGCGACGTGCACAAGGTCTTGCAGGCGATGGACGTCTTCGCGCTTTCCTCCTTCAGTGAAGGTACTCCCATGACCCTCATTGAAGCCATGGCGGCCAGGGTGCCCATAGTGTCGACGGGTGTTGGCGGAATCCCGGAGATTATCACGGACGGCAAGGAAGGCCTTCTGATCACCGGGACGCCCCCGGATTCCTCCAGACTCTCGGATCCGGCGGCGGCGGAATACCTGGGGCGTTTTGTTGCGGCGCTGCGGAGGCTGCTTCTTGAGGAGGATCTTGGGAACCGCCTGCGGCAGAACGCGCTTGGCCGCGCTTTGAAGGAGTTCTCGCTCGAGGTCATCCTCGAGAAGTACCTCTCGATCTACGAGACCTTGTGTAGGTCCTCCATCCAGAAGGCCGCTTTGAGATGAGGCAAGCACGATGGGGGTGACGTCACAGCAGGAGCCCCCTCCTGATGGTGGCGGGAAACCCGGCGAAGGTCATCCCTTCCAGGCTGCCCGAGGGTGCGGTACGGCCTCCTCGATCAGGGCTTCCAAACGGGCCAGTTGATCATTCCAAACGTAGCGGTTCTCAACGAGCTTGCGCCCTTTCTTTCCAATTCGTGACGCCATGGCCGGGTCATTGAGGAGCTGGACAACCTTGGCCGCGAATTCCTTGGCATCATCCGCTGGCAGCACCCCTTCGCCTTCCAGTGCATCCACTCCCCTGAATGCCGCCCGGGTGACGACGACAGGGGTCCCCATGGCCATGGCCTCGAGGACCTTGTTCTGAATCCCCCGAGCCAACAGGAGCGGCGCCACGGCTGCTGCGGCGTTTTGAATGTAAGGTCGCACGTCGGGCACCTGCCCCGTGACGATCACGCCGGGTTGTTGACCCAGAGCAATCACTCTGGACGAAGGCCGTGCGCCCACAATCGTGAAGCTGGCGCCAGGGATGTTGAGCTGCACCTCCGGCAGGATTTCCGAGCAGAACCACTCCACCCCTTGCATGTTCGGGAAGTAGTCCATGACTCCGGTGAACACGATGTTGGCCGACGGCGGCTTTGGGCCCTGTGGTCTGAAAAAGTCGAGATCCACGCCGTTGGAGACCACCTCGAATCGGGCGCCTGGTATGAGGCGTTTGCAGTCATCTCGTTCTGCCTCGGTTCTCACGACCGTCACTTTCGCTTTCCTTGCGATCTCACGCTCATAATTCAGCAGCCTGCGCTCCTCGAGCGAATAGATCCTCGCCCTCGGCCAAGAATTATAGCTCGCATAAAGCTCCCACTTGCGTGAGTCCAGATCCACGAAGTCAGCGACCAGCGGAACATTGGGCAGGAGATTAACGTATTGCCCCATGGAAGAGCTGAAGATCACGACCACATCAAACTTCACACGGGCTGCCCTTGCCGCAATCATCCTCGCCAAGTCGTCAGAGTGATAATAGGCGACTGAAAGGGGCGCCCCCGTGAAGACGGCCTTGACGGCACCCAACCTGGCTCGCATGGGTTTCCGGACTGCCACGTCCACGATCATGCCGAGCTTCTCAAGCTCTGGAGCAAAGGCTGCCTCATCGTGCGAGTCGGCCAGTGCCGCGATGTGCACCTTGTGGCGTTGAGCCAAAAATCGCACGGCGTTGAACGAGGCGATCTTGTCTCCGCGGTTGGGCGGGTAGGGAACTCTTTGCGCAATGTAGAGGATATTCAAGTGCGTCGACGGGATTTTCGGGGGTGGTAGTGGCAGAATCCTTTGCGATCCAGGGACAATCACGCCTAATTTGATAGCTGTTTCCGCACCTTGGGACCTAACCACGTGGCGACTGAGACTGGCAATCGGCTCCAGACCCACGTGAGGGCCTTGTGTTCGGCTGGCTTGTAGACTTTTTGGGGCTCCGGGGCGCCGTTTGGGTTGAACGAGGTCCAGTGAAGCGGTTTGGGCTCGGCTCCCCACTGCACCTTGAATTTGTAAGTGCCCGAGTCGACGTGCGAACGGCCGAAATCGAAGAAATTTTCCCCTGCATCAGCGGCTTCGGCGAGGATGCGCCAGTAAAGAGAATGGTTTGGGCACGACGAGAAAACCTCCCTGAGGGACGATGCCCAGGGCACAGTCACGATGCCCCGAAACTGGACCGCGATCGCGCCGCCCACGATTTTTCCAGAAGAGTTTCCGGTAAGGTAAAGCTTTGCCTTCTGAGCAAAGGCCAGAAATACTGCCTCCAGAAAAGCTCTTGAATGCACAGGCGAGCCCAGATCTCGCATGTTTGTGGCGAAGACTTCGTAAAACTCGCCGAGACGCGAGGCGTCGACCAGTTCTGTCCTCAGCCCCTCCTTTTCCGATTTGCGCACCTGATTCCGGACCTTGGGCGAGAAGGACTTCCAGAGAGCCTCGCTTTGGGTTGAAAGGGGCAGGACCAGCGTGGCCCGGTCGCACTCCTTGACTCCCTTTGGTGCGAGTTCCCGGAGATCAATCCCACGGACGCCTCGAGACTGAGCGAGCTCAAGGGCCTTTGACCAGAGAGCCGCGGCAGACTGCTCTGAAGTGGCGAGCAGCCTTGCCTGGTCCAGGTAGGGTAGCGAGACGATCCGGTTGCCCGTCATGGGGCCGTTCATGTGCACCAGGGGCAGGACGCCGATCATACGTTCGCCCTCGTAGGCCCCCAGATAAAAGGCTTGCTTCCGGTAGACTTTCTCGATCACTCCCCTCCACCCAAAGAGATGCCCCAGGTTGGCGGCAGGCTGCTCCGAAACGAATTGGTCCCAGACTTTGCCGTCTGCCGCAGTGAGCACTCTCACGGCGACCTGCATCTGCGGATGATCCGAGCCAAGCGTCGGCGGTCGGGTGACTTGAAGGGGCCCCTGGGAGGGAGCCAGAGTTGGTTCGCCGATCTTACCGGACGTCATGGTGGACGGTATCTCCCTTGTTTCCAGTCGCTCCCGTCGGGGGAGAGCGGAAGCCTCTACAGAATACCATGCCTGGCTTGTTAGATGTTTCGGCTCTTTAGCCGGACTTGAGCACGGCTCATGTCTGTTTCCGTGGCGGCTATGGCTGCAATCTGGATCCACGGTCCATATGGAAGCACAAGACGCCCCGCCAAGACAATTTTTCGGCAGTTCCCCATCTTCAGACGCACTACATGACGCGTTAGTGCTGGCCCAAAGTCCAGCCACCAGCCGCTTCTCAACTTTGCTCCGTCGGCCTTGGGTCAACGGAGTGACTTTGGGGATATACCTCGCGCGCCCACAGGTGAGATATTCCGAATGGGCAGAGGAGGACCAGCTCAAGTCTGCTGCTCGTTTCTGCTGGTGGGTGGACACTCCCCCACGTCGGCTCGCCTCCGAGCGGAGCGAGGGTGGAGCGAGGGTGGAGCGAGGGTGGAGGCAACAACGACACGCGGCCTCTCCCTCCTCGGCGCCTGATGGGCGCCGGGCGCCTCTGGCGCGAGCAGCCACAACCTTTCGCAGGCTGTAAAACGTCTCATCACTGCCCGCGTGCGGTATATACTCCTCGTGGCAATGATGGGAACATGCTGGCCAACGCCCACCCACCATCGGCGCCAGAGGCACCCGGTGCGGGGGAGGTTTTCCTCCCCCGCGAGGAGCATGGGTTTCGAGTAGCCAGACTTTGTGCTGGCTTTGGCTTGTGGTCAGGGTCGAACATCTCATTACCTGACGCATATGTTAGAGACCGTCTTTATCGAGGGAGTTTCGGCGCTCTTGGGCGTCATCCTCCTCATCGTGATCGTATTCAGTCGACGCCTTGGCTCCGCCGCGTGGCATCTCTCAGGGTTCGTTGCTTGCTCCGTCGTGGCCTCGGCGGTCCTGTGCGTTGGAGAGAGCTGGGTCCGTTTTACCGAACCCTCTTCCCAGGTCACCGCGTTTTCGATGCTCCTCTTGGCGCCAGCTGCGGGATTCGGTTTTTCGACGTTGCTCGAGAAGCGCGCCGGCGAGGAGCGGGCTGGCACTGGCCGCTGGCAGCGGTGCTTCGTCTACATCCTTGCCGTGGCCCTCAGCCTGGCCTTGCGCCTCGTGTGGCTTCCTGATGAGGAGGACCTCGCACTCGCCCCCGGATACTTGTCGCTCGGAATCGGAGGTTTCGTCTCTGCGCTCTACCTTTTGTTGACTTCCACGCTGGTACTCGTCAACCTCGAGAACACTCTGCGACGCGCGGATGATCACGTTCGTTGGGAGCTCAAGTTTGTCATCCTTGGGGTCTACGTCTCCTTCGCGGCTCTGATTTACGTGGCTTCCCGGATGCTTCTTCATTCTCCTGTCGCCTGTCGCCTCCCCGTGGACAGTCTCAAGGTCTACCCCGTGGTGTTCGCTGTGGCGTGCCTCTTGATCCTGTCCTCGTGGCACCGCGTCCTCAGCGGTGGCGTCGCGGTGGTCTCGCAGAAGGTTGTCTACGGCTCGATCACGATGCTGGGAGTGGGCCTTTACCTCATCGCCACAAGCCTCACGGCCCGGTGGGTTGGCACACTCTTGAGCTCGGGGGTCGAGGTGGAGGCGGTGATGTTCCTCCTCTCGGCGATGACGCTGGCTCTCATTATCCTTTCCACGCGCGTGCGGCATCGTCTGCGTTACTGGGTGAGACGAAACTTCTTCTCGGGCCAGTACGACTATCGCGAGTCGTGGCTGGAAGCAACCGAGCGGATACGATCGAAGGACTCGCCCGAGTCTCTTGCGGAGTCTCTTGCCGAGATCATCCTCAAGAATCTTGACGCGCTGGATGTGACGGTTTGGCTCCGATCTGCGGACGCAAGTCAACTGCACCTCACAACCGTGCGAGGCTGCAACGGCGGGCTGCTGCCGCGAGACCTTCAAGGCGTTCTCCCCGAGCTCGAGAGCTTGAAGGAGCCCACGCCCCTTGCTCTGGCTCCGGCGAAGTTGAAGGAGCTGATTGGGTCCAGCGTGCTGAGTCTAACGCGAGCGGCGCTTCTCGTGCCGCTCCGCTCGGGTGAGGAGACGTTGGGCCTCGTGACCATCGGGCAGGACCAGAGCGGGCGAGTCTTCGAGTATGAGGCGAGGGAGTTCCTTCGAGTGTTGTCGGCGCATGCCGCAAGTGAGCTTCACAATGCCGAGCTCATTCCATCGCAGGTGGAGGCCAAGGAGGCCGAAGCCTTCCGATCCTTCGCGACCTTTCTTCTTCACGACCTCAAGAACTTCGCCTCGACTCTTTCCCTCATCGCCGCGAACGCCGTGCGCCACAGCGGAAACCCCGAGTTCCAGCGGGACGCGTTCCACAGCGTGATGGAAACAGCGGAGAAGATGCGACGCCTTTGCAACAGTCTTGGGACGTTCACTGGTGCACTTGCCACTCAGCGGTCCACACAGGACCTGAATCAGATCGTTCGTGAATCTGTTGACTCGTTCGACCGCGCCCTGTCGGCAAGGATTCAACTCGATTTGGGTGAGGTCCCACAGCTCCTGCTCGACTCTGCCGAGGTGTCACGCGTAATCCAAAACCTGGTCTTGAACTCCGCCGAGGCGACCTCCCTGGACGGAAAAATTACCGTCCAGACGGAGTGCAAGGATGGGCGTGTGGAGTTGAGCGTTGCTGACGACGGTCAGGGTATTTCCAAGGAATTCCTCGAGCACAATCTGTTCCATCCGTTCAAGACCACGAAGTCGAGCGGTCTCGGAATCGGACTCTTTCAGTCAAAAAAAATCCTTGAGTCGCACGGCGGTACGATCCGTGTCCAAAGCGAGGTGGGCAAGGGTACAATCGTAACCGTAACCTTTCCAGTGACTCATGCGGACATTGTGCAGGAATGACAGGCAGTGATTGAAACCCAAGAGGCAGGCACCGGCGCGGCGGGGCCGCGGAATCTGGCAAAGATCCTTGTGGTCGACGATGACGATCAGATTCTGAAGCAGGTGACATGGGCCCTGTCCGACGAATACAGGGTCCACACGGCGGGCGACAGGAGTGCCGCCCTTGAGCTTTTCCGGAGCGAGATGATTCCGGTGGTTCTCCTTGATTTGGGGCTTCCTCCCCATCCACGCGCCGCCACGGAAGGCTTGCAGGCCCTCGACGAGATGCTCTCCCGGAATCCATTGGCGAAGGTCATCATCGTCTCCGGAAACTCGGAGCGTCCAAGTGCTCTGAAGGCCGTGGAGCGCGGTGCCCACGACATCTTCCCCAAGCCGGTCGACATCGACGAGCTCAAGGTCGTGCTCAGTCGGGCGTACAAGCTTGTTGCGCTTGAAAGCGAAAACCTGCACGCCCGCAGCCGCGATTGGCAAGCTCCGCTCGAAGGGATCCTGGGCGACTCCGTGCCGATGCAGGCCGTCTACAGCGCCGTGAGGAAGGTGGCCGCAGCCGAAGTCCCCGTCCTGATTCAGGGTGAGAGTGGTACCGGGAAGGAGCTAATCGCCCGGGCGATCCACAATCTGAGCCGGCGGAGCGGCAAGCCCTTTGTTCCCATCAACTGCGGAGCCATTCCCGAGCAGTTGCTTGAAAGCGAGCTCTTCGGGTACGAGAAGGGCGCCTTCACGGGTGCGAACACGCTCAAACCGGGGAGAGTGGAGCATGCACAGGGCGGCACGCTCTTCCTCGACGAGATCGGGGATTTGGCGCAGCCTCTCCAGGTCAAGCTCCTCCGTTTTCTACAGACCAAAGCCATGGAACGGGTGGGTGGCCGGGAGCTGATTTCTGTCGACTGCCGGGTCGTTGCCGCCACGAACCGGGACCTCGAAAAGTCGGTAAAGGAAAATCAATTTCGAGAGGACCTTTTCTTTCGGCTGGCAGTGGTCACGTGTATGCTGCCGCCTCTGAGGGATCGAGGCGATGATGTGTTGCGCATTGCGGATCACCTCATGGCCAAATACTCGAAGGAGCTGTGCCAGGCACAGAAGAGACTGACTCGGGAGGCGATGGAGGCCATCCAGCGGCACGCGTGGCCGGGAAATGTCCGTGAGCTCGAGAACCGCCTGAAACGAGCCTTGGTCCTTGCCAATGGGCCCGCGATTGGCGTGGAAGATCTTGAGCTGACTCAACTGATGGCTCGTTCTCTCCCTGCGGGGGGCTCCTTGAAGGAGGCGCGGAAGGACCTCGAAAGAGAGATCGTGTCGCGCGTCCTGGCAGAGAGCAAGGGCAACATCTCGAAGGCCGCCCGTGTTCTTGGCATCAGCCGGCCGACCCTGTACGAGCTGATCGAGAAATACGGACTGTAAGGCAAGAAATAGCCTTCCCATCGCTCCCGGGTCCTGGGCGTGGTTTAATCTGCCGTCAACAAGACTCAAGCGACACTTGAAGTTCCGAGAATCACCGAAGCCGCCCCCGGGGTCGAATTTTGGCTTTCTTTCGCCCGGAGCAGTGGTCGATCTCGGCAGGAATGCCCATGACAGTTCTGACCCAAGACATGGAAAAGGTTCCACCTGGCGGGGTACTCCACCCCACTCTCGGCGCCTACTTGCGAGGCAATGCGCTCCTTGTCCTTGTGGCCGCCGTTGGTTGGCTGGCCTTGTTCTGGCCGACGCTGTGTGGCCTGGTCGAGTACTGGCTGGAGGACCCTGATTTCTCCCATGGCTTTCTCGTCCCAGTGATTTCAGGGGTCATCGTTTATGGGAACCATGCCCAGCTCGCTCTCATCCCCGTCAAGGGCAGCTTGAAGGGCCTCCTTGCCCTCTGTGTTTCGCTACTGATGCTGCTTGCGGGCGCGCTCAGCTTCACGAATATCGTCGAGCGTCTGGCGGCGTGGGCCGCGCTGGCGTCTGCTGTCTGGTTCTTGCTTGGGTTTGAAATTCTTTGGCGCCAACGCTTTGCGCAGCTCTTTCTGCTGCTTGCGATCCCGCCACCCTTTTTTCTTCTCGGCAGTTTACGACTGGCGCTCAAGGCGATAGCCACACGCACATCTGCCGACCTTCTGTCGCTCATCGGCTATCCGGCATTCGCGGAAGGAAACGTGCTGGCGCTCGGAGAGCACCAGCTCGAGGTCGCCGATGCTTGCAGTGGCATCCGATCACTGATGGCCATCCTGGCAACGGCTGTCCTCTTTGCATACCTGCTGCGGTTGGGAATCTGGAAGGGGGCTCTACTGACGCTGACAGCCATTCCCGTCACTGTGGCTGTCAACGTCTTGCGAATCCTCCTGCTCTCGGTCTCGCTGGTCAGCTTCGACCTGGACTTGACTCACGGGGCCGAGCACGAGGCTGTCGGATTCGCTGTCTTCGGTGTCAGTCTCGCCCTCCTTTACGCAAGCGCGAGATTCTACAACTGGCTCTTGCGCTGGGAGCCAAGAGAGGCTGTGTCATGAGGCGGACGCTCCTCCTCGGGGCGATCCTTTGGATCGCCTTCGGCGTGAGGATTACGGGTTCAAAGGCCCTGAATTCGCGTAGAGATCCGGTCCCCCTGCGGACGCCCTTTTCGCTGCTGCCCATGGAAATTTGCGGTCCCGGGTGGGCGGGCGAAAACATCCCACTGGACGAAAAAGTAAAGACTCGGGCCAGGGTGTCGACCTACGTGCAACGTTCCTACAGGAGGGATTCAGCAATCCTCTGGCTCTACGTGGGATATGTGGACCATTGGGCTCCGGAGTCAATCCACCATCCTGATATTTGTTTTCCCGGGGGCGGCTACGAACAGGTCATGAAAGGCCTCGTCACAATTCCGGCCCCGGGGGTCATGCCCGACCTGCGATTCAGCGAATACTTGTGGAATAACCCCCGTGGTGGAGGCACCTACACGCTTTCTAGCTTTTACTATAACGGAAAGCTCGAGCCCGAAGAGTGGCAACTTCGCTGGGATAGCCTTGGTGGAATCAAGTATTTCGCGGTGATTACAATTTCTGGAACTCAAGTCGGATCCATCGACGAAACCCGGCAGGTCTACCAGAGGGTTGCCCTGAGGGCTCTTCCCGAGATCCTCAAGCACTTTGAGCCGTGCCCTCTGAGGTGAGAGAGATGTTCCCCGAATGTCCCACTCACCATTTCAAGCAGAATGACTTCCGAGCCAAAGCGGCAAGATGCTATCATTCCGGGTCCTTGATAAGTCGAAGATTCATGGCACTGGATATTGCATGATCACGAGAATTCTGGCTTTGTTTGCGCTCTTGTTTGTGGCGTCGGGCGGTGCCTGGTACTTGCTGCGCGACACACCCCAAAAGCGCGTCGTCCGCTGGCGTGAGGAAGCCAAGTTCTTCCTGGAGAAAACGGCGGACCTCGAGAAGGCCGAAGAGCTCACGAACAGGGTTCTTGAGTTACTCCCCAACTCGGCCTATGACCTTGTCTTCAAGGCGTCGGTCAAGGAACGGCGAGGATCGGTTCAAAGCCTGAAGGAAGCTCTGGAGGTCTACGACAAGGTCCTTTCAGGCGGCGACCCCAACGTGTCGGGCGTGGCGATCTTGAAAGCCCGCGTCTGCCGCAGCCTCGGCCTCATCTCGGAGGCGCAAGGAACTTTACTCAGTGTTGTCGATCTCTTCCCTTTTGAGGCAATGCTGGAACTTGGTGAGGCTTGTATTGCGGGACTGGCCGCAGGCGAAGCTTACCAGTATTTCTTGAAGGCCAAGGACAGCGCTTCGAGCCCTCTGGAGGTAGCCCGAGCGCAAGAGGGACTCGCCAACGCCCTCATGCTCCTCCTGTCCACGAGCACCGGCAACGTACAGCGGGACGTCAAATTTACTGCTCGAGCGCCCGAGGATCTCGCCAAACTCAAGGAGGCTCTGACGAGGGGTGCCCGAAAGGCCCTCAACGAGGCGCTCAATTTCTTCAAGTCGGACGATGCGCCATCCTCCGCCGAGGATGCCAACCGCAGGCTCGTCTGGGCGACCCTTCTCGTCGAGAAGTTGGCGCAGTTGAAGGACGAGGGCGCAAGTCCGTTTTCTGATGGGCTCTTGCTCATCGAAGGTCGCAGAGGCGACTACGGGATTCGGGGCAAGGAAACTGCGGCCCTCCTCGTGAGGCTTGGAGCGCTTCGCCTCTGGGTCTTGAGGGACGAGCCGCCCAGGGATTCGGGCGCTGCTGCACCTCTGGAGAAAGAGTCCGAGGAGAACTTCATGCAAGCGCTTGGGAAAACGCCTGGAGAGGCGAGGGCGCTACTCGCACAGCTTCTTGAAGAGGCGGAGGACTTGAGTGCGGAGAAATCACAATATCCTCCCGAGTCCGGTGGCAAGGCTGCAATCTCTGAGGGAGTCGTTCAGATCCAGGGGTACCTCCAAACCCTGGTCTCCGTTTCAAGAGTCTGCCTCGGTACAGCACAGTTCCAGCGACTCATCAAAGATGAATCTGCACTCTCTCTGGCGGAGCGAATTACCGATGCCATCGAGAGCGGGCCGCCCGGCGTCGCAAGACTGCTTACGCTGCTGAGAGGTTTTGCAAAGCTCAAGGCATCATCCGGGTCCGTCGAAGGCGAAAAAGACCTCGAAAAGTATCTCGCGGGCCTTCCGGCCGACCTCCGATCTCGCGGCGTGGTCGATGTGGCAGAACAATCGCTCGCGATCATGCCCGGCGAGTCCCTTTGCCTCAAGCAACTGGACAAATTCGAGGCGCAGGGCGGGGGGGTGCTCGACCACGTCGGGAGGCGCGTCGCCTTGCTTCTGGCTGCGGGCGCACGGGCGCAGCTTGCAAGTGAGGCCTCAAACAGGCTCGAGAAAGTGTTGAAGGACATCACCGAGGCGGCGCAGAGTGTGGTGGACCTGGTGGGGGTCTCGAAAATCCTCTACTCTCTGAAAGGAAATACCACCGCCGCGAGCGTGATTCAGTTGGCGGTGAATCGGTACCCCCAGGACACTTCCGTGGCACGGCTTCATGCAGATCTCCAGTATGAGATCGCTGTCGCCCCAGGGACTCAGTCTGCCGCGAAAGACGCTGCCTACAGGGAGGCGCTGAGTGCCTATCTCTTCCTTTTTGTAAAAGCTCCGGGCGACAGCCAGGAGATCGTAAGGCGATTGGTTGAAATTATCCGCGGAACGGAGGAGTCCGGGGCGGACTTGGGCTTCGAGCGTGCGTTGAGGCGTTTCTTCCCCTCGGTTCCAGAACGTGCCCTGGAGACCTTCACTGTGGCGCTTCGCATGTTTCTCCTCGGTCAGTTTGGGCCTGCTAACGATCGGATCTCCTCGATTGCGGCAAAGGATCTTGAGCAGCTCCGCCCATTCTCAAGCTTCTTGAAGGGGAGCTGCCACGTAGGCCTGGCGACGTACCTTCTCAGAGATCTTGGCCGGGCCACATTGGACACCGCCCGGCAGGGCCTCCTGAACCAGCACAAGGCTCACGTACAAAGCGCCATGGAGGAGTTTCGGCGAGAGCCAGACTCGATGGCCTGCCAGTTTGAACTCAGCAACCTCGAGTTCCAGACAGTCCCGCCGAACGAGGATATTTCCGAAGTGCTTCTGAAGCGCATTCAGGCGCTCAGCGACGCGGGCGGGCAGGAGCATAGCGCGCATTTTCTTTATGCCAGAGCTCTTCGTCACCGCTTCAAGGTTCGTTACCGTCAAGAGAAAGTCAAGAACTCGGAGCTGGCACGCGTCCTTGGGAGGGAGCAGCGAGTTCTGAGAGCCGCCATCCGAAAGTCACCAAGGTTTCTTCCCGCCTACCTGGCCCTGGCTGAGACATGGGTGGTCTCCGATCAGAGCGAGGGCGCTGGCAAGGAGATCATGAGCCGAAATTTGTTCACTCCCAACCTGGGCAGGGCAGTCAGCATCCTCCGGGCGGTTCCAGGTCCAGACGAGGCCGTGCTGAACCGCCTGGCACAGCTCCACGAGGCCATGGGGCGGGTCGACCTCTCCATTCTCCAGCTAGAGCAGCTTGCCCTGAAAAAGCCGTCCGCCGATGTCTTCTCGCGACTCCTTGCCGGGTATCTGAAGTCGAGGAGTCCCGCCGCGCGGTTTTTCCTTGATGAGGAGGTGCCGACAGAGGCGACGCCATCCGCCGATGCGGATGCGCTCAAGGAGCGCCTTCCGACTCTACTTTCGTTGCGAAGCAGTTTCGAAACCCTCCCGGAGCATGAAGGGCTGCGGCGTATGTTTCGTGCCATGGAGGCAGAGCGGCTCATGACTCAGGCCACCTCGGAATTTCCAAGAAAAAAGGCTCGCGAACTCATGCTCGATGAGTACTTCAAGGCGCTCGAAGCCTACGATTCGAAGAGCCTGAAAGTGCCGCTCGTTGTAATCAACAACCTGGCCTGGCACCTGGCGGAGGACCCGGACCCGGACAGGAAGGCCAGGGCTCTTCAGATCGGAGAGCGAATCAAGAAAATGGTCCCAAACCCCACGTTGGCTCCCGATGCGTACGATACGTATGCCTGGGTGCTCTACAAGAGCGACCAACTCTCGGAAGCCGAGAGAGTTCTTCGCGAGCTCTTGAAGGTTGCGGATCAGCCTACTTACCGCTATCACCTCGCCCGGGTTTTCTTCGCGCAGAAGAAGTTCGACGAAGCGCTGAAAGAGGCACAAGCTGCGCGTGACTCCCCCCGTGAGTTCGCCGAGTCTGACGCAGCTCGAGATCTGGAGTATGAAATTCGCGAGGCACGCAGGAAAGCGATCGGGGAGTAATGAGGAAGCGGCGCAGCCATGAACATTGAAGCTCTACGCAGACGGTGCCTCGCTCGTCTCACGGCGATTCCGGAACTTGTTTACGCATTGACTCGCCACTGGATCCTCATCTCGATCTGCGTGTGCATCGGCACTGGAGTCATGCTTGCCAAGGTGTCGACGGATCCGGTTGTTTTTTCCGGGCGAGTGACGATGGCCTTGAATGCGGTCGATTCCATGGTGGCAGACCTGAACAAGCGGGGCGGCCCCAGCGAGGACTCTGGAAGGTTTTTTAGCACCAGAGTTGAGTTGTTACACAGCGACTCCGTGTTACGAAAAGTCGTCTTGAAACTCAAGCTTCCCGCCATCTTCAGCCAGGAGGAAAACAACCAGGTGTCAGAGTATGGTCAGATTCGGCAAGCCATTCACCTTGTGAAGGAGCGAGCCAGCGAGTTCCTGGATTACCTCGAGCATCCGACTTCGCTTGACCAGAGCTCCGACCTTGACGTGCAGCGGGCCATGTCCTCGTTTAGAAAGCGCACTCGAGTTGAGCCCAATCCCAGAGTTAACACCGTGAAGCTCACCGTGTTTGGCAATAATCGAGATCGGATTGCGGAGGAGCTTGACATTTGGTTTGAGGCAGCACGACAGAGGATCATCGAGATAGGTGGTGAAATCAGGGAGCCGCTCCTGGATTCTCGGGAGAGGCACTGGCAGAAGAAGGAGCAGGAGGCCAAGGAGGAGCTGGATGCCTTCAGAAAGGCCAATCCCGAAGTTTCAAAGGCGGCCCGAGACCTGCTCCTTCAGCAAATTTTTCAGAACGAAATGCAGCGGCTTGCGCTCCTGCGCGAGAAGGACTCGCCTTCCAACATCCCTCTTGAGCCCATCGACCCAACAAAGATCAGCCCTCAGGTGCAATCTCTCCGCAGTCGGTTGATTGAGCTTGAAAACCAGCTCCTCGAGGAGCAAACGATCTACGGGGAGGATAGTGACAAGGTGAAGGTCTCGAGGGACATGCTTCGCCGCACGAAAGAGAGGCTCAACGAGCTGAACGGTGGAACAAGCTCTGTGGACCCCGAGGAGCGAAGGCTCAGGGTGGAGAAGGACCTTGCGACTCTCTTCTCCGCAACCGCTGAATTGCGAAGTCGCCACCTTGCGCTGGATCCGCAGCTTGAGCAGCTCACTGAACTGCAACGTCAGTATGAGGACGCCCGTCGTTCTCGGCAGGTGTACGAGGACATGATTCTCCAGGAGCGCGAGCTTGCCGAGGCGAGGAGAATGAGCCAATTGACTCTGGTCGAGAGAGCCACCGTCGACTTCCAGCCGTTCAATACCTATCCGCTCCGCCAGGTGCTTTTTGGATCGATGGGTGCCCTCTTCGTGGGAGTCAGCGTGGCCATACTCCTCGAGCTCCTGACGAACAAGGTTCGTTTTCGCCAGGATATCTATACTGAATTCGGGATCCCAGTGATCGGGGTCATTCCCAGGAGATAAGCTCTCATGAGCAAATTCAAAGGCCCCAATGAGGATTTGAGCACTTCGCAGCCGGAAGGCAAAGATGCCTCCCCGGGGGCGAACGTGCCATCTCCCAGGGTTCTTGGTTGGGAGGGCGGCGATTACTCGCTTCTGGACTACGTGGCCAACGGAAGCACCTCCGTGCCCAGGGAGTTTCGATCGCAAAAGCCGTTCTTCCGATTCCTGAAAAAGGCTGGCTCAGATCCCGTGGTTGTCGAGGAGCTGAGGCGTCTCAGGGACGCTGTGATCGCCTCAACCATCCGGGAGAAGGGGCCAGGCGGCCTGATTATCGGCATCGCAGGTTCCGAGGGAGGCGAAGGCTCCAGCACGATAGCGACCCTTCTTGCGCTTTCGTTTGGAGAGTGTTTTCATCGCAAGGTGGCGCTGTTCGATGGTCGCTTCAACATGCAGCGCTTCCAGGTCCTTGCCGATCTCCTGGGCCTTTCCCGTAACTCGGTCGCCATCAACAAGGGTTTGAGCGAAGTCGTGGGCTACTGTAACGAGGCGTACCCCAACGTCTACTTTCTCAGAAATGCCGGTGCCGAGCGCAGCACGCAGTTCTTCTCGGACAAGCGATTGACTCCATTCCTTGCCGATTTGAGGCAGCACTTCGATTTCACCGTGATCAATCTACCCCCGATCCTCAACGACACCTCGACCCTCTTTGCGGCCCCGCATCTCGACCGCCTGTACCTCGTGGGCGAGGCGGGCAAGACCCGCATGTCGAAGATCGGCAAGTCGCTTCAAGCTATCCGCCAGGCCGGTGGACAGTTGAACGGTGTGATCCTTAACAAACAGAAAACGCCACTTTGGTCGAAAGTCTTTGCGCGGGAGTTCTTCTTCGGATAGTCGCGTAGCACCACTTGGCGGCCCTGGAGGCTATTCCAGCAGGCCATTGTGGCTTCGGCCGGATGTTGCGGCGCTCCGACCTGTCGTGTGCTCCGAACACGTCTTCGTCCTCGCTCTCTGGGTACCCGCTTGCGGATCGTGCAAGCCGTTTGCTGGGGCTTGGGCCGACGAAGCTCTGCCTGCACTGGGTGTTTCGTCACGTGTCGTCGCAACTACATAGCCCGGCACGATTCGGAGTGGCGCCTCGCCGGTTCTTTTCCGCGCTGGCTTTGTTGCTTGGCCTCTGCGATCCTTCCAGGATCGCGGTTGGCCTTGGCTTCGCGCCATCGCGGAAAACTCCTCGGCGAATTCTGAACACTCGGAATCGTGCCGGACTATTTAGGGCGGATTCCGCGCGAAAAGGATTCCAATCATTGTTGAACTGGTACACGTGCCAGGTCGGGATCAGCATGATCTCGTTGTACCGGTAGTACCAGATGTTTTGCTCGAAGATCTAGGCTTTTGTCAAGTTATCCGCCACCGCTGAATTGGCGCCGACGTGGCTGGGGTAACCCAGGGCCATGAACACTTGTTCCTTGGTCCAGCCCTGGGCTGGATTTCCAGTGTCGATCTGGGCCCGCAGATTTTTCTCCAGCGCGCCCAGGTTAAGCTCTTCCTCGGTCGATGCGAAGTGCTTCTCGAGAAAGAGCCTCAGGGCCTCTGGCTCCGTTGGGAAGGGAAGATCTCTGGGGTACATCCTGCACGTGACGCCGTTGAAGTCTAGATCGACGTACTGGCTCGAATAAAAGGGGAAGGTCACCTTGCTGCCGACCTTGAAGCCGACGGGAAAGCTCAAGTAGTTTGATCGGAATGCCGTCTGAGGCAGGCCAGCTTGCGACCTGAGTGTGTAGCGAATGTACCTGGGCGAATCGAGGGCCTCGTTCCTGACGCCAAGAGGAGGGGCGCAAGCGGCTGCGAGGTGGATCACCCCGGCGCACAACGTTACTCGGACCAGGCCGTGAAACAGGGCGGCATGGCCGCCGGGAGAGGTAGTATTCCGCATGTTGACTCCGTTGGTAAGGCGTCGAGCCAGGATTCAGTCGATGGCGTAAAAATGGCAGCAGCGGCCCTGAACTGTCAATGCCTTGGCAGGAGAATCTATAGCATTACAGAGCAGCGGCGCCAGCCAGGCCAAAATTTTGGAGTGGCGAACCGCCGGGAATGATCCCGAAGACGTATTCTCGTAGGTAGCCAATCAGGCCGGCGAGGAACGTCCTTCCGAGTATGACTTGGTCGCCTGGAAGGAGGAAGAGCTCCTCGACCTCGTCGTTAAGGTCTATACGGAAGAGTTCCGGGTGGCGTGGATCCTTGTAAGGCCGGCGAAGAAGGGCGTAATCGGTATCACCCAAGATGTTGGTGCCACCGACTGAAGAGATGGCTTCGTGCAAGGTCATTTTGGTGGTCAAGGGGACGGTGCCAGGACGTTCAAATTGTCCAATAAAGTAGGCCACCTCCTCCTTCGGCCGAACTTGGATCATGACTTCGGCGACATTCTGGATTTCACCGGCTGTCTGGGCCCTCAGCTCCGCCTCGACCTCACTGACCGTTTTTCCAACGAACGAGTGGTTGTCCATGAAGAAGAGGTCGCTTCTGCCGTCGGGGAGTATCAATAGATCTCTTTGGTTGAGGTCCGTCTGGCGGTTATAGAGAGTGACGCTGATCGCGTCACCTGGTTTCAACACATAGTGGTTGAATCGCTGATCGAGAACTTCCCTGTAGGCGGCATTGATATCCTCGGGCCGTGAAATCGTGCAGGAGGTAGCCAGAACCGTCAAAGCGGCCGACGAGAGCAAGACTCGAAGCGCATGCAAATTCAACATGATCGTGCCCTTCCGGGGGGTGATGGGTTAGCACGAGGCCTGCCAAATCGGAAGGATGGCCCTTCGCAACAATCTCATAACTAACCTATTGTCAGAATCGGCGGGAAGCTGGCATCAACTTTACTGCTCTTTCGAAGTGCCAAGTTATCGGATGGGGTGAGTGGTTTGTGCCTCCTCCGGCGTGGCTTTATTCTTGTATCTTCCGCCCTTCTCGATCCAGCGCCAGGCGCTGCCCACGATGGAGTCTAGGTCGGCGTGCTCCGGCTTCCAGCCCAGATCTTTCCGGATCTTGTCGGAGGATGCGACGAGGACTCCCGGGTCACCTGCTCGCCGCGCTCCGCTGACAGTGGGGACCTTGCGGTGGCTCACACGTTCTGCGCTCTGGATAACCTCTTTCACCGAGTGCCCCTTGCCCGTGCCCAGGTTCCAGGCGTTCGAGGCCCCGCCCCGGCCCAGATGCTCGAGTGCGAGGACATGTGCCTGGGCGAGATCTTCCACGTGGATGTAGTCGCGAATGCACGTGCCGTCGGGTGTCTCCCAATCGGTGCCGAGGATTGTCACCTCCGGGATTTCTCCGGTGATCGACATGAGGACTCGCGGTATCAGGTGCGTCTCGGGATCGTGGTCCTCGCCAATCCGTCCATCGAGGCTTGCGCCAGCAGCGTTGAAGTAGCGTAGCGCTGCGAAGCCAAGGCCGAAGGCCACTTGGTGGTCGCGCAACATCCACTCGACCATGAGCTTGGATCGTCCATAAGGATTTACCGGGCTTTGTGGGTGCGACTCATCGATCGGCGTGCGGATGGGGTCGCCGTAGACGGCAGCCGTGGAGGAGAAGACCAGCTTCGAAACCTTGTGCTTTCGCATGGCCTCCAGGAGGTTCATCGTCCCGGCAGTGTTGTTTCGGTAGTAGACGTCGGGGTGGCCGACGGACTCGCCGACGTAGGTAAAGGCCGCGAAGTGAAGCACGGCTTCTGAACCCGTGGTTCGTAAGGCGCCAGTCAGATCGTCGAGTGACAGGAGATCGCCGACGATCAGAGGAGCGTCGAGCGCCGCTTCGCGATGCCCTCGAGTGAGGTTGTCAAAGATGACGGGCTCATGGCCACGCAATCGAAGCACCCGGACGGTATGCGAGCCGATATAGCCGGCGCCTCCAGTGACCAGGATTTTCATTCAATATCTCCAGTGGTGACTCCCTGCATTCATGGGATCTACACTCCTCGCAGGAGAGGAAAACCTCCCCCCGTGCCGGGAGCCCCCGGCGTTGATGGTGGTTGAGCCTTGGTCAGGATGTCCCAATCATGGCCCCGTGGAGTATATCGAACAGGTGGGCCTGGCAAGTACAGTGTTCTGGCGGCCCCACGATTTGAAGACGTGGCTCGGCACCCATCGGCCATGAAGCTGGTCTCGAGTCTCGCCGGGAAGAAGCACCTTCTCAATCGTGACCGACCAGCGATTTTTATCCGCTGTCCTGGGCGTTCGTTCGTTGGGCAATGTTGGCGGCGCTATAAACTGCGAGCAGCCCTCTCTTCGACACGGTTCCTGCAAGCCGCCGCGTTGTGGGAGCGTCGAGCACGGGTACATGTTCGGTATGGCTTTGCGCCAGGAGTTCGATTGCCTTCAATAGTGGGTCGTCGGCGTAAACAAAAGGGGAATTGTGATTTGCGATGTCAGCGGCGATGACAGAGTCAAGGTGCTCTGTCTCGCGAAAGAATTGTTTGATCTCGTGGAGCGAGATTGAGCCGAGGTAGACGCCTTCCTTGTTTGTCATGTAGATCTGGTCCTGTCCCTCGGGGGCCATGAGGAAGTTGTCGACCACCTCTTGAAAGCGCGCCGCGGGTGAAATCGTGGCCACCTGGGATTGAAGGGCAGATCCCACCTTGGGTTGGTGCATCCACGTTGGAGCATACACCCGGGGCAGGCGGATCCCTCTTTGCCGAAGTGGTTCCGTGAAGAGAGACGACTCCTGGAGAAGGTGGCTCACAATAGTGCTGGCGGCGCAGGCCGACATGAGGGGCACGATGACCTCGTAATCCCGGGTCATCTCGAAAATCATGAGAATTGCAGTGATGGGCGCCTGGAGAGTACCGGCAACGATTGCCCCCATCCCGACAAGCGCATAGGCTGCCGGGACGGCGATCGAGTGCTCCGGAAAAACCGCATTGGCGCCCACGCCGAACGCAGACCCGAGGAGAGCCCCGACGAAGAGCGACGGAGTGAAGAGCCCCCCCGGAACTCCGCTGCCACGGCAGATTGCAGTGAAGATAATTTTGAGGACTGGCAAGAGCAGCAACAATGGTAGGGAGATTTCGTTCTTGAGCCTCAGAGTTGCGTTTACCGTGTGGTAACCGTTCCCAAAAAGGTGTGGGAAGTAGAGGCCGGCGCAGCCCAGCAAGGTCATTGCAAGTATCGGCTTCACCTTCTCCCCGCGCTTGAACCAGGCGAATAGCGCTCCAATGCCACTGAAGACCCTGATGAAGAGGACCGAGATGAGACCCATGAGGACTCCGAGCACAACGATGAGCAGGATCTCCCATTCGGTGACAAACTTGTAGTGTTCCTGGATTGAGTACGCAGGCAGGCCTCCCAGCATGGCACGGGAGACCGTTGTCGAAACGAATGACGAGATGATGATGGGGACGATAAGTTCCAGGGCGAAGCTTCCGAGGAGGATCTCCATCGCGAAGACGCTGGCTCCCAGGGGGACGTTGTAGGAGGCTGCCATTCCGCCCGCAGCGCCGCAGGCGAGCAGGATACGGACGTGATAGTCATCCAGCTTGAGTCTGCTGCCCAGGAACGACCCCGCGCTGGCACCGGCCTGTATGAGGGCTCCTTCGCGCCCGAGCGAGGCCCCTGTGCCCACGCAGGTGATCGAAACCAGGCTTTCGAGGAGCGTCCTCAGGACTGACAGACGTCCCTTCTTGAACGCGAGGGCCTCAATGATGGCGGGTGTGCCCTGAAGGTCACCTGAACGTTTGAGAAAACGCAGCGCGATGGCTGCGAGCAGTCCACCGAGGGCCAGCGTCGTGATGACTCGCCATGGAGAGCTGGTTCCTGCTTTCATGGTTGACTCGAGTATCTCGTTGCTCGAGCCCCACGTGAGCACCTCGACGGCGTGGAGGACTTTCGTGAGGCCAACCGAAAGAAGGCCCGAGAGAAGGCCCGTGATCGGGACGAAAATCCAGTAGCGATACTTCTCGGAGAATAGGCTTGTGAGGTAAGTCCTCACCCACTGCCCTGGCCGGAGGCTCGTGGTGGAAGTGAATTGCGAATTGGCGTTCAAGGGTCCCTGCTCGAGTTCATTCAAGGTGTCGATAAACCACGCCGGGAAGTGTGATGCAAGAGGCGAAGGCTGGCGTAGAAGGCGCTGACCGGGTTACATGGTCTCGTGCCATTCATCAAATGTACTCCGTCGCCGACTCTTGATGCCATTGCTCGCCGCACGATGCAGTTCGACCTGCTGGCAAGCCTTTTTCTCGGGGCGAGCGAGGCTGTACTCCAGATGGGGCCTGCGCTGGCCAAGAAAGGCTTTCGTGCCTCCGACCTCGAGGTGGCTTACCTCACCTGCGGGCAAAGCCTCGGCCTTATTTTCTCCTTCTTCATCGCGCACTGGGCCACCAAGGGCCGCAAGATGCCGCTTGTTTCTTGGCCCGAGGTGCTCCGGAGCGTCTCGCTGGGCCTTGTCTTTTTCCTCAAGCCCGCGATGGCTGTGGGGTTTGTGATCTTTCATGCGGCAGCGCAGATGTTCCAGGCCATGACGGTCCCGGCACGTGTCACGATCTACCAGCTCAACTATCCTTCGGAGTTACGAGGAGGAATCGTCGGGCAGAATCGGCGCGTGCAGTTCTGCATTGCCGCCCTCTTCTCTGTGGCTATCGCCGGAGTTCTCGACGGCTGGATCGGATTACCCAGTCTCTACGCCTCACTTGGAGTGACGTCGGAATCTTCGGGCGAGTTGGTGACCACGGTTGTGCCGATGTTCGGGCTCATTGGCTTGGTGGGTACGGCGTTCTTCGCGCTTTCGCCGGTGCGGGAGCCTGAGTTCTCCTCCGCCCCGAGAGTTTCGGTGGTCGACACTTTTCGTTTGTTCGTCACGGTCTGGCGCGAGGATCGCGAGTTCCGCCGCTACGAGAGCTTCTTCTTCGTATTCGGCTTTGCAAACATCATGACGATCCCGCTCACACAAATTCACGCCGTTGACGTGCTCCATGCGAGCTACTTTGACCTTGCAATGATCAATGTCGCCGTCACCCAGTTTTTCATGGCGTTCACGATGGGCACATGGGGCAAGCTGGTCGACCGGGGCTCGCCATCAAGGCTGCGCGGGTTTATTAACGTCATCTTTGCGATCGACTTCCTCTTGCTGGCGTTTGCGCCGACCATCGGCTGGGTCTATGTTGGCCGAGTTTTCCGCGGAATTGGCCTGGGCGGCGGGCAGCTTGTCTGGATGCTGGGTTCGCTCTATTACGCCCGAACGCCGGAAAAGGTGCCCATTTACCTGGGTGTGCACACAGTGCTTACGGGGGCGCGCTGGGCGCTTGCTCCGATCGCAGGGGTCCTGGCTAAGGACTGGCTCGCGACAAGCGCCAGACCTATTTTTTTCGTGGTTTTCGTCATAGTTTTGGGCACCGCGATTCTCATGATTCGGCATTCAAGGCACGAGGCCCCACGCAAGTCGGATGAGGGGCCTCCGATGCCGGCGCCTCGCACGACCGGGGGGTGATTCGCAGCGCCCCGCGGTCTTTACCCTCATGGCAGTCCTGGCAAGTTGCCGTTGATGTTTGTGTATTCCGCGACGTGAAGGGCGCGCTAGAGGCTGTTGTCCTTGCGGTGTTGGCGCAGCCCCTCAAGGTGCTGCTTGATTAGCTCTGGCCGATGGCGTCGGAGAGTTCGCTCGATCTCATAGCCGTCAAAACTTCGGTCGCTTTCCTTGATCTTGTTGGCGGCGGCCTGGATGCGCTGGACGGCATTGACCAGATCCTGCCAGCCTGATTCGGCCTCGTCCCAGGGGTTCTCGCTTGCCATGAAATTCCTTCTTGCTGTTTGTCCTCGGGGTTTTTCCCGCGCTTGAAAACCATCAATAAGGCTCTTCATGGCTCAACGTCAAGCAGTTCGTCCCACGCGAGCGGTCCTGGTGCCTTCAACGAGCTCGGGCATCATCTGACCTGAGCTCAAGCAGGAGGCGCAATCAATTCCCTTGCTCTGAAGAGCCTGTTGTCTTGCTCATGGAATGGCCATTATCGGAACATTGTCAACTGCGACGCCGCCTTTTAAAAGGTCGTTACCGATATACCCCGCATGACACTTCCGCTTCAACGCGTTTCGAGGCTGCTTCCGCCAGAAACGGGGCGGGTAGAGATGGTCGCCTATCCGCTCTTGCTTGTGGCGATCACGCTCATGACCTTTCACGGTGGCGCAACGCACAGTTTTACGAACTGGGATGACTGGAAATACATCGTTGAGAACCCACTGGTGCATGGGATTTCCTTCGACAAGGTGTGGGTTTCGTTCACACGATTCCACGTGTTTAACTACAATCCCCTGCACCTCATCTCTTACATGCTCGACTACGAGTTGTGGGGCTTGAACGGGGGAGGCTTCTTTGTTACTGGTCTGGTTCTTCACCTGGGAGCAGGGCTCCTGATTCATGCCTTTGCCTGCAAGTGGCTCGGGTTCCGAGCGCTTGCCTTTGTGGTTGCTGCAATTTTCCTGTGCCATCCAACGCGCATCGAGTCAGTCGGTTGGCTATCCGAGCGCAAGGACGTACTTTCAGCATTCTTCGCAGGGGCCGCCTTGCTCCTACACTTGCGGACACTGACTCCGTTGGACCCGCGGAAAGGATGGGCCGTACAAGCTGGAGTTTTCTTTTTCTATCTGTTGGCTCTACTGTCAAAAAGCCAGCTTGTAACCTTGCCCTGCGTGCTAGTTGCTCTCGATTTATGGGCCGGACGGCCCCTTGGACGATCGCTCCTGTTCAAACTCCCACACTTCACGCTCTCGGCCATCTTTTCGGTCCTGACGCTCTCTGCTCACACAAACGAGGGCATGAAAGGGATCCAGTTCCCCGATAGTATCCTGGTCCCACTGGCAGCCCTGCCCCGCTATGTCGCACATGCTGTGTGGCCGACACGGCTGAGCCCATACTATGATTTTGTGGGGGAAAGCTTTGCGTCAACCCCGATGGTCCTCGCAGGTGCAGCATTGTTCCTTGCCATGGTGGTCGGAGTTTGGATTAGTTATCAGGGGAAACGGGTCTGGCTTCTCGGGATCGTGTGGTTCCTGGCTCTGCTAGCGCCTGTATCGGGGCTGGTGCGAATCAATATCTTTTTGGCCGATCGGTATCTCTATCTGGCCTTGGTGGGTCCGCTTCTGGCGCTCGCCTCGACGGCTCTGACTTGGGGAGTTGCCCGACTCGCAAGTCTCTTGGGGGTTATCTCTGTGGTGGCTTGTGCGATGGCTTCAGCAAACTACCTGCCGGTTTTCAGGGACTCGGAGAGTCTCTGGGTTCGAGTCTTGGAGATCTGTCCGGGCGCGTCCATTGCTCATTCGAACTATGGGGCCTACTTGCGCCAGAATGAACGCTGGGCAGAATCGGCCGTTCACTACGATGCCGACCTTGCAGAGAAGCCCTACTTTGAGGAGAGTTTTCTCGGCCGAGCCTACCTTCATGACCTTGCTGGAGAGTATCCTCAGGCGGCTGCGCTCTACGAGCGGCTACTTGAAAAGAAGCCGCAATCGATGCTGGGGCGTATTGAATACGCCGACTTTCTTCACCGTCGCGGAGAATTGCAGAAGGCGCTCGGGGTCCTGTCCGCTCAGGATCTATCACTCGCTGACGCGATTTATTATTGCAAGCTTTGCGACGTCCTTCTTGCACTCGATCGCAAGGAGGAGGCCCGCGCTGCGTTTCAGTTCGCAGCGCGAATCGATGGCCGGGAGCCCAGGGTCATCCAGCGGCAGAGACTATTCGCCAGCCCCTGGTAGCGATGCTGCCGTGTCCCGCAGCTGGCCTTCTTGACGAACAAACATTGTGTGGCCTTGCCTGTGGGTCGGCTCGTTGTCACGCGATAACGCCTTCACGTTACCATTGTGGCGTGGAGGGCTCCACCCAAGATGTGGAATGTGAGGGGTGTGTCAATAACTACCCAGTAATGGACGCGGATCGCTGACCGATAGATCAGCATCGCATTCGCCACTTGCCTGCCTGCGAACAGCTTGAAGCATCCGATTGTACTTAATAGTTTTCCAAGGTTTATTAGGTAAGCATATTTATTAGGTTTCAGGGCTTGCCTTACATAGTCGCTACCTGTATAAGACCTTCGAAAGCACTGTTTGTTCCTCGTAAGTGTTGTCGACCGTCATTTCTGAAAGGAGAAACTCAAATGGTTGGTGAAAGTGTTCAATGCGCCCTTGAATCGCTCAAGATGGAGCGCGATCGAATCGAAAGTGCAATTGCTTCATTGGAGGGTTTGATCTCTGCCAATGGAAAGACCCGTAGCCCTACCAGGGAAGCCAGTGCCAGGGCTTCGAAGGCCGCGGGAAAGATCAAGGGGTCTGAGGGAAAGCGCAAGAATGCGCCGCGCGGGCTCTTGAAGATGCGCATTCGCGAGGTGCTCAAGAAGGCGGGCAAGGTGCTCGCTCCTGTAACCTTGACGGAAGCCGTGATGAAGGCTGGTTACCCCAACAAGAACAAGAAGACTCTCTACACTGCGATCTTTGCGACGGCGAAGAAGGATCCGGCGATCAAGAAGACCGACGAAGGCTTCTCGCTGAAATAGTCCTTACCCCCCCCATGCTGGCGCTCGACACATCCCCACGCTAAATATACTCTGCGCGGCCATGATTGGAACATCGTGGCCAACGTTCCCCCTCCATCGGCGCCGGAGGCACCCGGCGCTTATCGAGCCCCGAGGCGGGGTCCAGAGCGAGCGCGAAGCGGGAGTCAGAGCGAAGCCTCCAGGCGGCCGGTGTGGGGGAGGTCTTCCTCCCCCACGAGGAGTATGCATGAGTTTCCGAACCCTGTTCCTGGTAATGCTTTGCTGGCATGGGGCAATAGCTTTCAGTGATGGCGGAGATCTGTCGCCTCAGGAAGACCTGAAGGTGTGGGACGGATTCGGGATTGAAGTGCTTCCCAGCCAAGCATTCACGAGTGGGCGAGTATTGCTGCGGTTGAAGCAGCCGCCCGCAGTTGCAATTGCGGCCCTGCGGTGGGAAACCAGTGGAGGTTTTCTGCTTTGGGATGACTTGCCCGAGGTTGAGTGGAGGACCCCGCCAGAAGAGGGGGAATTCATCATCAAAGCCTGGGAGACCGGCTTGAACCACGAGGGCGCAAGTCGTCGCCTCCTTTGCGAGGCGAGGGTCGGCGTCCTGAAGCCCAGTACCCACGGCATGGTCTGGATACCTTCTGGCTGCTTTGTGCGCGGCGACGTCCGAGGCTCGAGAAACTTGACTGAGACAAAGACGACTCAGAACGCCTCTGACGAGCCTGCCTCGATCGTATACGTTGACGGCTACTGGATCGACAGGCTGCCGGTGACGCACGAGAGCTATGTGAAATTTCTTGAAAGCTGCGTCAATCAGGGGTTGGCCAGAGTGACGGATCTCGCCGTCATGGGGTATTTCGACGGAGCCTGGACGCCTTTTTATTACTTTCAGTCGTATGAGCGACTGGTACCTTACTACCGAGAGGGGCGAAACGCGAAGGTTCCGAGTTTTTTGCATGTTATCTCCCATGATTCGAGCGGTTTTCATGTAAAGCCGGGCTGGGCAAGGACGGCCGTCGTGGACGTTTCATGGTTCGGAGCGGCTGCTTACGCGCGCTTTCATGGCAAGGTGCTGCCCAGCGAAGCCCAGTGGGAAAAGGCCGCCCGGGGTCCTGATGATCGCCGTTACCCCTGGGGTGACAGCCTTCCCACGTCTTACCATGTGCCGGGAAGCTATTGCCGCCAGCCCGAGCCGGTGCCCGTGGGTCAATTCAGCCCCCTGGGAGACAGTCCATACGGAGTTGCGGACATGCTCTCGAACAATTTTGAGTGGTCCAACGATTGGTTCAATTCTGACTACTACGCCGATGCCTTCAGCGAAGTTCCCCTGAGGAATCCGACCGGGACTTTTTGGGGAAAGGCTCACGCCCTCAAGGGATCGCCCTATGGCTTCGAGTTTCCGCAGAGCTCTTATGATGACAGCGAGCCGGTAAGCAATCGCTACAGTTGGTTTTTCGAGTTCCAGATAGGTGATTCTTTTGGTAACCGCAATACCACTTTTCGAACGGCACTGCCGGTGCCCAGAAAATTACGTCCATGAATATGCTCTGGACGATCCCGCTGGCATGGCTTTCTTGCCCGCAGGCTACGGATGAGGTTCCCAGGGAGCATTCGCATGTGTTTCAGGGCGCCGAGACGTGCAGGGCTTGCCATCCGAGGCACTACCTGGAATGGCGTGGCTCGGGGCACGCTTACTCCGCGCAGAACCCGCTTGTCATCGCCTGCAATCGAAGGGCGTTGAGCGATACGAAGGGTGCGATCGCCGCGCTTTGCGTGAATTGCCATGTTCCGCTGGGTGCCCGAACCGGTGAGCTGGCGAAGACGTTTGAGATGACGAGTCTGTCGAAGCTGGCCCTCGAGGGAGTCTCTTGCGAGATTTGCCATCGAATGGAGCCAGCGAGGGGTGGGAAGCCAATTGCCAACGCCAATTTCGATCTCGCCGAGGGCAGCCTGGTGTATGGCCGCCTCAAGAACCCAACTGCCACAGCAGCCCACGAGTCCTTGCAAGGCGAGTTTATCGGGAAGAGCGAGTTTTGCGGGAGCTGCCACGACGTGTTTCACGGCGCCACACTGTTTGAGAAATCCTTCGCGCAGTGGGACACATCGGTTCACAAGCAGCGGGGAGACCCGTGCCAAAATTGTCACATGTTACGGTACAGTGGTCAGGCTGCCGTGGGTGGGCCGTTCCGCGAGACGCTTCACCGTCATAACTTCCCTGCGGTCACCGTGCCTCTGGTGCCTTTTCCCAACAAGGGCTATCAGTCGGAGGAGGTTCAGGAATTTCTGAGAACTGCAGCCCGCATGAGCGTGATCCTGCCTCCGCAGGCCCCCCAGGGAGGCAAGATCCGCTTCACGGTGCGCGTCAAGAATATTGGAGCAGGTCACAACATCCCGACGGGCCTCGCCAACGAACGGCAAATGTGGATTGAAGCGCAGGTCAACGATGCGTCAGGCACAGCTCTGTTTCAGTCGGGCTTTCTCGACTTCAATGGCGACCTGATGGACCACCATAGCGCCTTGTCCCCCAACGGTGATCCCTACCTCACGCTCTTTAACGACCGATTTCTCGACGATCAGGGAAACGAGGTCCCGTTCTTGTGGCTCGCGGTTCGTGTGGAGGAACGGTCGCTCAAGCCGCTCGAGGAGCGTGGCGCCGTCTACTCGGCGAACCTGCCTGATACGCTTGAAGGCGGCAAGGTACAGGTGCGTGTGAGGCTTCTTTTCCGTCCATTTCCGCCATATGCAACGCGCTCACTGGGCCTTGAGGATCTTGTGAAGAGTCTTCCGATCTGGGAGATGGACTCCTTTGAGTCGGAATGGATCCCCGTAGTGAAGGAGGTTGCGCGGCGAACCAGTTGGCGTGTTCCCGAGGATTTCGCGACGATTGGTGAAGCCATTGCGACGCTCACCGACGGCGACCAAGTGACGGTTGACCCTGGCGAGTATTTGCTGTCGAGGCCACTTGATTTCCAGGGGAAGGGCATTCATCTCAAGAGCTTGCGTGGGCCGCTGGCAACGGCTTTGAGGTTCACCGGCCCCACCGAAGCCAGGGAGGCGAGCGTCGTTGTTTTCAAGTCGGGTGAAGGACGGGGCTCGATACTCGAAGGCTTTACGATTCGAGGCGGTCGAGGCACCGAGGTGAACGGAACTCGAGTGGGAGGAGGCGTCTACGTGAGCCGATCGAGTCCCTCCCTGATCTCAAACCGGATTGTCGACTGCGAGGCCCGGAGTGGCCTGGGTGGTGGAATTTACTGCGACTCTGGCAGCCCCTCTCTGAGAGATAACGAGGTGAGTGCCTGCGTAGCGGAGAGAGGCGGTGGAATGTATCTTACCGGTACCGCGAAGGTGCACGTCTATTCAGGTTCTGTGCAGGGCTCAAGGGCCGAACTTGGCGGGGGGATTTACGTCGGCACCGGTGTTGACGCTCGACTGGAGCGGCTTGAGATCGCGGGAAACACTGCGGCCCGGGAGGGTGGTGGAGTCTTTGCGGAGAGCGAAGTTCACCTCGGCATCCATCACTGCACCCTGGTTCATAACCGCGCCTCCAAGGGACCGGCTGCCGTTCGAGCGGTGCCGGGCCTGGTTGAGCGAATCTCGAACTCCATCCTTTGCAGCAATCTGCCTCAAGGAGCAGACATCGAACTGGCCTATTGCCTGGTTGACTTCGACGTTCCTTTCGGCACGAGCAAGAAGGCTCTGCCTCTCTTCACTGACCCCTCCGGAACCTGGGATCCATTGACAGGCCGTTGGATTCGTGGCCAATACACGCTGCTCTGGGGGTCCTCGGCGATTGATGCCGGTGACCCGGAAGAGACTTCAGATGTTGACGACAGCCGCTCGGACATGGGTGCCCACTACTTCGAGCAACGCCCCAAGGCCTTCGTTCGGGGAGACGTTAACGGTGACGGCAGGGTTGAAGTGGCTGACCTTCTTGCGCTCGACGGTTTCTTCCGCAGGTCCGGAGGCAGAGACATCGCGTGTCTCGACGCTGCAGACCTCAATGACGACGGTCAAGTGACCCCGGCCGATCTCGCCCAACTCATGGCTTACTTCTGCCTGAGCTCCCTTCCGCCGGCCCCGCCGTGGCCCGATTGCGGGCTGGATCCAACGCTGGGGGAAGGTCTGGGCTGCTCGAGCAAGGGTAGGTCGTGCAAGGACAGCTAGTAGCTCGCGAAAAAGCTTGCGCGAGTCACACCAGTCCCGGATGCAAGCACCCGAGCAGCAGCGGACGTCCGGCGAGGGGCGGGCTTGTTTTTTTTCGGCGGGAGCGGTTCAGCCGATCTTCGGAGGCTCCGGTGAGAAAAAAGCCCGTCGAGTCCAGCACCAAGTCAATGCCGCCGTCAAGGCTCCCGCAAAGTTGACAACAGCGTCCCATGGGTCCATGGTCCTGAGTGTTACAAATGACTGGTGGAACTCGTCGACGATCCCGAAGGCGGTGGCGAACGCGATCGCGAGGTATGCCGATCTCGAGGTCGATAAAGGCCAGGCCTCCAGGGTCAGGAGCCAGAGGAACCCGAGGCCGAAGTAAGTCGGAAAGTGCAGAATGTCTCCCAGGCTGATCGCCTTGAGATTCCATTTGGGTAGCTTGCTTCCGGGAATCTGGCTCAAGGTGAAGATCATCGCCATGTACAGGCATGGCAGGACCAAGAGCCGACGGCCGAACCGAGATACGAGAGCTTGCAACATTACGCCAAATCATAACCAATCGGAGCAGATGAGCTGCAGAGGGTCCGAACCCTCCACACGCCCAGTGAGCATCAGGACGTTTCACGGTTGAGGTTGAGGCTTGACTGGACTACCCCCTGGTACCGATATATCATTGTGAGGTACTTCTACAACTTGAAGGAGCCCTTATGATCCTCTCCAGGCAGAATTTCTGGTCAATCGCCGGTATCAGTTTTCTTGCTTCATCGCAACTTCTGCGTGCAGACCTGGACAAGGAGACCCGGGAGAAGAAGGACCTGGAAGCTGCCGAGTCTGCGATGGACAAGGGCGACCATGAGGACTTTCACGACCGGCTGATCGAGGAGGGCGAGAAGACTCTGGAGGAGATTAACAAGCTCCTCGAGCAAGTCCAGAAGGACCTCGGCAACCAACAGACTGGTGGAGCGACCCAGGCGAAGCAGAAGCAAGTTACCGAGCGGATGGAGCACCTGATCAAGAAGCTTGGTCAGAGTTGCTCGAAGTGTTCTTCCTCCTCCTCCTCCAGCTCGAAGAAGCAGCCGATCTCGCAGAAACAGGGCCAATCACAAAAGGAAGAATCGGATAAGCTCGGAGAGAAGGAAAAGAAGAAGAGCGAGAAGCGCCAGAATCAGAAGCAGAGGGTCCAGAACGAGAAGCCCGAGTCCACGCAAGAAAAAGAAGAGCAGGGCAAGAAGGAAAAAGGCGGGAAGGTCGAGAACGACCGCAAGGAAGATGGACCGGCACCCGAATCGAAATCGTCAAAGCTTGCCGACCAGATCAACGAGGCTCGCCGCTGGGGGGTACTCCCCATGAAAGTGGCCGAAACGATGCTTTTCTCCTCGGGCAAGGAGGCACCGCCCGAGTACCGCGAGATCATCTCCCGGTATTACAAGAAGCTTACCGAGGTCCAGTCGAAGGGAAGGTAGCCCCCCTACTCCACTGCCAGTAGAGCGAGGACAAGCTCTTCGCGCCACCCGTGGGCGGCGATCTGGACTCCGGGCGTCTCTTTATCTTTGTGGCCTGGAGCGTCCTTGAAGAGCGGCACGACGACGGCGTTCAAGGATCCGTGTTCCGGGCACTGAGCCGCGTGAGGGGCTCGTTCTTGGGATCCGCTTCGCGATTGACTCGCCGCCAATTGTGGTTGAGTTCACGCGCCTCCTCGATCCTGTCCGATCAGCGCAACCCTGACCGTCGTTGCGGCAGGTTCCAGGATCGTGATGGACTGGAGCAAGGTTGAGAGGTTGAGTTGCCGGCTTGCATCAGGTTGCTCCCGAATTCCTGGGCGGGGGTCATCCCGGAACGTTGCGTCGCAGCTCCCGCAGCCAGGATTCGGCCTCGGAGTCGCTGGGTGCTCGCCAGTCACCACGGGGCGAAAGTGATCCTCCCGAGCCCACCTTTGGGCCATTCGGGATACAGGAGCGCTTGAACTGGCTCTGCTTGAAGAACCGGATGAGAAAGACGTCAAGCCATTTCTTGATCTCGCAGAGCGAGTATTCCCGGCGCTTTTCCTCGGGTATGCTCTCGGGCCAGTGCCCCTTCTGTTGGTCGCTCCATGCGTGATGGGCGAGGTAGGCTACCTTGCTGGGTCGAAAACCAAAGCGCGTGACGTAGTAGAGGTGGAAGTCCTGGAGCTCATAGGGACCGATCGTGGCTTCGGTCGCCTGCGATGGCTGTCCACCGTTGTCCCTTCCGGGAACAAGCTCGGGCGAAATCTCCGTGTCGACGATCGACTGGAGAAGTTTGTTGGTTACGTCGTCGAGCTGCTTCGTGCTGATCCCCCAGCGGATCAGGTGCTGGATCAGAGTCTTTGGCACGGACACATTGACTCCGTAATGCGACATGTGGTCGCCAACGCCGTACGTGCACCAGCCGAGCGCCAACTCACTGAGATCTCCCGTGCCCACGACCATCGCCTTGTGGTGGTTTGCGAGCCGGAAAAGGTGCGAGGTCCGCTCGCCGGCCTGTACGTTCTCGAAAGTCACGTCGTAGACAGGCTCGCCCCGTTCAAAGGGGTGGTCGATGTCCTTCAGCATCTGGAGGCACGCGGGGCGGATGTCGATCTCGCTCGCGGTTGTCCCAAGGGCCTTCATGAGCCCGAGGGCATTCCTGCGCGTCCGTTCGCTCGTCGCGAAGCCTGGCATGGAGTAAGCGAGGATGTTCGAGCGTGGAAGCTCGAGCCGATCGAAGGTTTTGGCGGCGACGATGAGCGCGTGGGTGGAATCAAGTCCACCAGAGATCCCGATCACCACGCGCGCTATCCCGCTCGATTCCAGCCGTTTTTCTAGGCCGTGGACCTGGAGGTTGTAGGCCTCGTAGCACCGATCATCGCGAGCTGCGATGTCGCTGGGCACATAGGGGAAGCGCTCCACCTCTCGCTCAAGCGTCACCTCGCCCTGCGGGACCTCGAAATCAAACGGCACCCGACGGAGAGCACGGACGCGGTCGCGATAATCGCCGACAGAGTCGTTGAAGCTCGAAAGTCGCATCCGCTCTCCGAGAAGACGCTCGAGATCAAGGTCGGCCGTGATCACCTGCTCGTCCCTCGAGAACCGCTGCGATTCGGCAAGGATGTGCCCGTTCTCGCAGACGATCGCGTGGCCATCCCAGGCGAGGTCGGTGGTGGACTCGCCGGGTCCTGCGGCGGCGTATAGGTAGGCCGCGACGCACTTCGACGACTGCCCACGGCATAGCTCCCGGCGATAGTCGGCCTTGCCGATCGTGATGTTGCTCGCGCTCGGGTTGACGAGCACTGTTGCGCCCCCGAGGGCGGCGAAGGTGCTTGGCGCAATTGGGACCCAGACGTCTTCGCAGATCTCGGCATGGATCACGAAGCCTCGCAGGCCGTGCGCCTCGTAGACGACGTCGTTTCCGAACGGCACTCTTCGGCCGAGGATCTCGATCTCTCCTCTGGCAGCATCGCGGCCCGAGGTGAACTGACGTTTCTCGTAGAACTCGCGGTAGTTCGGCAGGTAAGTCTTCGGGGTGACACCGAGAATGCGTCCGCGGTAAATTGCAATCGCGCAGTTGAAGAGTTGACCGCTCAGGACAACTGGAGCGCCCACGAACGTCACCGGTGTGAGGCTGCTGGTGGCTTCGACGATGCGGTGGAGGGCCGCTTCCGAGGCCTCCAGTAGCGCATGCTGGTGGAAAAGGTCGTCGTTCGAATAGCCGGAGATGCCCAGCTCGGGGAAGAGCGCCACCGCGCAGTGCCGCTCCGAGGCTCTTCGGAGCAGAGTGATCGTGCGCCCCGCATTGAACTCGGGGTCGGCCACACGCAGGTGGGGCCCGCAAGCGGCGACGCGAACAAATCCGTGAGAGTACATCGAGCCGAAAGGAGAGTGCATTGTGAGTCCGATTATAGATCGGCTCGCTCACTCTTTCTGGTCCCAAAAAGGCTGTGCTAGGTTTGCCCCGGGATTTTCAGCCCGCCAAGCCTCGCCGAGTTGAGTGCAGATCAAGCTGGATGCAGCCTGAAGAGTTCCTGGAGGCTTGCTTGCGGGTCTTTCGAACCATGAGACAATCCCAAGTATGAATCGAGTTCGTGGCAGGAGGACTTCGGAAATGCCATTTCAAGGAGATACTGCGTGAATCGCTCCAGTTCGAGGCGTGACTTTTTGAAGTCCACGGCAGCAGCCGGGATGGGCTTCTGGGTGGCCGGAGGCCTGACGCCAGCCCAGAGCAAGTCGCCCAACGAGAAGCTCAACATTGCCTCCGTTGGTTGTGGCGGCAAGGGCTACGGCGACATGGCCCACTGCGCCAGCGAGAATATTGTGGCGCTTTGCGACGTCGATGAAAGGCGTGCGGCCAGGGCTCGGAAGGAGCAGCCCGGGGCCAACTTCTACCGGGACTATCGCAAGCTTCTCGAGACGGAGAAGTCTATTGACGCGGTCACCGTATCGACGCCAGACCACATGCACGCCCCCGTGGCGGTTCAAGCCATGCGGATGGGCAAGCATGTCTACGTCCAGAAGCCCCTCACTCGCCTGGTGGGCGAGGCTCGTCTCTTGCGTGAGACGGCGCTCAAGCACAACGTCGTGACGCAGATGGGTAACCAGGGGAGCGCGGTGAGCGGACTGCGCAGAGGCGTGGAGGTGATCCAGGCTGGAGCGATCGGCTCCGTGCGCCAGGTGCATGTCTGGTCGAATCGGCCGGTTTGGACTCAGGGTATCGAGCAACCGCTCCCCTCGCAGTCGGTTCCCAACGATCTTGATTGGTACCTTTGGCTTGGAGTCGCGGCCGACCGACCCTACAACGAAGGTTACTGCCCATTCAAGTGGCGCGCCTGGTGGGATTTTGGAACAGGCGCCCTGGGTGACATGGCTTGTCACACGGCGAACCTGCCATTCCGGGCGCTCAAGCTGGAGTACCCGACGAGCATCGAGGCGGAGTCCTCGGGCGTGAACCCTCACACGGCGCCGATTTGGTCGACGATCCGCTTTGAGTTCCCGGCACGTGGAGAGCTGCCGCCGGTCAGCTTTTTTTGGTATGACGGCGGAAAAAAACCGTCCGCGGAGGTCACCGAGGGCATGAATCTCGCCAGCGTCAAGGGCGGCAAGAAGAAGCGCCGAGAGGAGCTCAAGCCGGGCGACATTCCCGGCAGCGGCTGTATGATCGTGGGCGACAAGGGCACCCTCTTCTCGCCGGACGACTACGGCTCTGCCTTCAAGCTTTTTCCGGACGAGGACTATGCGGACTACAAGGGTCCCATGGAGTGGCTCCCGCGCCGCTCAAGAGACGAGGGCGATGACGCGGACAAGTCGCAAGCCCTCGAGTGGATCCAGGGGATCAAGGGCGGTGCGAAACCATACTCGAGCTTTGACTTCGCCGCGCTCCTGACGGAGACGATCCTTCTGGGCAATCTTGCCCTTCGCACCGGCAAGAAGCTCGAGTGGGACGGTCCCAACATGAAGGCCAAGAATTGTCCCGAGGCGAACGACCTTGTTGCGATGCACTACCGCAAGGGCTGGGAGATCTGACCACGACACGCACCTGAGCTGGGGCGGCGTCAACACCGCCTCATTCTGCGCCTCGCAATCAACACCTCCGGGCGTGGAGTCAAATAGCCGGTGGGATGAGGATATACCGCACGCGGGCAGTGATGAGACCTTTTGCAGCCTGCGAAAGGTTGCGGCTGCTCGCGCCAGAGGCGCCCGGCGCCCATCAGGCGCCGAGGAGGGGGTTTGCGGCGAGCAGGCGGAGCCGCAAACGGCTCGGAGGGAGCCGGCGCCAGCGAGAAGCTGGCGGCTCCCGAGAGCCTGGCCCGGAGGCGCACGCGCAGCGTGCGACCGGAGGGGCCGCGTGTCGTTGTTGCCGCCGCCCTCGCTCCGCTCGGACGGCGAGCCGTCGTGGGGGAGGGTCCCCCTCCCCCACCAGCAGAAACGAGCAGAAGACTTGAGATGGTCCTCCTCTGCCCATTCGGAATGTCTCACATGTGGGCGCGCGAGGTATGAGAACCTTCTACTGTTTCCCGCTGCCGTGTTCGGCACCGGAAACTCGAATGCGCACCAAGTCTCCAAGCTTCTCACCCCCTGGGCCGTCCAGACTCAAGACTTCGACGACCGACGGATCTTGCCGCCGCACTTCGGCTGCGATCCACTGAAAGGAGGAGTTGCGCTCGAAAACAAGCCTGCGCGCCACCTCGTTCGAAGCCAGTAGGCGGTGCCCGCCAGCCAGGATTCCGCTCGCCCGGGAATCCTGTTCACACAATTTCTCGACTGCCGCACAAACAGTGAGCAGGTCAACGCGAGGTGTCGACTCGGAGCGTTGGAGGCGATCGACGAGCTCGTTGAGGCCCGCCGCGAACTCGGCCATGACCCCCGGTGTCCCCTGATCCGAGAATCGCCGTGCCGAGTTTCCCGCCAGCACCTCGTCAAGACCGCGAGCCAGCCGCTCCATGGGCTGCATCACCGCCCTTGAAAGCCAATATCCAAAGTAGAGCGCGACAAGGAGGCCCATGATTCCCACCAACGCAACCAACCCAACGCCACTCCGCCCCATTCGGCTCGAGTGCTCAACGCGATGGCGCACAAGACCAACGCTCGAGGTACTAAGTCTCGCCGCAGCGGAAAGGAAACGTTCCAGGGAGGCGGGATCTTCCAGGTTGAGTCCTTCCTTGGTCGGAAGCTTCGCGACAAGCTCTCGTGCCTCGGAGGTCCTGGCGGCTGCCAGGACCTCCGAGTAGGCCAGTCTCACCTGGGCATCCGTTTCCGAGGGAGTGCCCGCCCGGCGCGCCATCTGGTGAAGAAGCGTGTTACGCTCCAGCGCCTGCGCCGCCGTCACAAGCGGCAAGTGATCGACAAGGACGCTATCGCACAGCCGCGTCATGCGCTCCATCAGCCCGATGCCGAGAGCGCCCATGGCGATGAACGTGAGGGTCAAGCCCGTGTGCCCCAGGATCGTCTGGGTGTAAAGGCGCATCAGCGAAGCTCCTTCAAGAAGTGGTCGACCTCGGCGGACGTGCCCAGCACGAGAGCCACCTCGCCTCGCTGAAGCGGCTGATCAGGGCTTGGACTCGGCGTGAGGACCGTCTTTACACCCTCAACTTTCCGCTGGAGCGCCACGATGGTCACGCCAAAGCGCCTGCGGAGGTTGAGCTCGATCAGCGTGCGCCCCACCCACTTCTCGGGCACGGTAACCTCGACTGCCGTGACACCCTCACCGAGATCGAACTGTCCAACGAGGCCCGGGGAGGCCAGTTCGAACGCCATGCGCTCCCCCATGAGGCTCTCCGGCTGAACGACACGATCCACTCCAAGCGCCATGAGGATTCTCTCGTGAATCCGGCTCTTCGCCCGGGCCACGATCTTGCGCGCGCCCAGCTGCTTCAAGATCGCCGTGCAGAGAATGGAGCTCTCCAGGAAGTCGACGCCGATCGCACAGACGACCGCGTCGAATGAGTCCACGCGTAGCTCTTCAAGAGCTCTTTCGTCGGTGGCGTCCACAACGACGGCCCGTGCCACGTCCGGTGCCACTTGCCGGACCCTCTCCTCGGATGGGTCAATCGCAGTGACGTCCATACCGTGCTTGGAAAGACCCCGGGCGACGCTGGTTCCAAACTGCCCAAGGCCAATGACGAGGAACTTCTGGTTCATATTTTCATTTCATCCAACCATGACATCCTCCGCCGTCCAGCGCAGCCGCTTCGGCGGCGCTTGGTGGAAAAGGACCACCATTGTCAGGGGCCCGGTGCGCCCCGCCAGCATCAACGTCATGACCACAATCTTCCCGAGTGGGTCCAGCGAGAGCGTGGCGCCGAGGCTAAGCCCCACGGTACCAAAGGCGGAATAGACCTCGAAGAGAATCGAGTGAAAGGGAATGGCCTGCGTGTGGAGGAGCACTGCCGTACCCCCGCAGATAAAGGCCATGGAAAGCGCGGCCACGGCAGCGGCGCGGCGCACGATGTCCACGGGAATGCGCCTGCCGAAGGCCTGCACATCGCCCGAACGGCTCAAAACGGAGCGTACTGCAAGCACTAGCACCGCAGCCGTGGTCGTCTTGATGCCGCCACCCGTCGATCCCGGGCTTGCCCCGATGAACATGAAAATCATGGCAAGGTAGACCGTGGCGGGCCCAATGCGGGTGAAGTCGACCGAGTTGAAGCCCGCCGTACGGTAAGTCACGCCCTGGAGCCAGGAGTTGTGAACTTTTTCTGTGAAGGTGAGCCCGGCGAGTGAAAGGTTCCATTCGAAGACGAGGAAGAGCAAGAAGGCCGCGACGAGCAAGATTGCGGTGGTCGAGAGGGAGAGCTTGGCGTGAAGCGACAATTTGCGGACGCGCCCGCGCAAGAGGTCGAAAATCCCCGCCAATACGCCAAAGCCCACGCCACCCAGGATAATCAGGGCGCTGATCGTCTGAAGGATCCACGGGCTCGACTTGTAGGCCATCAGATTGTCCGACTGGAGCGCGAATCCGGCGTTGCAAAACGCGCTCACCGAGTGAAAGACTGCCTTCCATGCAGCCTCGGGCGGTGAAATGCCGTGGGCAAGAAACGCGGGAAAGAGAATCAGGGAGCCAACGCCCTCGAGCAGGAGCGTGGAGAGCACGATCGCCCGGACCATTCTCAAAGTGGCTCTCGGTGTGACCGTCCCCACCATCTCGCTCAGGCCCTGCTCCGCCTGCGAACCGAAGCTCTGGCCCAGGAACAGGGTCGCAAAGGCGCTCAGTGTCATGATCCCGAGCCCACCCACCTGGATGATCAGCAGGATAACGGCCTGGCCCGCGGTAGTGAAATCAACAGGGGTATCGAGGACGATCAAGCCGGTCACGCAGGCGGCGCTCACCGAGGTGAAAAGGGCGTCGATGAGGGAGATCGAGTGCGTGGTGCACGCGGGAAACTTGAGCACCATGCCGCCCAGGGAGCACAGGATCACGAACGTGAGGACTACAAGCAGCGCCGGTCTTCGCCAGAGAAACGTGACCAGGTCGCGGTGTGTCTCGTGTGCCTGGAAAGCCCCGAAGATCGCCAGGATCACTCTCGCGGCAAGCAAGACTTGCGCGGTCCCGGTCCCTCCGAACGGAAGGGACAACGGATAGAGGAGAACACCCAGAAGCGTCAGGAGAAGCAGCGCAAGGGCCTTCCAACCGCTGAGCAAGCCCCTCCGCACGAGCCGCCACTCCGCCACCGTCGCAAAGACTGAAGGCACGATGAGTAGCCCAAGGACGGCCCCGGACCCGATCGGTCTCAAGCTGAGCCGATGCCCCACCGCAGTCGCCGCGAGCAGGAGCCCGCAGCTGCCCGAGAAGAGAACCGATGGACTCCACAGCGCGCCGACGGCATCCTCCCGGGAGACGCGACCTCTGTGCGTTGTGACGCCGACGCGAATCACGAAGTAAGTCGTCAACGCGGCCCACGAGAATGACAGAAACGCGACCGTGGGGGCCTCCGCTGCCTTGAGTCCGATCGGCACCGCCCAGGCTCCCCAGGCGAAGAGGAGAAGAGGCAGCACCCAGCGCCCTCCAATCACCGAAAAAACCGCGCAAAGGGCAAGCAGCGCGGATGAAACTGCGGTTGCCCCGAGGAGAAGCCGGGTCTCGTCCGGCTGGAACGGAGCCTCACTCTCTATCCATGCCAGCCCCATCCAGACGACGGCGGCCGAGGTCGCGCTGAGCGAGGCCTCGCTCAGCGCGAAGCTTCGCTTGCGTGCGCGCAGGGAGAGCTCATTGCCAACTCGCTGACGGGTCACAAGGTCAAGATCTCCAGGGGTTCATCTGGCCGGGCAACGAGCATGGCACCGGAGCTGGAGCGGAGGAAAGGCCTGCCGAGCCAGGGACAACAAGCCGCACGCCCGAAGCATGGTGCAGCGACGGCGGAGGCTTGTTCGATCCAGGCGCGTGGCGAATCGCAAGGACGCTCTGGCCATCGTTCAAGGCAAGATTCAAGGTCGTCGGCTCTCTCACGTCGGTCTCTCGCTGGAAGTCCTAGAGAAAGCGCAGGGTCTTCCTGATAATGTCAGCAAGGCCGGATGCTGAATCTCTTGAACCCGAGCCCTGGGCCAAGAAATCAAGGAAGAGAGCAAACAGTTGCTCGGAGTCCGTGGTCCCTCGTAGGTTGGCGGCAGACCCGAAAGACAGAAACCGGCGAGCCCCGTCGCGGAATTTCGCGTGGGCGCCCAGGGCGCCGTTGTGCATCCAGAGGTAGGGCCCGACGAGAAGGGGGGGACTGTTCGCTTCCGAGACCTCAAGCCCCTCACTTGCCGCGCGCACGTGCGCGAACACAGGGCCCGTCCGGGTGAGCAAGCTGACGCTCCGGAGCGACGGCCATGTCCAGACGGGCTGGGCAGAGCGGAAGAGTGCGGGCACGGGCGAAATCTCGGGCACATACCAGCCAACCCCAACGCCATCGGCGTTAACACAGTCCTACTCATCATGGGCGGCGTACCCCCTACTTCACGATCGAATGCACCAGGGCGTAGAGAAGATCACTGAGGACAATGGGCTCGCCCGTGTAGACGAGGAATCGGCACATTCGGGAACAGAATAGCGAACTCCGAGCAAAGCGCAATGGGAGGAGTGGCCCAGGGGGAGTTTTCAATTGCAAGCCGAAGCCGGACCGGTGTAATAGACCCCTTCCACTATTGCCGGATCGTCTAATTGGTAGGACAACAGACTCTGAATCTGTGTGTCGGGGTTCAAGTCCCTGTCCGGCAACCATCAATAAAAAAAGGGCTTGCGACAAAACTCGCGAGCCCTTTTTCTTTGCCTCGAAGCTGCGGATCGCCACAAAGTCACCACTTACGCACAACCTCCCGCTGGTTGCGCGCCTCCCTCCGAGTCGTTCGAAGACACTCGGGCAACGAGTTCCCACGGCCCAGATCCCGCCGCAACGCACAAGGTCCATCTGCTCGCAGACTCGGAGATTGCATCGGGTGCCTGCGAAGATATGCTGACGGCACCTAGCACCCCCACGGAGGAGCCTCATGGTCACCGCAAGCACACTTGAAATTCCGGACATCAAGCTCAGCCCTCGCGTCGAGACGTTCCTGGCGCGTCCCAAGAAACTGCTCATCGGCGGACACTGGATCGAGGCCGCCGCGGGAAAGACGTTTCCCGTATACAACCCGGCCACCGGGCAAGTCATTGCCATGGCCGCAGCCGGTGAGGCGGAGGACATCGATCGCGCCGTGAACGCTGCGCGCAAGGCCTTCGACAATCCACGCCATGCCTGGCGCACGATGTCGCCCAGCGAGCGTGGCCGGATCATCTGGCGCATTGGAGATCTCATACTGCAACATCGCGATGAGCTTGCGGAGCTGGAATCTCTGGACAATGGGAAACCGGTGGAAGTGGCAAGGGTCGCCGACGTGCCACTCGCGGCCGATCTTTTCCACTACATGGCCGGCTGGGCCACCAAGATCGAGGGACAAACCATCCCCATCTCCGTGCCATACGCCCAGGGCGCGCGGTTCCATGCCTTCACGCTGCGTGAGCCGGTGGGTGTCGTCGGGCAAATCATCCCGTGGAATT
>SXIK01000103.1 GCA_005772855.1 Planctomycetia bacterium | reverse complement strand
CGAGCACGACCGTCTCGCACCACACGAGCGACAGCGTACGTTCCCTCAGAAAATCGAGCACACGACCCGGAGTGCCCACGACAACTTGCGAGCCGCTCCTCAGCTTCAAGATCTGCTCGCTGGCGTGAACGCCGCCAACCACAAGCACCACTCCGAGCCCCCGGCGAGCCCCGAGTAGCTCAATCACGCCCGCGACTTGCTGCGCGAGCTCACGCGTCGGCGTGAGCACGAGGGCCTGCACAGCAACCCGTTGGGTGTCGATGCGGCCCACGAGCGGCGCCCCGAAACCGATAGTCTTGCCGGTACCGGTCTCCGCCTTTCCGATCACGTCCCTTCCTTCAAGAATTGCGGGAATGCAGGCTTCCTGGATGGGCGTGGGAGTGTTGATCCCCATTCCGGCCAAACTCTCAAGTACGTCGGACGCGATATTAAAATCGCTGAAGCGGCGGACCGAGCCAACGTCTTCGGACTCCATTGTGCTATTGCGTACGCTCTCTGTCACAAATCGACCTCCGCTTCCGGGTCCGGCCTGGCCACATCCGGCGGTTGGCGCTTCTCGCGCGGTTTGAGCCTGGGCTTCTTGTCGTCTTCCGCTTTCGCGTTGGGGGGCGCCCGTTTGCCCTTGACATTCAGCTTCGATTCCTTTTTTTCAGAAGGCTGAGGATCTTCGGTGCGGAGTCGCAGCTTCTTCTCCTTGCGAAGTCGACCAAGCTCTTCCTCGACCCAGGGCCTGCTGTACTTGCCCGCAATTACGAAATCCGCGATCCCAAAGGAGACCTTCGAGAACTTGAGGGCAATCTTGCCGCTGGTTGGACTCTCAAGGTCGTCCAGGGAGACGATCTCCTTCTTCTCTGACTTCTTCGGCTCAGGGAACACCGTCAGGGAGACACTGAGTCTTCTCTGCTTGAACACGATCTCGACCGGCGTCCCCGGAGGCTCTGCATGCTTCTGAACGAACCACTTGGCCGGCGTTCCCGAGAACGCAGCGTCAGCTGCCTCCTTCTTTCTTGACTTGCCTCCCTCCAGCACGCTGACCTCACGAAAGAAGGAGGTCTGAAGATAGCTTTTCGCATCCTCCTGGTGCATCCGCAGGATCATCGAGCTGGCCGAAGACACCTGAGGGACTCTCATCCGGAAGCTGATCGTGAAGTCACCGGCAAGCTCGAATTTGCTCAGAGCCTGGCCGCCCTCGATGCCGGCAAAGCTAAAAGCCGCGTTGAAGCCGCCGGCAACATTTTCCCGGATCGTCGGGTCCTTCAAGTCATCGAGGGCCGTGATGAATCCTCCGCCTCCGCTTCCGCCAGCGCGAAATCCGCGGGCAAAGCTACCGCTGCCCGGGAAACGAAGTGTGACACGGTCGCCCTGGAACGACGCCTCGCCACCAAAGAGCTCCGTTGCATTGAGCTCGACGAGCCTCTCCAGCGGCGGCTCAGCCTCCGATGGAGAGTTCTTCTTGTCTTCGAGCGCCGCCGCAGAAGGTACGCTCCAGAGACTGACGTACAGACAAGCAGCGCGAGAAATAAAATACCTGGCCATCGAGCCGAGGTGGCACTCCGGGGTGAATGTCAAGAGAGCGAGCTCAAGTTGCACAAAATGAAAAACAGCAAGGGTTTATTATATTCCTAGTGGGCGAGGAAAACCTCCGCCACGCCGGGGCGTCTGGCGGCGCGCCTCCGGAGCCGATGGTGGGTGAGCCCTGGTCAGGATGTCCCCATCATGGCCGCGCGGGCAATATATTAGCGGCAGGTCCAGTCCAGTACCAGTGCCGAGTCCGGAGCGTCGTGAGCGAGAAGGCCAAGGACGGGAGGAAAAGGGAGCTCACTTGCTCTGGCCAAAACGCTCCCGTGCCCACTCGAGGAGTCGGAGGGAAGCCAGATCCGGCGACTGGCTGGCTATAAGTTGAGCCTCCTTGAGGGCTCGAGGGTCCCCCAGCCTGGCATAGGCCGACATGAGAAGTTTCCGCGTGGCGAGATCCGTTGGAAAGTACTCGAGGGCCCGACGGTAGCGATCGGCGGCCTCAGCCAGCCGAGAACCTTCGATGGATCCCCCAAGAATCATGGCCCCCTGCGGGGGCGCCCACTCGCCGGTGGACGTGATGGGGTCGAGGCGAAGCCCGCTCCACCTGAGCCACTTGAACACCCCTGCCTCGAAAATCGGCACGAGGGTCAGGGCCAGCACACCAAGAGTCGTAATTCCGACAAACGTCCAGCTCTTTCCTGAACGCAGTCGCCAGCCAACGATCGACCTTCTCGAGTCCGTCCGCAGGCTCCCAAGCGCAATGTAGACCAACATTCCTTCCGCCAGGGCGACTGATGCCGCGAGGAAATGTCCGCCATGGACGAGATCCACGCAGAGGTAGGTGACCACGCCCACCAGGAGCACAAGGAGCTCGCCCCAGGCACCCAGATCAAGAGTTCGCGCGAAGGGGCGCTCTGGAAGCGACCCGCCGATAACGGTCGGTGCCTCTCGTAATCGCAGCGGGAGCCCGATCGGCCGGAATGAGCTACCCGGCTCGGGGGCACCCACTTGCGCAAGTGCAAGCCTCCGTCGAGCCGCTGATGGCGTGACATGCGCCAGCGCCCCGGAGGGGCATGCCTCCACGCACAGGTTACACCGAACGCAGTCGACGCTCGTGACGACACCTCGCTGGCTCGTCTCGAGGTGTACGTCAATTGCGGTGGGGCAAGCGGCCGTACAGGGGTGAACCGCCTGGTTTGCGCAGTCACTCGTGCAATGCGCCACGCGGCGGACACGAAAAAACGAAGCAAAGTCCGTGAGTCGAAAGACCGCTCCATAAGGGCAGACGAAGCGGCAAAACCCTCGCGTGCCGAAAAAAAGGAGCACACCGGCGCCACAGACTCCGAACGTCACGATCGTGCCCAACCAGCCCGGCAGCGTGTCCCATGGGGCAACAGCGGCAAGATCGGGATTCTCAAGGACAAGACCGTCGCTGCTCCACCGCTGGAAAATGGGAAGAAGGAAGACGACGATCAGGAGTGCGAAGGGCACATGGTGGAGAAAACGTGTTCGCACGAGGGGTGGCTTCCACCCCAGGCGCCGGAGCAGCCAGGCGGCAAGGTCCTGCGTGGCCCCGAAATGGCAGCCCCAGCTACAGAATAGCCGGCCAAAGAAAATCGCCGTGCCGTAGACCACGATCGCCAGGAGAGCCCCGGCGGTGAGCAGCCCCTTCCCCAGAAAATGATGGAAGAAGGACTGAAAATCGAGCGCACCGATAGTCTTCCAGTCCAAGAAGTAATACGCGAGCACGTGGGCCACGAGGGCCACGTGCACAAGGACTTGAAATGCGACGCGAACGCGGGAAAGCTTCATGGGAACCTTCAAGCGGGCTGTGAATTCAACGCGCCCGTGGCTGCCGATTGTAACGGGTGAGTTTGTCCGAAGAGGAGGGACGCCCTTCCTGTTTCCCCTTGCGCCAGTATCATTCCTGGCGGCGAACCAGGATCGACTCTCCTTTCCCAGTCGCCGAGCGGCTGGAATTTGCCTTGTCCCGAAAGACTACCCTGGTTCAGATCGAATGCCCAGGCGTAGAATTGTAGCTTCAAGTCAAGGGCCATCATGGGCAACTCAGCCAGCCACAAGCCACGCCTCATCCGTGTCGACTCCAAGGAGCGGGAAATCTACCCCATCCACGAAGGGGTGAGCCGCATTGGCCGCTCCCGTGGTTTCGAGATCTGCATCGAGGACACCACCGTGTCCCGGTTTCACTGCTACTTGCTTCGCGAAGGGGCTGCAATTCGACTCTTCGACGGCGAGTGCAAGAACCCAATACTTCTCGATGGACAGCCCACCGATGGGAACCCCAATGGACAACCCCTCAAGAGCGGCAACTCGCTGAAGCTTGGGCGGTGCGAGTTCGTCTACGAGGGCCCGGTTGGGCTGGCCCCCAGACCCGAGGCCGCCGCCAGTGTTCCCCGCAGTCAGGTTCGGCACAGGGCGATGCAGCAGAAACCCTCCTGTGGCGCCCGGAGATCCAGCCATGGCACTCCCCTTGTGCCCATCGCGGTTTGCTGTGCGATCGGGCTCGCGCTGATCGTCGCAATATTGGCAAGAAGCTTGCCCCGCCCCGAGCCGGGCAAGGGAGCCGATTCGGTCGCCAGCGCTCTTCAGCTCCGCTTCGAGGAATCTCAGGGGCGAATCGATCGAATTTTGGCTGGGCTCAAGATCGAAAAGATCTCGAGCGAGGAGACCGCCCGCGTCAGGGCCCAACTCAAGGCCGAGATGCAGCGCAACGTCGAGCTGATGCAGGATCTTCAGGCAGAGCGGGATCGCAGCCAGCAGCGAAACGTCTTGCCGGCTGCGGCACCCTCGGCTCAATTAGCCACAATACCCGCAGAAGGCGTTGGGATCGTCTTGCCTGAGCTCGACAGCGCGGCGGAGATTCAGCCGGTGAAGGAGGAGTCGAAGGAAAACGGCTCCCTCTCCGTCGTCGAAACCACCACGAAGCCGAGTATCTGGCGGTCGTCAGAAGAGATCCAGGAGCTCGTCCAACGTCTGATGAACCGGATCGAGGACTACGGCTCGCACCTCATCCTCCCCGCGACCCTGGAGCCAGATTTGACGGAGCTCAGTTCCTCGGCGGGCCAGGAAGCGGCAACCGGCGTGATTCAGGTCTACGAGCACGTGCGAAGCCTCTTGCGCCAAACAGACGCCAGCATCGAGCTCAACGAAAAGCGCAAGGCCACCTTGCTTCAAAAGGCAAAGCGAACCACTCCGCAGGGAACACCTCTCCGTGACTCGGACATGGAGAAGGAGCCGGAGAAGAGAAAGAGTTACCCCAAGGAAAAGCGGGGAGTCCTGCGTCAGACGGGTGTGGGACCGGATGCCGAGACGAACCAGCGCCGCCTCGAGGCCTTTGAGAGGGCCGCAGAGATTCACAGGCAGCACCGGGTGTTCCTCGTGGCACTTCGCGGCGCTGTGCTGGAATCGCTCGGGAGGTTCACGGATGCCGAGGCCCTGGCTTACTTGCGTCTGCGGTTCTCCAAGGAAACAGACCTCGACCTCCAGAAGGCGTTACTCAAGCCGTTCGAGAAGGCTGGAAGCACCGAGTGCATCCCAATCCTCCTCGACCGGATGGGGTCATCGAACGATGCGAGCCTCAGGAACGCCATTCACCGCTCGCTCGTCACAATCGCAGGCCGGGATTTGGGGGACAAACCGTCCCTCTGGGCCGAGTGGTGGGCCCGGGGCCAGCGGGAATAGTCTTGATCAGTCCCGGGTCCCGCCCTTAGCATTTACCCTGGAAGTGTTGAGTCCCGGGTCTCTGCGCAGAGGCCGTGTTCCTCCACCTGTCTTCGGAAGGGGTTAGCAGCATGCTCAAGAAGCTCGTCCTCGCAGGCGTGATACTCGGCTCGTGTGGCTCACGGGTGGCCAGCCAGGTCAGCGGCACCCAGGTAGCCTTGCGTACCGAGAAGGTCTTGAACAACCTTCCCTGGGCAGCAAGCTTGAGTGAGGCCAAGGAGAGGGCCCAGAAGGAAAAGAAACTCGTCTTCTGGTTGCAGCTCGTCGGAGATCTCAACGGCGGTCTCTGAAGCGCGGGACACTCGATGAGGGCCGTGACGCTCTCCAACCATCAAGTCCAGAGGGAGCTGCAAAAGAACTTCATCTGCGCCTGGGAAAACATCAAGGGCAAGCGTTCTTACGCCGGCAGCTCCAATAGCCACATGCCGACGAATGGCGCGATCGAGGTTTCAAATTGCTCCGGCCACCACAACGTGCAGATGGTCTTCATGACGTCCGATGGCCGCGTGCTCCACTGCCTGCCGGGCTACTGGAAGCCACGTGATTTCCTCACGGAGCTGGATCTTGCCCTCGCGCTGGGCAAGCTTTACTACAAGAAAGAGCTCTCGGTCGTCAAGAGGAACGAGGAATTCCTCAACCTTCACCTGCGACACTCAATCGCCCACACGGAGGGACTACGCACGGCAAGCTACCACCAGCCCTTTGACAAGCAGAACCTTGAAAAGCGAGAACAGTCGGACTTCCACCGCAAGGAAGGCTTTGTGCTCGGGTTGAAGACCCCGGACCAAGTTCTCCATGAGCGTCTCGCCGAGCGACCTTATCTCCCCTTCGAAGCGTTCGACATCGAAAAGTTTGTAGACATGGGGCTCAAGCAGTACAAGTACGATCACGGCTTGCCTTGCAAGGGTCACAAGACCCGCCCCACCGCCATGGAAGCACCCACGCGGAACTAGTGGTTCGCCCGGGGCGGCGCGAAGCTCAACGCGCCGATCCCCTGCTCTCGATCCGGACATGTCATCCAGTCCCTCGAGAGGTGCGACGCGGCTCTCGACGGACCGCAGGCGCGATGCTTCACCGAACAGTCACTTCTGGGGCACCGTTACTGGCGCCTCTCGGCGGACCACGCCACTCTTGAATCCGTTGGTACGCGCCGCAGCCTCTTGCTTCGGGGCAGCCGAAGTCCACAGGCGGACGCAGTGAAAGCGAAAGGCGCCGTACAGTGTGGGTTCGGCAGCCTCCCTCCCAACCTCCAGAAATGGAGACGGTGTATTTATCTCCCGGGGAACCCACGGTGAAACAAGAATGGACTCGTCGAAAACAATCGCACGGAAGGAGGGCCTCTCCGAGTAGAAGCGCACTTCGATCCTCGCGTCGTCCGGCCTGTTCTCATTCAGAGTCTGCACTACATCGAGGGTCGAGCGAATTCGTCGGACGAAGTTCTGCGGAGAAATGTCCATCTCTGCCAGGACGCTCTGGAACACAGTGGCTCTGCGCTGCTCGGGGTCCGGGGAGGCTGTCTCGGGCTGGAGGAGCAGAAGCTGGACAGGCACCGAGGTCATGGACGCGAGCGTATCGTAGAGAAGCCCGCCAGACGGGCCCGCGCCCTTTCCAAGAAGTTCGTGACCCGTGACATCAACAATCGCAACCCGGGACGAAGCCCGGATCCGCGAGCCAAGTCCGCTTCGAAGCACTGCCGCCGATTTCCCGGGCTCCAGCACCCACAGGGCTCGGAAACCAAAGCGGCTCAAGAGCCCGAGGGCCCGGATTCCAGGCAAGAACGCTCGCGCCATCTCGAAAAGCGTCACCAGCACGATCGCAACGCCAAGGGCGCCGAGCAGGTTGAGAAGCAGCACGGCAACTGCGACAGGATGGTTCCGAAATGGCGCCTCTGCGCCAAGAAGTAGCATCACAAACACCGCGAGGGCCACCCCTCCCCCGATTTGAGCCTTGAGCAACCTTTCGTGCGCCTTGCCCTCGCCAGAGCCAAAAGCCGCGTGATCCGTCCGCGAGAGAACAAGCCCCCGCATCTTCTCAATCCAACCAGACGTGGCAGCCTTGAACCGCAATGGCACGACAGCCGCCGCAGCCGCAAAGGCCACGACGGCAATGATCATGAATACTGTGAACATGGCCTCGACCTCTCTCTCTGAACCGCAGGCCCCAACTTACCTGGACCCGAAAGTTGTCCACAGCAATCCGGGGACCCAACTGGCGCCCAATTCACAAGTCACCAGCCTTCATTGAGTTCGAACATGGCCGAAAATTGCTCCACGCTCGACGCTCGTGGGCCCCTGGGGCGAAGTTACCCACATCGCCCGAAAATTCCAGGCCATGGACAGGCCACCCACTCGGAACTCTTTCGAGAACCACTCAAGAAGCTCCAGGCTTCTTGCCAATATAGGTAGCAGGGCCTCGTACTCATCTGTTCCTGATCGATGAGCACGGCAGGCAGCCGAGAGGGATTACTTTGGGAATGGGGTTTATGTCCAGCGCAAATGATTTCCGCAAGCTCGACTCAGAGATCCAGGAGCTCGAGCAGGCCATCAAGGCCAACGCCAGCCTGGCCCGGCAAACGTCGCGACTTTCGCTCGGCATCGGTGTGGGGGTAATAATTGTCATTGCTGGCTTCGCCGTCCTCAACTTCGTTCACCTGAAGTCGGAGATGACCAGAAAAAACTTCTCGAAGAGCCTTTCCGTCGAGATGGCGTCCATGAGCCCCCTGGCGGTGGCGGAGCTTCAAAAGTTAGGACAGGAGCTCCTTCCCGTCTATGCGGAGGAGCTCAAGAAGCAACTCGAGACCTCCTGGCCCACGGTCCAGGAGACGCTTGAGAAGGAAATGCAGGCTCTGACCGGCGGTTTGCTCACGCATCTGCACAGCACCCTGGAGGAAAGTGAGCATCGAGTACTGAAGAGCGTCGAGACACAAGTCCTCACCTGCTACCCGAGCCTCGCATCCGAGAAGACCCAGGAGGAGTTACGCAAGAGGCTTGACGCCATCTGCCAGAAAGCCGTGACCAACTCTCTTGAACGCTTTGACAGCCTCTACTCGAGGGATGTGAAGCGAGTCGAGGGCGCTCTTCTCAAGTTCGATGTGTCCGATTCCATCGAATCTCCCAGGGACCTACAGAAGAAGTTTATTCATCTCTGGCTGCAACTACTCGATCAGGAGATCATGGAACTATGAGCTCAAATTCGAACGAGAAACCTTCTCAAGAAATGGACCAGCTCCACGCACGAGCGCAAAACCTTCGGCACCTTCTTTCGCATCAACTGGAGAAGGCGCGACGGAAGCACAGGGGAATCCTCGTTACAGGCGTGATTCTCATGGTCGCCATCATCGCCTCGCTCGGCAACCTCACGCGACTCACCTTTGCGCTCGATGCGCAGACCCTCACCGAGTTGGGGCGGTCCCAGGTGGAACAGAGCTTGCCCGCCGGTCGCGTCAGCATGGAAAAGTATCTGCGGGGCGAGGCACCACGCGTAGCTCAGGGCGTGATCGGAAGCCTTGTGGAATCATTCCCAGCCTGCGCTCTCTCGTGATCCAGCAGTTTTCGGAGCGCTTGCAACAGCTTACAAGCGATCTGGAGCTCCGCCTTTCGAACGAGATGCGACAGGTGATACAGGACAGCCGATCACAGATCGACGTCGAATTTCCCAACGATAGCGAGATAGAGAAGATCTCGAAGCTCATGGCGATCGTCGCCGAACGCTTCGAGGCGACCACCGAGTCCGCCTTCCTGGCACTCTACCCGGATTATTCTCACGAGATGGAGAGGGTCTTTCAGTACCTTGAGGACTTGAGAACTAAACCGGAACAGTCGCTCACACCCAAGGAGCGCCTACAAAAAGAGATCATTCAAACGACGCTGCGAATCACCCTCCACGCGCATGAGAGCCAGAAAAATGGGGGTGTGGATTTTTGAAAGTCAGCGACGCCCTTGTCGAACGTCCCAGCAGATGTTGACCGGGATCTCAGCTCGGCCGGAAACTTGTCTCAGGAGGCCAGCCAGGCTTCGACCAGCGGCAAGCCCAATCAGTGCCTGAAATGCCGGATGCCGGTGAAGACCATGGCGATACCCCGTGCGTCAGCAGCCGCAATAACCTCCTCGTCCCGGACGCTTCCACCCGGCTGAATGATAGCCGTTGCACCAGCTTCAGCCGCAACAATCAATCCATCCGCAAACGGGAAGAATGCGTCGGACGCGACCACGCATCCCTTGAGTTCAAGCCCCGCATCACGAGCCTTTATGGAACCGAGCTTCGCCGAATCGACCCGCGACATCTGGCCTGCCCCGATGCCCAGCGTACAGTCAACGCCGCAATAAACGATGGCGTTCGACTTGACGAACCGGACCACGTCCCACCCAAAGCGCAGCGCGGCCAACTCACCATTCGTTGGCTTTCGCCGGGTGACCACCTTGACCTGGTCCTCTCGTAGCTCCTGTACGTCCTGGGTCTGTAGCAACGCGCCGCCAGGCACGGAGCGGTAGGTCAACCCATTCCTGGAAAAAAGAGGCTTCACAACCTCGAGAAGGATGCGATTTCTTTTCCTCTGCAGAATCGCGAGTGCCTCGGTCTCGTACCCAGGCGCCAACAGGATGTCAATAAAGTGGTTATCAAGAACTGTGGCTGCGGCAACGTCCACCTTCTGGCTGCAGGCTATGACGCCGCCGCTGGCCGATTGCGGATCGGTCGCCAGCGCTTTTTTCCAGGCCGCCTCTATCGTTGAACCCGTCGCAAGACCGCACGGGTTCGTGTGCTTGATGATCGCGACAGTGGGTCCTCGACGACCCACCCACTCGGCCATCTCCTGAGCCGCCGTCAAGTCGATAATGTTATTGTACGAGAGCTCCTTGCCGTGGAGCTTTCGGAAGTGATCGAGGAATCCCCCGTAGAGAGCCGCGGACTGGTGCGGATTCTCTCCGTAACGAAGAGTTTGCGCGCGAGGAAGCGCCACCTCAAAGCGCTCGGGTAGAGAAATCGTAAGGCCATCGGGCACGACGTCGCTCATGGCACCTTCCCCCGGGGGCTGCTGGCTCTGAAGGAAACGGTGGATCGCGCTGTCATAACGTGACGTCAAACGAAACGCTTCAACGGCATACCGACGCCGAAGGCTGGAGCTGGTCGCCCCCTTTCGGGACCTCAGTTCCCTCAAGAGCTCTCCGTACTGCAATGGAGACGAGACCACCGCGACGTGGGCGTGGTTCTTGGCGGCGCTGCGAAGCATGGAGGGCCCGCCAATGTCAACTTGCTCGATCGCCTCTTCCAACGACACCCCGGGCTTGGTGACTGTCTCCTCGAACGGATAGAGATTGATTGCCACCAGGTCGATGGGCTTGAGGCCGTGCAGCCTCATTGTCTCGACGTGCGAGGGGTTATCACGCCGATGCAGGATGCCCGCATGGACCTTCGGATGGAGCGTCTTCACTCGCCCATCGAGCATCTCCGGGAAGCCGGTGAACACATCGACCTCTGTGAGCGGAATCCCGGCTGTCCGAAGGATCTTCGCGGTGCCTCCCGTGGAGATGATTTCCACGCCAAACTCACGAAGACCCGCAGCAAACTCCACTAACCCCGTCTTGTCCGAGACGCTGAGGAGCGCTCGAGTGATGCGGACATCCATGGTTGGGTGTTTTCCTTCCAATGGGCTCTAAAGCTGTTCAGTGAATTGATGGCGCGAGCCTCTGCCAAAGGCCCGCGTTGTTGTTCCGGCTCATCTTCACAGGAGATGCCTGTCGGGTTTACAAAGATTCTGAATACCATAGCTCAAGACTTCTTTCACCCAATAGAGAAATAGAGAAACGGTCCTCGAGGCTCAAGAAGATACCCCCCCCCACGGCTCGCACGACCCGAATCACTCCGGAAGCATCGCGGGGCCTGCATCGTTGCGGGGAAGTAGAGAATACCGGAATCATCCTCCCGTTCTGTGTAGTTCCAGTGAAGTTATCAACCAAGGCTCGTCGATGAACGGAGGGTGACACGGACGTACACAGCCGCCTCCAGCGAAGTGCTTCGGAACCTCTCCGTCATTCTCCTTGAGAACCCCGCGGCGATCGAGCACCTCCCCCACGCCGATGCGAAGAGCCTCGAGCGAGTCCTGGAAGCGAACGGCCTGGAGGCCTCTCTCTTTGAGCTCGCACGAAAGCATGGCGTCGAAGGCCTGATCACTCCCGAGAGGCTCTCAGCGTGGCGACTCTCGAAGCTCATGTCCGAGGCTCGCTCACAGGCGTTTCAAGAAGCGCTCAAGGATGTCGCCAAGGCTGCCCGGGGTCTCGAGATCCCACTTCGTCTATTTCGCGGGACGCAAATGGCCTTCGAGGTCTACCCGACGCCGGAGCATCGCCCTCTCACAAGCCTGGAACTGCTCGTGGGAGGTGGCCGTGAAGCTGAGCTTCAGACAGCTCTACGAAAATACCGCTTCTTCGAGCTCGATACCCTGACACCCATCTCACCGGAGCACCATCACCTCCCACCTCTGGAACGGGATGGAGTGCTCGTCACGCTCTTCCGACTCTCCAGCAGGGACGCTCGGCCCGCACCGTGGGAAGCGCCCCCGCACTTGAAGATCTCGGGTTCCATCCCTGGATTCAAGTCGGCAGCGCTCATGGTGCTCCTGTGCGACGAAATCGCAGAACGTAAGTACTCGCACTCACTGAGGCTCCTGAGAGATCTCCACGAGGCTACCAGGCGGCTCTCACCCGACTGGCGACAGGTCGTCCAGCTCGCAATCGAGAGCGAGCGTACCCTTGAAGTATTTGCTGCTCTTTCCCTCCTCGAAGAGCTCCTCGGAACACCCGTGCCAGCGGAGGTCTTGCTCGAGCTCAAGACGATGGTTTCGCTGGGAAAACCCGGGACGAAGTTGTTTCTCAAGGTGGCTCGGGCCACGTCCCTCAGCACCCCCGCACCCCACCGTCACATCGAGATCCTGACGAGGCTCTTGTGTCAGGCATCGCGGAAAACTTCGGCGCAGATGAGACACTCGAGCTGACGTCTCGCGGCCACTCGAGGTGGGCCTTACAATGTCTCGAGCCGCTCTCCTGGTAGCCTCGCAACCAAGCGTGGCGGAGTCCGAACACTGCCGCCGACCGGATAGAGCCAGGATGGAATTTGGGGAACGGCTGGGCGTAGAATGCGAGCTCTCACTTCCTCACCTGGCAACGCAACCCCACATTTTTTGTCACAGCAATGACCCCTTCGATGAGCGATCATGCAGGCCAGTTCAGACTGGCCTGAGGGCATTACCAAGGGGCTTCTCGAGTAGCGCATGCGCATCACCCAAGTCTTCATCGCCTCATTGTGCTGGCTTGCCCAGGAGCCCACACTCGCACCTCCGCCCCTCAAGCCGCCTCCCATCGCCAAGGGTGAAGTCATCGGACTTGTGGCTCCGGCAAGCCCCCTCGCCCAGAAGCAGATCCAGGCGGCAGCGGAGCAAATCCGACGACGAGGCTTCAGAGTCAAAATCGCTGACGAGGGTTCCCGGCAACGCGGTTATCTCTCTGGCGTTGATGAAGCTCGAGCCGAAGCTTTCAATAGCCTCATCCGTGATCCCGAGGTCAGGGCCATCTTCTGCCTGCGTGGCGGCTACGGAAGCCCGCGCATCCTCGACAAAATTGACTACGCAGCGTTGCGGCAAAGCCCCAAGGCGATCGTCGGCTACAGCGACATCACCGCGATCCTGCTGAGCGTGCAGGCACGTGCGGGCGTGGTCACGTTCCATGGTCCCATGGGAAAGGAGTGGTCGACCGCCCGCGGTATCACACCTTTTTCCGAAAAATATTTCTGGGACCTCCTGATGGGTTCCGAGAGCAAACTCTTCCTGAATTGGGGCGGAGAACGAGCGAACGGGATGAAAACGCCCGTGACGATAGTAAAAGGCCAGGCGGAGGGGAGGCTCACGGGAGGGAACTTGAGCGTGGTCTGCTCAACGCTGGGAACGCCTTTTGAGATAGAGACACAGGGCAGGATCCTTTTCCTGGAGGAGGTGGGAGAGAAAGTCTTCCGAATCGACCGGTTGCTCAATCAGCTTCGACTTGCTGGCAAACTTCGTGAGATTCGAGGCGTGCTCCTGGGCATGTTCCCCGGATGCGAGGGCCACGATCCGGAGGGAGACCTCACGCTCGGCGAAGTCTTCAACGATTACCTTGAGCCACTAGGTGTGCCTGTGCTCGCCGACTTCCCGTCCGGCCATGTCCCTGACCAGGTCATGCTTCCCTTTGGCGTGCTGGTACGCCTGGACGCGACGACAAGAACTCTCTCGATCCTCGAACCTGCCGTCGCGCCGATGGCCTCAAAGTTGAAACCCGGCGACGGCACGATCCCTCCGCCCCTCGAAGAGCAGAGGCAATGAGCTTGCCGCTCGTGATCACCCGTCCTTCAGCGCATGGAGCATGGCTGCGAGATTCTTCTTTACCTCGAAGGAGCCGGGCAAGTTCTTTTGAGGCAAGCCACCAATCTCACCGTGGAGAGTGAGCCCCAGGAGAGTCTCCGGACCGAAGGAGGCGAGACGGACGTCTTTCCACAGCGCATTGGCCCCCGTGAGCACGGCTCCGTTCAAGTCGGCGCCCTTCAAGTTTGCGGTCCGAAGCTCGGCGCCTTCCAGCCGCGCGCCTGTAAGTTTCGCGCCGGCAAGGTTAGCCTCGGTGAAGTCGGAGCCCGACAGCTCCGCCCCGGTCAGGTCGGCTCGGGAGAGATCAGCCTTCTGGAAGTTTCCTTTCAATAACCTCGCTCGGGCAAGGTTTAGCCCCCTCCAAGAAACGCCAACAAAGCTCCCGCCCTCCAGGGCCATCCCGCTCAGGTCGAGCCCCTCAAGCATGAGCTCCTTCGACAGAAGCATGGCAAGGGGAAGAACGGCTCCCTGCAATTTTACTCTTGTAAGATTCGCGCCCTCAATCAAGGCACCCGTCAGGTCGGCGCCACTCAAGTCGCACCCCGTCAAGTTGGTGCCCCGCATCGACGTGCCAAGCAGCTTTGCGCCCTTGAAGGAGGATCCGGAGAAGTCCGCTCCATCCAGGACGGCATTGGAGAAATTGCTGCCGTCAAAATGGGCACCCCTGGCAACGGTGTACTTGTTGAAGTTGCTCTTTCGCAGATCGGCGTTCTTGATGCGCCCAAGACTCAAATCACAGGACTCAAAGAGGCCACCGAGGAAATCTGCGCCATCAAAATCCACCTCCCGGAAGGTGCAATTCACCGACTTCACCTCCCGCACCTGCATGTTTTTCGCCATCGCACGGTCAAAGGTCACTCGCGAAAACCTTGCCCCGGTGAAGTTCACCTCGCCCAATTGAGCCTTCTGAAACGAGACGAGGCGCAGGTTGCCATCCCGAAAACTGACGCTCTTGAGGTCGACACCCGGGAAGAGCACGGAGTCCAGGTCGGCTTCCGCGAAATCGGCCCCTTCAATCGAGCGGACCTTCGACAGGTCAACATCGTTAATGACGGCCTCAAGCCAGCGGGTCGATGCGAGGCAAGCAGCCACAAACGTCACACCTTCCACCTCGGCCCCACCCAGATCGGCTCCTTCGAGCCTGGCGTCGTCGAGTTGGCAGCGGGAAAGTCGCGTTCGCAAGAGCTTGGCATTGCGCAAATCGGCCTCGCGCAAGTCAGAGTACCGAAGATCTGCAGCTTCAAGGTTCGCTCCCGTCAGGTCACTCCCCCGGATCTCTGCACCCATGAGCCGGGCTCCGCTCAAGTTGCAATCCGGAAAACGCGCCCCCACGAGGATCGCCTTCTCGAGCTGCAAATCACGAAGGTCGACCCCCTTGAGTACCTCACCCTGCCGAACCTTTTCGAGGACTACGTCCGATGGGATCCCCATGGTCTTGCTTCTCACTAATTTTCAGGCCTTGATGACTTTGCGCGTGCTGCCGAAGGCATCGAGCGTAGCACCCGTGATCGACCTTGAAAGGTCGCTCGCAAGAAAGGTCACGATCGTGGCCACATCAGCTTGCGTGACCTTGCGCTTCGGCGAATCGCTGCGCCGGTCGCCTGAATCGGGCTCAATGCTGCCGGGGGCGACGGCATTCACGCGGATGTCGAACTCCCGCAAGGCTTCGGCCGAGGCTTGCGTAAGCCCCGTCAGTCCAAACTTGGCTGCGCATTGAGCTGCGACACTCGCATCGCCCAGCAGCCCGTGAATCGAAGTGACGTTGATAATGGAACCACCCCGCCCCGCAGCGATCATTGCCTTCGCGGCCTCCTGGGTGAGAAAGAACGGGGCGCTCAGGTTGGTCGCAATGGTCTCGTTCCAATCCTGTGGGGTCAATTCAAGCAACTTCTTCCAGAAGAACACGCCCGCGCAGTTGACGAGGATGTCAAGGCGTCCAAATCGCTCCACGGCTTCCTGAACCAGTGCCGCCGGCGTATTCGGCAAAGTAATGTCCCCCGTGAAGGCGCCAGCAATGCCTCCTCGCTGTTCGATCTCTCGAACCGTGGAACGTCCCCGCTCCTCCGAGCGAGAGACAACGAGCACTTGTGCCCCGTCGGCGGCCAGCGCTTGCGAGATCGCCAACCCAAGCCCACGACTACCGCCGGTGACAATGGCAACCTTGTCCTCAACTAACTTGCTCATGACGTTGACTTAATAGAGCGTATACGTTTCGACATTGCAAGACAGCAACGGCCGGGGCCCCGAGGCATCGCGTCCCTCCCCCCTGCGCTTACAGGATACAATGCTGCCGCACATTCGATCCTCAGGTGGTAGTCCAGGGGCCAGAAAGCCGCCAAAATCGATGGAATATCGGAAAGACTTCCACTTCACTTCAAGCCAGGCCACCGCGACGCAGACGCCTGGCATCGACCACCTTCTTGCGCCTCTCGACGGAAAGACGTGAAGATCCTCACTCGAGCTCTTGGGAATCTGCTCGCCTACGCCGCGCTGAAACTCCTCCTCGCGCTGACGACACTTCTGCCGACAGCAATGGCGCTAAGTCTCGCCCGGCTCCTGGGCCGGATTTTTTGTGCGATGAGTCGCCGCAGGAAGATCGCGATGCGGAACCTCGACATCGCATTCCGCGACAAGATTACGCTCAAGAGCAAACAACTCATCGTCTTGCGCTCCTTCGAACACTTCATGGGCTCAGTTCTGTGGTTCGTCCTCCGCGATCGATACGCCAGAGACGTGGATACTTTGTTCGAGATCTCTCCGGTCGAGGACTCCCTCTTGCGTTCATCGCACCCCGGGGGCCTCGTCTTCCTGTCCGCTCACGTGGGGGACTGGGAGATGGCCCACCACTACCTGGCACTTCGAGGAATTCACGTTGCCGTCGTGACACGCAGGATCGCGAATCCCTTCATCGACCGAGAAGTCGCTCGCCGGCGAGCCCACCAGGGAGCCCGGACCATCGCGAAGGAAGGAGCGCTCATGGCCCTTCGCCAGGCCCTCAGGCGCGGCGAGGCCGTCGGGTTACTGGCGGATCAGAACTGCCCTGCAAGGAAGCGATTCTTCGATTTCTTTGGCACACCAGCCTCGAGCCATACAGACTTCGCCCGCGTCCTGGCACGGACCACAGCACCTATCTTGTTTATCACCTGCATGAGGAAGGATCGCGACTCTCGCTTTCAAGTCGTTGTCCGTGACCTCGGCTCGAACTTGCCTGCTACTCCAGGGCTCACTTCGCCGCGGAGGGCCCGTGTGCGTGCCGACGCGCTCGTCCGAGACTACCTTAAGGTCATCGAAGAGCTCACGCGGAGCCATCCAGAGCAGTACTTGTGGCTTCACCGACGCTGGAAATCGCGCCCCACGGGAGCCCCCTGGCTCTATCACGACCTGGAGAGGCCACTCAACCGAGCACTGCTCGACTGGAAGCCAACAGATGCGATCCAGGGCAAGAGCGTGGACCCTCCCTGATCGAGCCGCCAGAAGCTGGCGGCAGGCAATGGACAAATAATGTCTTTTAAGAATTATATGTCTTGACATATTTATGTCTCCACGGTAGGCTATTTCTTAACAGATCTTTTTTGGCAGGGCGGCGGCGGCGCCTACCGACCGAATACCCAACGCCCCCACCCAACCCTGGGGCGGACCCAAGAATGCCGCCAACTCACGCCGCCCTGTTACTTGCCCAACCCAACCTGCCATGAATCTTCCAGCATTCTTTTTCCTCTGCTGCTATTGCTGCTCCTCCCATTTGCTTGCGCAAGCAGCTCAGCCTGTTGCTTCCCGAGCTGAACTGGCGACCGGCGTTCGCGAAGCCATCGACAAGGGCAAGGCGGAACTTCTCCGCCGCATGGAGAGCCTGCTGAAGAACGCTCCTTCCGACTATCCCATCGGTCGAGTCGCCCTGCCAACCGCCGCACTTCTCAAGTCTGGCGTGGCCCTGGAGGAGCCCCGCATTCAGGCGGCCATTACCAGGCTCGAAACGCTGAGGCCCGAGAAGACCTACTGCATCGCATGCAACCTCATTCTCCTTGACAGCATCGCTCATGCAAAAGGCGACAATTCCACCGTTCGAGCCAGGATGTGCGAACTCGCCAATCAGCTCGTCGCTGCCCAGACGCCTCACCAGGGCGGATGGAGTTACGAGAAAGGGACAAGGCGCAATGCACACGATTTTTCCAACGTTCAGTTCGCCGCGCTGGGCTTACAGATCGCTCAGGATCACGGAATCTCCTTGCCGGATGACATGTTTGCGAGCCTGGCTCTTCTTCTTGTTGGCGCGATGACGACCGAGGGGGAACCAGAGCCCGGACGGGTGTCCGTCGAAGCACCCCTCGAAGCCAGACTCGGCCTCACACGTGTTTCAACGGCGCGAGTGTTTCGCGCCGCCCCGGGCGGTTGGGGCTACACCGACCCTCGCAAGGGGAAAGCCGACCACGACAAGCCCTACGCGAGCATGACAGCAGCGGGCGTGTCAAGCCTCGCCATTGCCCTGAATGCTCTCAGGAAGGGCCGACTCGCCTCTCAACCGTCGATACGCAAGTTGATCCAGCAGGGAGATCGTGCACTCGAATCGGGGTATGTGTGGATCAGCAATCGCTTCGACGAATTTGTGAGCGACCGCCGGGAGCTTTACTACGCGCTCTACAGCCTCGAGAAAGCCGGTGATCTGTGCAAGGTTGAGTGTTTCGGCTCTCACGACTGGTACGCCGAAGGGGCCATGAAGCTCATCGAGAAGCAACGAATGAACGGCGGTTGGGGCACTTACGTGGACACTTCACTTGCGCTGCTCTTCCTCACACGGGCCACCAGGAGAATCGAAGCCGTCGCGCCCCCGGCAATCTTGACCGGGGACTCAGGGAAGCCGCCGGCAAGCAACAGGGATCTCGTCTTTATCGCAGGTGCCAAGGGATTTATTTCAGTGTTTGCGCTTCTCGAGTACGTGAGCGCGACGAGAAAGCCAGCCCTCTTGCCGATCTGCGAGGAGGCGGTACGAAACTACGCCCCTGACTGGAAGGATGAGCTGGTGCCCCACCTCCTACGGCTGTGGGCTGGCAGCGACCGAGTGACGGACTTCGCAAAACGGGCGCTCGCCGAGATCACAGGGGTCGAGCAGGGCAGCCGAGAGGCCTTCGCCCAATGGGAGAAGGAACGCGTTCGAGCCTTGGCGCTCGAAGCACGCGCTGATCTTGATTCGTCCACGCTATCTCGAGCGATCCTTGAGCTTCAAGCGCCCCGTGTCAAATCGAGGCTGGTCAGCCTTGCGCAGAGGCGGGATTGGCGGAACATGGCTGGCCTCCTTGTCGCAGAGCTCGAGACACCTTCGTTGGAGTACCGCAGGCGGCTCCACGGTGTCCTGACCCTCTGGTCCGACTCGGCGGTTGCAATACCGCTTCGCGACACAGCCGCTGCCTGGGCTGAGGTGGTCAAGGCCTGGCGGGACTGGTGGACGCTTCATTCGAAGCAGTGGGAGGCAAGATATGGAGCGCCGCAGAGATGACTTCTGCCTGTTGGCCGCTCGGCTGCAGTGTGCTAACCTGTCTTTTTGCCATCAATTCCGCCCGCCCCATGAGAACAAGGTCCACCATGCACCCCTACGGCTTCCTGACCACGCTCGCCTTGATTTCTGCGTCCGCGCCTGCTGGCGACGACAACCACGTCCTTGGCATCGACTCACAGCCAAGAGAGGGTGTGCCAGGGGGCGCGGTGACAAAGCATGTATGGAAGAGCCAGATCTTCGAGGGCACGATTCGGGAATACCACCTCTATGTGCCTGCCCAGTACGATCCGAAGAAGCCAACCTGCGTCATGGTCTTTCAGGACGGCCACGCATATATCGACCCCAAAGGGCACTTCCGTGTGCCCATCGTCTTCGACAACCTGATCCATCGCGGCGAGATGCCAGTCACCATCGGTGTTTTCATCAACCCCGGTCACAGGGGAGATACGCTCCCCGAAAATCCATGGCGAGGGGACAACCGCAGCGTCGAGTATGACACACTCAGCGATCAGTACGCTCGCTTCCTCCTGGAGGAGATTCTTCCGGAGGTCGGAAAAAGCTTCAACCTCACGAAGAGCCCCGACGAGCGAGCCATCTGTGGCATCAGCTCGGGCGGTATCTGCGCCTGGACGGTGGCCTGGGAGCGCCCCAACGAGTTTCGCAAGGTGCTGAGCCACGTGGGAAGCTTCACCAACATCCGCGGTGGCCACGCCTGCGAGGCCATGATCCGAAAGACGGACCCCAAGCCCATTCGAGTCTTCCTCCAGGGCGGTTCAGGTGACCTCGACAACGAGCACGGCAACTGGCCCCTGGCGAACCAGCAAATGGCCGCTGCGCTCAATTTCAAGAAGTACGACTACCGCTTTGAGTACGGCAGCGGCGCCCACAACGGAAAACACGGCGGTGCGATCCTTCCAGACTCGCTCCGTTGGCTTTGGCGGGAGAAGCGGATCGACTAAAAGCGCGGCGACAAGCCCCCCCCCCAACTTCCGGGGAGTCAGCCTGGAACGCGGGCGTATCGGGTAATCAGAAGTACCACCCAGAGCACGGTGAAAGCGGCGTAGGCTCCCAGGGCGCACCACATTGCTGACGGATTCAAGCGTCCACCGCCACCGGGAAGGTTGGCGCGTATAGCAGCCTCCATGACGACGACCAGGAGTGCCAGCGTTGCCGATCCAAACCACATGAACTGCCGAGTCACGTGATCGAACGTGGCCTTCTTTCGCTCCGGGCAAAGCCAGTAATCCTTGTGCGGGAGGTTGATCATGGCCGGCGGCATGCGCGTCAAGAGCAGAGGCAGAGCAAGGAAGATCAGGGAGACAAGCCCGACGGCACCAAGGTGGATGCCAAGGAACAAAGTGCGGGACATGAAGCCGTCGGCGTTGCCCTGCCCATCGAAGTGGGACGCGACGACCTCGGGAAGCTGCCCGAACCACGTGTAATAGGCCACCTGAGCCACAGCAACAAGGACCAACAGCAGAAACAGCGCGTGTCGAGCGTTCATGAAGCTACCTCTTTTTCGCGCATCAGATTCTCTCGTGCCCACCCGGCCGCAGCGGAGGATCAACTGAGCGGATGACCCTGGTCTTGCAATGAACCAAGATTCGAGCTTTCGGAGCAACCGCCAGGAGAAACATTTGTGCCTGCTCTCCAGTCAAGGGGGCAATATCGCCTCGACGGCTGACTCGGTGGCCTTTGGGTCAAAGCCAACGAGCTTCGCCTCGATCTCCCCCAGCACGTCGATGAAGAAAGTGGCCGGCACGCCTCGGACTTCATAGTCCATGGCGACTCCTTGGCCATCTTGCAGGAACGTAATGCCCGACAGGCTCTGCGATTCCGCGAACTGGCGCACGGTCTCGAGCGTCTCGCCTTGACGGACATTCACGGCGATGACTCTTAGATCCTTCTGCTTGTACTTCTTCGAGAGCTGGCTCAAGTGCGGCAACTCCGCACGGCAAGGTGGTCAGCCAAGAAAATAAAAGCACAGAACGACCGGAGTACCCTTGAAACTTGAAAAAGTGACGGGTTTCTTCTGGAGATCAAGTAGCGTAAAGTTCTGCGCTTGACCGTAGCCCCACACCGTCCCCCAGTTGGAGACGACGATAGTCAGTAGGGCCAATATTCCGACCACAGCAATCCTTCTCAGCATGAATCCTCCGGGTACCAGCGGTTTTGAAATTAATACAGCACAATTCGTGATTTGGCCAAGACGCGGCGGAGAGGGCGGATTTGTCGATGAGGATCTTGCGTGCCCGTGCTTGACCTGACGCCCTTCCACTGGACCCTTGCGGCAATCTCGGCCCTGTGCATCGGCATCGCCAAGAGCGGCTTTTCCGGAATTGGCCTCGTCAGCATAATGCTGATGGCGAGAGTCTTTCCGCCGCGAGAGTCGACGGGGATCGTTCTACCGCTCCTTATCTTTGGAGACTTCCTGGCCATTTGCATGTTCCGACGCCAGGCCAACTGGGCCCATATTCGTAGAACTCTCCCCATCGCAATGGTCGGGGTCGTTGTCGGAGCGCTGCTCATGCGCAGCCTCGACGACTTCGCCTTCAACCACATTGTCGGTGGAGTCGTTCTCGGCATGATCGCACTCCAGTGCGTCAGTCGAATCTGGCCCTCGGTGTTCGAACCTTGCTTGCAAACACCCGCCTTCGCGTGGTTCATGGGATCATCGAGTGGTGTCGCGACGATGGTCGCCAACGCTGCGGGTCCAGTGATGACCCTCTACTTGCTCGCAGTCGGTCTGCCCAAGCTCGAGATTGTCAGCACGGGCGCCTATTTCTTCCTTGCGATCAACGTTTTCAAGTTGCCCTTCAGCTGGTGGCTCGATTTGCTCCACGGAGGCTCTCTCCTCCTCGACCTTCTCCTCATGCCCGCAGTCGTAATCGGCCTCATCACCGGTCACCGACTCGTCGCGTTGATACCGCAGCGACCATTTGAGGTACTGCTCCTCGTCTTGAATGCAGCGTTCGCAATGCACTTTCTCGGGCTGCTTTGAGATGAAGACTTGTGCTCGGGCACGTGGCGGCCAGGCAATGAAAGCTGGACCTTCTTGATCAAAACAGGGTGTAGATAAACGGAGCCGCGACCGTGCCTGAGAGCAAGAGGACTGCGCCCAGCGCGAGCAGGATGATCATCAGCGGAATCAGCCACCACTTCTTGTTTTCCTTGAGGAAGAACCAGAAGTCGCGGAAGAAGCCTTCGCTTTCCTCCTCGACTGCCTGCTCGAAGTCACTTGGTTTGTTGCTTTCAGTTTGGCTCATGGGATCTTCTTTCGTCAGGAGAGGCGGAGGTAGCTCCTCGGGTCGGACGGCGTCCTCTTGGAAGCCCAATAGGTGGTCTTCTCGGCCCGGCGCTTCACCTGGAGGGCATCGCGCCCAAGGAGCTTGAACAGAAGACCTATCGGGGTGAAAAGGCCAAGAAACATGATGCCGAGGATGGCCCGCGTCATGACCCAGCCGATCGGAAACGTAAGGACGGTCAATCCGACGTAAAACGG
>SXIK01000102.1 GCA_005772855.1 Planctomycetia bacterium | reverse complement strand
CGAAGATGGGTGGCACTAACTTTCATACACCGGGTCCTCTGCTTCGAACCATCATGGCTATTTCTGAAGGTTTTTCCACATCACCACATCAACAATCATCCGCTTCAAGTCCCGACGCACAGTGAGGAATCCCGTCTTGACTGACTTGCCTTCCCTCGGCTTCGCCTTGAGCTCAGCGTTGAAGTAGGTGCTCGAGTAAACGGTGACCTTCTTGAGGTCATTTACAACCTTCCGGTAAAGGGTGTCATCCTCCTCGGAAACCTTTTCTATGCCTTGGTCCTTCCTGAGAAGGTCCTCACGGCCTTCATCGGTGCCATCAACAAGGTCCAGCTCCGCCTCGAGGTCGGTGAAGTAGTTGAGTTCCAGCTCCTGGTAGCTTGACCGACGGGAAAGATCCTCCTCCTCAGGGGCGAGGCCCTGACCCAGTTCGCTGGAGCGGCTTGAGCTCTTCGATCGGCCCTTTCTCGTCTTCGAGCCGGCCCGGTCCTCATTGGAATCAACATCGTCGATCCCGGTCTCTTCTTCTTCCGGGGGGAAGCGCTGGCGCCAGCTGCGGATGCTCGAGGCCACAAAATCAGCCTCTTCGTCCGAAATCGACTGCAGCAGCCCTGCGAGGACGGGCTCGGAAGCCGTATTGATGTTGATCTTGCCCGTCGAGTAGGTGGTGAAAAGATCCTTGAGGCCGATCGGCTTCGGGACGTCAACGACATAGTCCTCGCCATTCAGGTCCGTGTCGACCGGCAAGTCCTTCATGCCGCGCGTCAGGGCATTGCCTGCGAGTCGGCTCAGGCCATTGCCGCCAAAGTCCGCAAAGCGGCCAAGCGTCTCCTCGAGGAAGGCGATGCGTCGTTTTTCCTCCTCTTTATCCGCAGCGAAGTCGTCCCCCTGGAGGTACTCGGGAACGATGTCGCCAAACTCATCTCGCTTGAGAATAAAACCGTCGCCCGCGGGATAGTCTTCATCACCCGCGAGGCGCGGAAAAGGCCCGTAAAAAATCTCTGGGGTGATATCGCCCGGCCCCTCGCCACCGGGAGAGCAAAGGTTCAAGAGCTCGGTAACAAGGTAAATACGGTTCTGGAAGATACCACTGCGCCGCTCGAGGACATAGTCGACGATTAGCTGAGCCATCAAGCCGGCGTCATAGCGTCGACTGCGTTGATAACGATACCCGTAGCGGTTCTCGTTGATGCTGAACATCATGAGGATCGCTCGCTCGACCATCTTCTTGGTCGCCTCGACCCTCACAAGGTCGGGCGATTCAAACTCGGGGCTCTCGTAATCGCCGTAGGCAACATCTGCCAGCTTGGCAGTGTCCAGGTCCGAGACCCTCGAAATTCCTTCGTCCTTGGGGGCGGTTCCGGAAGTCTTGCCCCGTCGTTCAGCCCGCTTCCTGGCTATATTTTCGCTCACTTTGCCTACCAGGCGGTCGCTAGCCTCCTTGCCGTCCTTGGCGCCAGTGACAGCAGAGGCCAAATCCTCCTCGGAAACGGCAGCATCGCCGTCCGCAACTTCCTCACCACGGACGTGAACATAATCAAAGAGCTGATTCAGGTCGAACATACGTTCGCCGTCGACGATGGAGATTTTGACCGAGATGTCCCCCACCTGCTGCTGATTATCGTTGAAGATGTTCTCATAGAGTGAGTCGTGGACTTTCTTGCCAGCTCCGTCGCTGCCGCCTTTGCCAAGATCGCTGAAGGTGCCGCCGACTCCAGTCTTCGCTCCAGTCTTCGCTCTATCCTTTGCTTTAGGCTCCACCTTGCGATTACCGGCGGGCAGCTCGCCGCTCCCCAGGGCTCCCGCGAGACCCGGAGCTATCTGCCCCTCCATTTCGCCACCCAGATCGTTACGCAAGTCCTCGATCAGGTGAGTGATCACAAACAGGCCTGCGGAGTAGCAAGCAACGAACGATTCGCCCTCGCCGTACCGTGCCTGCGCGATGTTTTCCTCCATCTTGGTTGAAAAGTGGAGTTGATAGATCACGAGGTAAAGAACCACAAACACCACCATCACCACGAGAAGGGCGATGCCTTCCTGGCGGCTCGAGGGAGTGTCCGGAGATTGCTTGAGTGAAAGTCTACGTTCCATTTCAGAGCGGAAGAGACGGGTATTCTCGGGGGCCTATATGCCGTCTACCAGTGAAATGCCGTGCAAGCCTGGGGCCTCATTTTGACCGGGCAGAATATCAAGCCCACAGTTTATCGACCGGATGCCCTGAAGTCCTTGCGCCGCAAACGCTTGATGGCGGAGATTCCCGGGACTGGCGCATCTCTTGGCCCTCCCACCCGGGCCCTGACTCGCCCCCCAGGGCCGGAAATGTTTTTTGGGAACACAGCGCAGTGACTGAATAAAATACACGAAAAGAGCTTCTCGTCCCGTTTACTGGAGCATGCCTGGCCGCTCAAGACCGCCCGAATCCGGGTCAAACCCCTGGTTCACTAGATTCCTCTTGCGAGGGAGAAAGACCTGCGACCTGAGATACAATGTGCCCCCATGCCTGAGCCCTCGAACCACCCGCAGCACCTCCTTCGGCGCTACCTTGTCTCGTTCAGGGTTTCAAAGATTCCACACCGCTTCACGGATGTCCTGATCATCGGAAGCGGAGTGGCAGGGCTCAGCGCCGCACTGGCCGCGTCCGATGACCCGGGGATCGAGGTTCTCCTGGTGGCCAAGGATGCCTTGGAGGAAACCGCGACTATCTACGCGCAGGGCGGAGTGGCGGCGGTAATTGACCCGGAGGCGACCGGTGACTCGCTTTCGAGCCACGTCAAGGACACACTGAGCGCTTCGGACGGACTCGCTGACGAGGAGGCGGTGCAACTCACCGCCACCGAGGGCGTTGTTGAAGTCCAGCGTCTACTCGAGATGGGCGCCAACTTCGACCGGGAGCCGAGCGGCAAAATCCACTTGACCCTCGAGGGCGGCCACTCACATCCACGCATTCTCCATCGCGGTGACACGTCGGGACGCGAGGTCGAACGGGTGCTTCTCGATGCCGTCCTCGAACGTCCGAACATCACCATCCTTGCGCACACTTTTGCGGTGGACCTTGTTACCCGCAGTGGCGAGGTAATGGGCGCCGTGCTGCTCCGCCCCGACAGCGAGCTCGAGTGCGCCTGGGCTCGCCGCGTAGTTCTGGCCACGGGCGGTGCCGGGCGCCTCTACCGCGAGACCACCAACCCGAAAGTCACCACGGGAGATGGAATCGCCATGGCCTTTCGCGCCGGCGCCGCGCTCCAGGACCTCGAGTTCATGCAGTTTCACCCCACGACGCTTTACCTCGCAGGCGCCGACCGCTTCCTGATCACCGAGGCCGTCCGAGGTGAGGGTGGCGTCCTTCGCGACGGCGCCGGCAACACTTTCATGCACCGCTTCCATCCACTCGGCGACCTGGCACCGCGCGATGTCGTGAGCCGAGGAATCGTCACCGTCATGCGCGAGCGGCGCGAAAACAAGGTCTGGCTCGACCTCTCGGCGATCGCCCCGGAAAAAATCCGGGCCAGGTTTCCCCGGATCCTTGAGATCCTGCGCGGCTTCGGGATCGATATCTTGAAGGAGCCAATCCCCGTGCGACCCAGCGCACACTACTCAATCGGCGGAGTGAAGACGGACCTTGAAGGCCGCACGACTGTGCCAGGGCTCTTCGCCGCCGGCGAGGTCTCGTCGACGGGACTCCACGGAGCCAATCGCCTGGCGTCAAACTCTCTCCTCGAAGGCCTCGTGTTCGGTCACAGAGCTGGACGCAGGGCTGCCGCGGAAGCCAGAGGATGCGCGGCACCGGAGCCATTCTCCGTCGAAGGGTCGCCGACGAGCCCAGGCCCGAAGGCCCCGGCACTGGATCTCAACGATCTGACAGTCAGCTTGAAAAGCCTCCTCTGGCTCAAGGTCGGGCTCGAGCGAAACGGCCCCGAGCTCAGCTCCGCCCTCAAGCAGATCGCTTCGTGGGTGCCCTACGTACTCGGAAGCGACTTCCATGAAGTTCCAAGCTGGACCTTACAGAACATGCTTGTCACGGCATACCTGCTCACGATCTCGGCGTTGAGGAGAGAGGAGTCAAGAGGTGTGCACTTCCGAACCGACTTCCCCAGGCGGGACGATGCCCGCTGGCACAAACACCAGACTGTCACACGAGATGACCTCAGGCGGCCCGGGGCATAGGAGCCCCGCAATATAGACAATGCAAGCCGACAACTCCTCGGGATTCGCGAAAAACGAGCGCGCGTTGATCGTCAAGGCCACGATCAAGGGCCGGAGAGAGATCGAGGACCCACTGGCCGAGATCACTCGCCTGGCAGAAACGGCCGGGGCGATTGTCGTTGGTTCCATGGTGCAGAACCTCGCCCGTCCTCACCCGGCGACTTACATTGGAAAAGGCAAGGTCACGGAGTTGGCAAGCCTGTCGCAATCGCTCGATGTCGACGTCGTCATCACGGACAACGACCTGAGTCCAGCCCAGGAGCGCAACCTCGAGAAGCTCACGGAGCGCAAGGTGGTCGATCGCAGCCAGCTCATCATGGACATTTTCAGCCGACGTGCCCGCACACGTCAGGCGAAGCTGCAAGTGGAACTTGCGCAGCTCAAGTACAGCCTTCCTCGCTTGAAACGTCTCTGGACGCACCTCTCCCGCTACGAGGGCGGGATCGGAATGCAAGGCCCCGGAGAAACCCAACTCGAGGAGGACAAGCGGATCGTCCGCACAAGAGTCCAGAAGCTAGAACGAGATCTACGGGACCTTGAAGGACAGAGGGAGGCGTCGTTTCTCCACCGAAGAAACGAATTTGTGATCGCGCTCGTTGGCTACACGAATGCTGGAAAATCGACGCTCCTGAATCGTTTGACAGGCTCGGAAGAGCTGGTCGAGGACAAGCTCTTCGCGACGCTCGACACTCGCGTCCGCCGTTGGCTCGTCGAGGACAACCGGCACGTGCTCGTGAGCGATACGGTCGGTTTCATCCGAGAGCTGCCCCACCACCTGGTCGCGAGCTTCCAAGCCACGCTCACCGAGACACAATACGCCGACCTCCTCTTCCACGTGGTCGACGCCAGCTCGACGGAGGCTCTCCAGCAAATGAAGACGGTGAGGCGGGTGCTTGAGGATCTCGAGTGCCAGGAGAAAGAGACGTGGGTTCTCTTCAACAAGTGGGATGCCATCCCGCCGGATCGCCTCCCCGAAGCCCGCAACCTCTCGGAGCACCTGTTGCCGAGAGAGCGGGCCTTCGAGGTTTCGGCTGTCACAAGCCAGGGCATCCCTGCGATTCGTGAGGCGCTCGTGGACCGCCTTCACGGGAAGGACAGGAATTTGGAGGTGTTGATCCCGCACTCCCGTGGAGAGATTCTCGCTTACATTCGCGAAAATGGACGCCTGCTCTCAACCGAGTACCTCACCGAGGGCGCTCTTGTAAAGGCGGCCATGTCGCCAGCAAGGCTCGGCAAGCTCCGCACTCTCTATCCAGAGGGGTTTCCGCCGGAGCCTCCGGAAGTGGGTTGACACCCGCTGGTAGTTGTTCTGACTCGTTCCGGTCTGCGGACTGGGCCGTTAGAGCACCTTGCCCACCGCCTCCAGCGCCTCGGGCGAGAGATCCTTGGGCACCGTGATCACGACACGTACAAGATGGTCTCCCTTGTCGCTTCGCGTCTCGATTCCCTGACCTCGAAGACGGAGCCAGGAGTCGGAAGAGGTCCCCTTTGGCACTCGCAAGGCGAGCGTGCCGCGCAGCGTGGTGACCTCGACATCACCACCCAGGAGAGCCGTCTTCACCGGCACTTTCACAAGCGAGCGAATGTTGAGCCCATCCCGCGTAAACTCGGGGTGCGAGTCGACATGCACTTCCAGGAGCAGGTCGCCGGCTTGCCCACCATGGGTTCCCGCCTCGCCCTGTCCCGGCAATCGCAGGACTTGGCTGTCGGCAACACCCGGCGGAATCTTCACCGTCAAACGCTTCTCACGGTACACCCTGCCCTTTCCGCCGCAGATACGGCAGCCCTTTTCGGGGCTTTGACCCGACCCGCCGCAGGCGTCACACTCGGAGCTGACGGAGAAAAATCCACCCTGGCCCCGGCCGCGGCGCGACTGATGGCCCGTACCAGCACACTTGGAGCAAACTTGCGGCTTGCCTCCCACGGCACCTGTGCCTTGACAGTCCATGCAGGTCACATGCCCCTCAACCGAAATATCCCGGCTCGTGCCGAGCGCCGCCTCAAGAAAGCTGACGTTGAGCGAGTACCGGGTGTCCGCGCCCCTTTGAGGCTGAACGGCCTGGCGGCGGTAGAAGCGTTGGCCGAAGACGTCGCCGAAGATATCGCCGAAGTGCGAGAAGATGTCCTCATTCGTCTGAAAGCCCTCGAAGCCCATGTCACGCAACCCCTCGTCTCCACGCGCGTCGTAGGTCTCGCGTTTTTCCTTGTTCGAGAGCACCTCGAACGCCTCGGCGGCCTCCTTGAACTTCCGCTCCGCCTCGGGGTTGTTGGGGTTCTTGTCCGGGTGGTACTTGAGGGCAAGCTTTCGGTACGCCTTGCGCAGATCCTCCTCGCTTGCATCCTTCTTTACCCCGAGGATCTTGTAATAGTCCTTGCCAAGTTGGGTGCTCAAGCCAGACCTCCGTCGACTTTCTCTTCTTGCGCTGCAGGCGACGTCTTCGGAACGTGGATCGAGAGCACCCCGGCCTCGTAGCTCGCCCGAATGCCCTCGCTTGAAACCGCCTTGGGGAGCTCAATGCGCCGCTCGAAAAAGCCGTACTTGCACTGGGCTTGATGAACGATCAATTGCCTTGGCTCATAGAAACACTCTCTTTCGCCCCTGATGATCAACTGCCGGCCCTCAACCAAGATGTCGATGTCCTCCTCCACCATGCCGGGAAGCGCCAGGTAAAACTGGTACTCGTCGTCCGACTCAACCACGTCAATCGGGGGCACAAAAGCGATCGGATTTCCGGGAACCGTCTGTCGCAGCCTGTCGAGAAAGGCGCGTAGATGTTGGTCCATCCCGGCCTGGATCCGCTCCAGCTCCTCCCAGGGGTTCCAAGGTTTCAGTTGCATGAAAGCTCCTTGATCCATGGTTGCAAATCGAAAAAGGAATATAAGCTGGCCGTCAAGAGAAGACAAACGGGACGTGGCGCAACCAGGGGCATACGCCAGGCGTCATGAGCCACTATCTATACCTCGCGCTCCCACACATGAGACATTCCGAATGGGCAGAGGAAGACCATCTCAAGCCTGCTGCTCGTTTCTGCTGGTGGGGGAGGCGGACCCTCCCCCACGTCGGCCGCGACACGCGTCCTCCCCCTCCTCGGCGCCTGATGGGCGCCGGGCGCCTCTGGCGCGAGCAGCCGCAACCTTTCGCAGGCTGCAAAAGATCTCATCACTGCCCGCGTGCGGTATGCCTCCCTCGGCCTGCCTGGCGAAGGTATCGGCAACTGGTTAAACTCAGGGCTTCCAACAGCCTACTCAAGTAGTTTTTGAAGGACACACAGCGAATGGAGAAAGTCGTCGTCGTCGGTTCCGGCCCCGCCGGGTTTACCGCAGCCATTTACGCGGGTCGAGCCAACTTGAAGCCGCTCCTCTTCGAGGGTTTCCAGGCGGGCGGAATCCCGGGTGGGCAGCTCATGACCACCACCGAGGTTGAGAACTACCCAGGCTTCCCTCACCCCGGTATCTCGGGCCCCGAGCTCATGGCGCACTTTCGCAAGCAGGCGATCGACTACGGCACCCGATGCGTTGGGGAGGATGTCGTTCACGTCGACATCTCCAAGAAACCCTTCCGCGTAAAGACATCCGAACGGGAAGTCGAGACTCACGCCGTCATTGTCGCAACCGGTGCCAATGCGAAGCGCCTCCATGTACCTGGCGAGGAGAGGCTCTGGACGAAGGGAATCAGCGCCTGTGCAGTGTGCGACGGGGCGCTCCCAATCTTCCGGAACAAGGACCTGGTCGTGATCGGCGGGGGCGACACTGCGGTCGAGGAATCGACCTACCTTACCAAGTTCGCTTCAAGGGTCTATCTTGTGCACCGACGCGATGAGCTGCGGGCAAGCAAGATCATGCAGGAGCGAGCACTCAAACATCCCAAGATCGAGCTCGTGTGGAACAGCGTGCTGGAGGATGCCGAAGGGACCGACAAGGTCACGGGGGCCAGGCTCAGGAACGTGAAGACCGGCCAGGCGCGGTCAATACCTTGCAGCGGAATTTTCTACGCAATCGGCCATGATCCCAACTCGAAGTTCCTCGCTGGCCAGCTCGAACTGGACGAGGTCGGCTACATCAAGGTGAGGCCGGGCCGGACGCTCACGAACGTTGAGGGCGTCTTCGCTTGCGGCGACGTCGTCGACAAAGTCTACCGCCAGGCCGTCAGCGCCGCCGGCACTGGCTGCATGGCTGCCCTCGACTGCGAGAGATGGCTTGCCGAACATGGAGTGGAGTAACCGAGCGCACTGGGCGGCACTCTAGCGGCCCGCCCAATTTGCAAGTTCCGGGACGCTCTTGCCGCTCGAACGTCGGCGATCCGTCGTGAAGACGGCTCGTTCCGAAGCGGCCAAGAGCCTATTTCAGTAGTCGATCCGTAAGGCCCGAGGCCGAGCGAATGCCCGCTCGGCCCTCTCTCGCGGGTACCCCGGGAGCGAGGACGAAGACGTATACGGAGAGTACGAAAAGTCCGAGCCGTGCCGCACAAGGCGTAGAGAGCGGCGGGACAGCATCGCGGGCGTACAGCCGTCCGAAGCCAGGAGCGACTACTGAAATTGGCTCCAACGGTCGGAGCGAGCACAAGACGCGAGACGGAGGGACGCCGCCAGGCGGCCGGTGCGGTGGAGGTCTTCCTCCCCCGCGAGGAGTATGGAGTGACACACCTCCGGCTGCCGTCGTGATGTGGTAAACGCATTCACTCTTCGGGTCCCACGCCCGGCCAATGCGGCGCGTCCGGTGGCAATAGTGAACGTGTCCTGTAAGAACCAGGTCCACCGCCACTCTACTCCAAGTCGCGCCTGGAACAGTGAAGTCACAAATCCACCGAACGCGGGTGTCACTGCGGACAGAGTTGATGCCGAACTTGTGAACCTCAAGGCTGGCTCGCGGCCCTACCGTTGATAGGTCGCCAGCTTCTCGAGGATCCGATCCAGCGTCGGATGGGACTGGTCCTTCTCGGAGAGGATGGGCCTGGCCACGGGCCAGGTGATCGCGAGCCCGGGGTCGTTCCAGATTACGGCGAGTTCGTCCGACGGGTCGTAAAAGTCTGAGCACTTGTACTCGACCTGTGCCATCTCGCTCACGACACAGAAGCCATGCAAAAAACCAGGAGGCACGTATATCTGACGAAAGTTCTCCGCTGACAAAACCACACCCATCCAGCGGCCAAAGGTCGGCGAACCTTTCCGCACATCCACAGCCACATCGTAGATCTCGCCCTCGATCACCCGCACAAGCTTTCCCTGTGGATGACACCGTTGCGCGTGAAGACCCCGCAGAGTTCCAAAGCCAGAGCGAGAATGGTTGTCCTGCACGAATGTCGGCAATCCCACTTCGGCATACTTCCTGGCGTGATACGTCTCAAGGAAAAAGCCTCGTTGGTCGCGATGCACCACGGGCTCGAGAATCTTCGTCCCTTCCAGCTCGCCCGGGATGACTTTCACTGGACGCCTCCTCCCACGCATTTCCTCGCGCCACCGTCTTTGGCATTTACCACCCCGGGGACGCTGTTGGCCTGTCCCAGCACGACAGCCCTGGCTCCTCCGATCGATCCCGTTTGCGGAAACACGCGCGAAAGCCCCGCGCCTCGCAGCGCACGCTGGCAAACCGGTGGAACGCCGGCAAGGCAGAACCCGACGCCGTTTTCCCGGGCATGTCTCAGCCCGGCAACAAGGGCCGTCACGCCGGAGGCATCGACCCCGCCCACGCACGACAGATCCACTATGACCGACTGTCGTGCCTGCGCCAGGAGTCGCAGCGTTTCCTTGAGCTCCGGCATCGACAGGGCATCAATGCGACCCAGGGGCGCAACGGTCGCCATGTCTTGAGCCGGTTCCCGATGAATGCGAATCTGCAACCCGCCCACAGCAGACTCTCGTCGAAAGTCTCCTCTGCGCGGCCAGATCGAGCCACGCGCGCGGGCCTGCCCCAGCACAAATTTGCAAAGCGTCCACAGGCCGTAACATCGTCCCCCTGGCTGCGTCGAACGCTCGAGGATTGCCTGACGCAGATCCTCGGCGGTGCGGCCGGGGAAGTCAGTGAAGCAATGCCCCTCCGCCCCGAGAAAGTGCCCGTCGGAGTTGCCCAGCCGAGCGACATCGCCAGCGTTCCGAACGGCCTTACGGTTCGCGAACACCTCGGTAAAGTTGGAATTTCTTGTCTCCACACCGTCAAACGGAATCTCCTTGATCAGGTCCCCAACGCCGATGAGCCCTGCCCAACGCATCCAGCTCGTGTAGGGATGAGGCGCAATCGCAATGCCGCCCTGGGAATGGATCACCTCGACAGTTCTCCGGGCGCTCATGCCCGGAGGAATCCACTGGTCAATGAAGAGCCCGATCACGTGCCCGTCGCTCGTCGACACCTCTTCCCCCACGATCACCTCGATGTGCCCGTAAACGTCGCCATGATTTTCAGCGTGGCGCTTCGCGTGAAGCGCCCCGTCGATCGTGTCGTGGTCCGTGATCGCAATGACGCTGGCTTCGGAATGGATTGCGTAATAGTTGAGAACGTCCTCCGGCGAGGCAACGCCGTCAGAGTAATTCGTGTGAATATGAAGGTCCGCACGTGAGAACCCTGGAATTCGAATCCTGTCAGTCACCAAGCCGTCACGCTCCATCCTTCGTCAACCCAATCTTTCAGATTCACGCCTGGACTCCCATCTCAGCCAATCCCAGACGTTGACGCTCGTACTTTCCAGCCTGAATCTTCTCAGACCACTCCCGATTCTCTAAATACCAGCGCACAGTGTCCTCGATGCCAGCGTCGAAAGTATGCTGCTGGCTCCAACCCAGCTGGGAGCGAATCTTGCTCGAATCGATGGCGTATCTTCGGTCATGTCCTGGTCGATCCGTGACGAAAGTCTTCAAGTCCAGGTAGCTACCGAGGCCCCTTGTCACCAGCGCGGGGTTCCTCGACGCCGGGAGTCTTCGATCCAGGGCTGAGCAAATGGCATCAACCACCTGCAAGTTGGTGCGCTCGTTGCCGCCTCCAATGTTGTACTTCTCGCCGGGCTCGCCCTTCTCAAGCACGAGCAAGATGCCCGAGCAATGGTCCTCGACGTGGAGCCAGTCCCGCACGTTACCACCGTCGCCGTAGATCGGGAGGTCCTTGCCCTCGACGGCATTCAAAATTGTGAGCGGAATCAGCTTCTCCGGAAACTGAAACGGCCCATAGTTGTTGGAACAATTGGTGATCAGGGTAGGAAGGCCATAGGTGTGCCGATAGGCGCAGACCAGGTGATCGGCGCCAGCCTTTGACGCGGAGTAAGGCGACCGGGGCGAATAGGGCGTTGTCTCGCAGAAGAGGTCCGTATCGCCGAGGGAGCCGTAGACCTCGTCGGTCGAGACCTGGAGAAAGCGGAAACGCCGCTTCGCCTCATCTGCAAGATTCGCCCATTGGCGGCGCGCAGCATCGAGTAGCTCAAAGGTGCCGACCAGGTTGGTCCTGATGAACTCTCCGGGCCCGTCAATGGATCGGTCCACGTGCGTCTCCGCCGCGAAGTTGACGACCGTGTCGGGGCGCCAGTCTCGAAAAAGTGCATCAACCGCCTCGCGATCGGCGATGTCTCCCTGCACGAACGTGAACCGGGAGCTGCTGGAGACCTCGGTCAAATTCAAGAGGCTTCCGGCATAGGTCAGCCTGTCAAAAACTATGACACGTGCGGCTGTCTTCCTCAGCGCGTGACGCACAAAGTTCGAGCCGATAAACCCGGCTCCTCCGGTCACAACATAGGTGGGCCCGCTGATAGTTCCTTGGCTCTGCATGCTCTCCTCCTACCTCACGAAGTATAGTACGACGCATCGCTGGCGGGTACTTCAGGAATATCTCTCAACGCCTGAGGCAAGGACGCGGAATTCCTTGGCTCATCCATGGGGGATTGCCGGAAAGCTTGCCGCCGCGATACCCCTCAATGGTTCCCATCTTTCGGCCGATCGGAAGGGGCGCAGGACAGGAAACCGGTAACATTCGACCAGTTCGAGGCTGAAGGAGTCACGACCTCTGGCATCGTGCAAGGGCGGCGATCGGATCGGAGTGCGATCTTTTCGGATCGTACTCAGGGACCTGTTGGCCTGATGATCGCACGCCCACAAGAGAATCCCAACGCCTGTTTACAGCGCGTGGCCCCCAGGCAAAGCGAGTTGACGTCAGGAAGCCTGGCGCCGAGAGCCGCATCAAGACAGCCCAAATAGCGAGACTGTCGTTGCCTCTGTGATGCGCTCGAGCTCGCCGGGATCGATCCCCTTCGATTTCGCGATAAAGTCGCGGGTGTGCCCGACGTGGGCGGGCTCGTTTCGCTTGCCTCGCACAGGCTGCGGCGCAAGAAACGGACAGTCAGTTTCAAGCAGGAGCTTCTCCACAGGCACCACCTGCAAGGCGGCCTGGAGATTGACCGCCCCTGGATACGTCACGTTGCCTGCAAAACTGACGTGATAACCCAGCGCCAGCGCACGCTCGGCATCGCTGGGGCCGCCCGAGAAACAATGGAAAACTCCAGGCGGCTGGATTCGCTCCTGCTGAAGAAAAGCAAACAAGTCCTCAAGGGCGTCTCGGCAATGGTAGACGACGGGCAGTCCAAGCCGCCGGGCGAGGTCGAGTTGGGCGGCGAGGCTCTCCTTCTGCGCGGCCGGCGCCACATCCTTCCAGTAATAGTCGAGGCCGATCTCGCCCACACCCACGACTCGGTCGGGATTGGCCTTGGCGAGAGTTTCGAGGAGGGCGATATCGCGCAGGAGGTCGACAACTTTTGTGGTCGGGTGCAACCCCACGGTCGCGTAAAAGCCCATGTAACGCTTCGCAAGCTCAAGGGACTTCTCCGAGGTGGCAACGTCAGTACCGATGTTAATCACCCGCACGACACCCGCCTCCCGAGCCCGCAAGACTACCTGGTCTCGGTCCTCGTCGAACTTCTCGTAATAGAGATGCGCGTGGGAGTCAATCATCTTGAGGAACCATCCCTCGCCCCACGCTCCAAACGCCAACCCAGGATGGGCACCGTCCTGTATTCAGCACGCGCGAGGCCGGCCTCCAGCTTGTTGATGAAGGCCGCCGTCTCGGGGCCAGAGCCATCGTGTGGCTCGGTCAGGTAGAGCTCTTCATTCAACCCGACGGGGAACAGGGCCAGCAACGCCGCGTGAAACGAGGGCAGCGCGGCATGGTACTCCAGCGAGAGCCGAAAGATTTCTTTCAGCGATGACAAATCCCCAAGCTGAGCCGATCTCACCAGCGGCAGGAGGCGTGCGCTCACCCGATCATCGCGCACGAACTCTGCAACGTGAGCTTCACTCAAATGGAGGGCCCACGGATAGAGAGCCTCGAAGAGAGGCACGGGATTGCGCAATACATGAAGCGCCCTCACGATCTCATCGACTTCCTCGCCCCGGAGCAACGTTGGCACATCCCCCAGGTATGCGGCCAGGGCCAGGAAGTGCCAATCCAGCTTCCGCCGCGGTGACTGCATGGAAACTCGAAGCGCCTCGAGGGAGAGAGTCTGGAGCTCTTGCGCGAGTTCATCTTGTGCACTCGCCTCCACCTGAGCGAGGACATGGCTCCTTTCGCAACTCGAAGCAAGGACTTCATAAGTCCGCACCGCCCCGGGGGGCAATTCACACGGCGCGGAGAAAGTTGGCTTCGCGCGAATCGTCAGGTCCATGTCCAGGTACTGATACTGATTCGCCACACGATAACCCACACGCAGGAGTCTTGGCCTCACGCTCCCCCCGGGCGGCGGCTCCGGACTCAAGGCGCAGCTCACAAGGGTGGCCGCCAGAATGGCTCCCGAGAAGCATCGCGGTTTGTCCATCACTTCTTGATCTTCCTTTCATGGTGTCGCCCCACAGCCCGGCGCTGAATCGCGGGGTTGTTGAGAGGCACCAGCTCGTGGAGTTACCAACTCCCATGGGTTGGCGTCTCCCAAAAGAGTGTAACCGCTGTCGAAGCCTTCACGGGCGCAGAGATTCCCGCATTATTTTGCAAGTCACCGGACGCGCACGGAGACATGCCATCACACGACAGCACCCGGAGGTATTGCTGTGCTTGCAGGAGGCCCTGGCACGATTCGTATGGACTTCTTGCGTGGGCTGCTACTCCGCATCGACCACAATCTCGTGCCGGACCGGAGTGACGGCTGCCCTTACAGCCTCGTGCAGCGGGTCCACCTTCGCGTAGAGTCGCTGGCGTACGATATCGAGAGCCTTCCTGGCCTCGGCGTCCTCGCCACCCAGCAGATCACGAACTCTCCGGAAGCTTGTAATGCCTTCCTTGATGACCTGCGTCTCGAAGGCCTGCTTGTTCCCCACGAGCTCGTCCACCTTTCGGAAGGGCTCGCTGAAGGGGTTTTCGAGAAACTCGGCCGCGAGGTTGATCCCCTTCTCAAGCTTCTCCTTCGAGAAGGACATCACCGCGCTCCCCCACCTTACTTTCGCGCGGCCGCTCGAGAGCCCCCTCACGGTCAAGATGAGCCGATTCAGGTGCTCGTTGAAGGGAGTGAAGGGGACGATGCTGCGCGTCGAGCTGGGCGACTTGCCATCGCCGTCAAAGCAAAACGGGTAGCGTCGGCTCTCGACCTGCGCCCTGCCCGGCGAGGATGCAAGCACGAGGTGCCCGCCCTCGGCCGTCGCAAAGCCCTTCATGTCGACTGTGATCGAGCCCAGATCACCATCGCAGCCCATTGCGCGCAGGAACGCGTAGGCCATGAGGATATGGCCGTTCGCATTGGGGTGAAAACCGTCGCTCCCGCACACATCGTAATTCTCACCGAGCACTGGCTTGGCCCTTGTCATGGCCTCGACCATGGAGCCGTGGACGTCAGCAAAGGGCATGCCCTCGGCCCTTGCGATGGTTTTCGCGATGTCGCGCAATTCAGCGAGGTTGGCATTGTAGTCCGTGGGGGAGAGCTTCTTGAAACTATTGAAATCGACGGCTCCCGGCGAGCCGACCACGGCAGTCACTCCAGCCGACTTCAATCGCTGCACGATTTCGGCCATCGATTTCTCGTAAGCGTCGCCAATGGGTTTCTCATACTTTCGGTAAGAGCCATCGTTCATGCCGTAGCATGTCGTCACCACGTCCGGCTTCCAGGGCATGAGATCATTCTCCATGCGGGCTGCAAATCCCGGCGCCCGCTCACCGCCCCATCCAAGCTGGATCACGCGCAGGTCCAGCCCGGCAAGGCACGCGATCAGGTAGGCCTCCATGAACCGGCTGTAGAGCTTTTGCTCCGTGATCGAGTCGCCCACAATGGCCACACGGGCTCCCTTCTTCAGCACGCAGTCGGGAGCCCTGCCGCCTTCCACGCACGGGAGCTCTCGGACGTAGATATTACGAAAGTGGACCCTGCTTCCCTCGCTCTGGAGCTCGATCGCGCCACCAGGGTAAATCGGCTGGGAACGATCCCAGTAGTTCTCCATCACGACCTTGTCGACAATTTGCTCGCCGTTGAGATTCACTGTCACACGATCGCCGACCATCAGAATCCTGAACGCATTCCAATCGCCGACCGGCCTGTCCGCTTTCTTCGTTGGCTTCGAGGCATTCTTCAGATTGTTGTGAAGCCCACCAGACCCAACGGGGCTTTCCCAGATCTGCACCTGCGGGGTGCCTCGCAGGTAGATCCCGCTGTCGCCGGTTCCCTCGATCTTCCATTCGACGAGCAACTCAAAATCGGCGTAATCCTTCACCGTGGCGAGGTTGTCGCCTTTCCCGTCGAAGACGAGAGCTCCAGCCTCGACCCTCCAGTGCTCGTTCATGCTCTCATCAGCGGACTTCTGTGCCCTCGCAAGCTCCGCAGGGGACATCTTCGCGCGTCCCGGCGGGTCGTTGACGCGACCCTTCCAGCCAGTGAGGTCCTTGCCGTTGAACAAGGAAGTGAATCCCTGCGGCTGTGCGACCACGGCTAGCGACATGCCCAACAGCATTGGGAAGGATAAGAGCACGATGCGCACAAGAGTCTTTGGCATGGCGAATCTCCTGGAAGGGAATGATTGACTGGTTAACATGCTACCGGAGAGAATCTTTGCCTTACAATTCCGTGTTGCAATTCAGCGAGGCTCTCCGTCGAGTTGAAGCTCATGGCTATCGAAGCTGAAGATGGGAAATTCCTGACCGCAGCGCAGCGAAATATTTACCACTCAGTGGGTTTTTCCGCCCCTTGGTCATGCAAAATGGGGCGTATCGCAAGTTTGCGCTGGCATCCCTTGCCCGCAGGGATTCCAGTCTGCGCATGCACTCTCGCCGCCTGGCGACATAACGACCCGGCCCTGATGACTCAGGGGGTCTTCTCATGCAGGATTCTTGCTTTCGGCAGGCTGGCAGCCAGCAAGGGCACGGCATGTGCTCGCCTTGCCTGCGGAAGGGCGAAGTTCAAGAGGAAAGGCAGAATAAAATGCGCGTGAGATTTCAAAAGATCTTGTTCATTACCGACCTGTCACAGTCATCCAATCGAGGGTTGCCTTATGCTGTGTCACTCGCGGCAAAGTTCTCGGCAAAGCTCCAAGTCTGCCACGTTCTTGATTTCACCACCGCAGGGCTCTACGACGCCAGCATGCTTGTTCTTCCGACGCGATCGAAAGAGCTATCCGAGGATGTTGAACGCAAGATTCGGGAGCTGATGAGTGGTCAAACCATTCCCTGGGAAGCCCTCGTGATCGAGGGCGACCCTGCGATGGCTATCGCCAGCGTGGCGGAGGAAAAGGGAGCCGACCTCGTTGTGGCGACCACTCATGGAAGATCTGGCTTGAGCAGGGTCCTGTTGGGATCCGTGGTCGAGAGGCTGCTTCATACCTTGCACCGTCCGCTCCTTACCCTGCGAGAACCCGAGCCCGCTGGCGCTGGAGTGGGAACAAAGTGGACGCCGCGAAGAATCCTCGTGGGCTGTGATTTCTCGCCAGGATCAGCCCTTGCTCTTGAGTATGCGCTCAGCCTTGCCCAGGAATTCCAGAGCGAGCTTCACCTCCTGCACTCGATCGAGCCGACGCTGTACAAGCACATGGATGCCACCACGGGCGCGCTGGCGAAGGAGCTGGAAAAGGCTGTGGAAAATACGGTACGGGGCAAGCTCGAAGCACTGGCCTCGGCGGAAGATCGTGCGTGGTGCGAAATCAAGACGGCGTTCACGACCGGCAACCCGCACGAGGAGTTGGCGCGCTATGCGCAGGCGAACAAGATCGACCTGGTCGTCGTGGGCGTGCGCGGACACAGCCTCATTGACCGCATGCTGGTGGGCTCCACCACGGACCGTCTGGTCCGCAAGGCCCTTTGCCCCATCCTGGCGGTCGAGACTCCAAAAAAATAACTGCCGCCAAGATGGGGACATCCTGGCCAACGCTTCCTTACCAGCCTGTTGAACAAGTCGGCGCGGCGGCGCCCGGCGCTTACCAAGCGCCGGGGAGGGGGAGGACGCCAACTGGCGGCCGGTGCGAGCAAGGTCTTTCTCCCCCGCGAGGAGTATGGAAGCCCTCGAGACTTTACCCCGCCGGCGTGAGGAACAGACCTGCAAGACCGTGATTCAGTCCTGTCGAAGTTCGGTCACGAACAGTTTTTCCTCGGGCGTGAAGGGCTCCAAGCAAGTGGCCATTTGCCTCAGCACCCCGGCGTTTGCGTCCGAGGGGTCCGTGCCCTCGGACCTACGAGCAGCGATCCGCGACTCCAGCACGTCCAGCGGGGCAGTCAGGTGCAGGATTCGGAGAGGAACCTGGAGTTCGTACGCCAAGCGAAGTACACGGGCACGGTCCGCTTGGCGCAAAAACGAGGCATCGAGCACGGGGAGAAGTCCGCCGATGCTGGCGGCACGCGCATGGGCGACCATGACCTCGTAGGTGAGTCGATTCATCTCCGCCGAGTAAAGGTCCGCCGTCGGGTTGGTGGAGTGAATCCGCTTACGCTCAACATCCGAGCGAATGCGAACGCCCCTCTCCGAGCGAGCGATTCGGAGGGCCTCTGTGGACTTGCCGCTCCCGGGCAAACCTACCGTCAGGACAATGCCGCGCCTTGGCGGCTCAAGAGCCTCAGCCGAGAACGCAAGATAGCGTTGCCGACGGGCCTCAAGTTCCTCCCGCGCTGCAGGATCGATGTCCGCTGCCCGGGAGGTCAAGTGTGCCACCATGGCTCTGACATGGGCGCGATAGGCAAGAAAAAGGGGCCAAGCCTCGAGCCCTCCGTAGTCGCTCGTCTTCTCGAGGTAGCGATTCAGAAACCCGACCGCGCCGTCAAGGAGGCCCGAGTTGATCAGGTCCATGTAAAGAAACGCCGTGTCCGAGAGCACGTCAATGACGCGAAGGTCCTCACTGAACTCGATGCAGTCGAAAAGTACGGGGCGGCCCTTCCACATGCAGATGTTTCCCAGGTGAAGATCCCCGTGGCATTCCCGAACTCGACCACACCGGGCCCGCTCGCCGAGGAGCCCACTGAGCTTCCGAAGTCGTGCCGCGAAGCGTTCTCGGAGCGATTGTTCCTGTGGCGTGTCGGGGAGAAGAAGCGAGTTCTCCTCGAAGATCCTCCTCAGCCTTTCCGGATGAGTGGCCGCAATCGAAGGAATATGGGCTCCGGCCAAGGAGTGCAGCCTCGCCACCTCGTCCGCCAACTGGATCAAGAGGGCGTCCGCGAGCTGTCCACGAGCCGCGACCCGATCCAGCCTGTCTTGGGGCGCAAACTGCCGCATGCGCAGAGCGTGCTCCACAATCTCCCCTTCTCCCCCGAAGCAGTACCCGGACCCGGCCTGCACGAGGGGCACGACATCGAGGTAAAGATCCGGGGCAGTGCGCTGATTGAGGCGTACTTCCTCCGTGCAGAACCAATGCCGCCGCGCGAGGGTCGAAAAATCGATGAAGGAAAACTTCACAGGCTTCTTGAGCTTGTACGCAAAGGGCCCAGTGAGCGCGACCACGGAGATGTGAGTCTCAACCACCTGGATATCGTCCACAGGATGCGGATAGGTTCGTGGGTCAAGCAGGGCCGAACGCCAGGGGAGGTGGATGGGAGTGGGATCCGTTGTCATCTTGATTTCAGGTATCCATTATGCACGGCTCCGTGCTATGGGTCCCCTGCACCGGGCGCCTCTGGCGCCGATGGTGGGAAGCGTTGGCCAGCAAGTCCCCATCGTGGCCGCGAGGAGCCAATCCAGATCTCGTCAAGAAAGCATCGCCCTGCTACGCCGGAGCCCTGGCGTTCGACTTCGATGATCTCCCCCGACCCAGAAGCGCCCTGACATCCGCGGCAACCGACGGAAAGAAAAGGATCAAACCCAGGCCATAGAGGATGCAGGAAAACGGACCCAGCACCAGAAGCACCACGAGAGGTGGAGTCCCAGGCAGGGCCGCATACCAGGCCCACTTGAAGGCCAACGTGCTGACAGCCATGAAGAGAGCTGAAACCGCGGAGGGAAGCAGCGCGCCAAGGACTTGCTGCGCGGTGAACTTCACCTCCCGTGAGGTCAACCAAAGGCTCACTGCGAGACCGAAAAGCGGCGTCACGGCCACCACGATGGAGACCTGGATCAAACCCCACTCGAGCTCCGGTTGCCAGAAGCCCATTGCACAGTGAAACACGGGGCCCATGAGGAGCCCTTGCCATTCATTCGAGACTGTGACGGCGTTCAGGGGGCCCATGAGATCGAGCTGAATCGGGGGCGTCCATTGCGATGTGATCCAGTAAAGGGTAGGGCCCATGAGCAGCGCATGTATCTCCACGGCCCTCGTGAGTATGCTCGGCTTGTTGATGGCTTTCGCAAGATCGCCTACCGGCGTGCCGATTCCGCGGCAAAGGCTGAAGAGGAGAAGGATTGTCATCGGAACAGTCGCGATCTCCTGGCCGGGGTAAAAGGAACGGATGACCTCACTTGACAGAAGCATGAGGGCAACCCCCATGGGCGTCACCACCAGCATCGAATAGCGCAGAGCGCGCAACCAACCACCGCGAAGCCGCTCCGTGTCGTGGGCCACTTCCGAGAACGCGGGGTAAAACACCGACGCCAGGCTGCGCACAACATTGGTGGCGATGAGCTCCGACAGCTTGAACGCCAGAGTGTAGACCCCAAGCGCTGCGGCCCCCATGAACTTACCCACAAAGTAGTAGTCCATGTTCTTGATGAACCAGAGACCCAGGGTCGAGATCGTCATGTGCTTGCCGAAGTGGAGCATCTCCTTCGCAAGCCGCCAGTTAAAGCCCACCAAACGGATCGGGGCGAGCCACCAGAGACAGATGGACCGCGCAAGACTCGAAAAGATGGAACCGTACACCAGACTCCAGACGCCGAGACCGTGCCAGGCAAGAAGGATCTGCGCCACCGTCAGGGTGACCATCTCGACCATTTCGACCACGAGAAGGCGCTTGAACTGAAAATTCTTTCGGAGCATCGCCTCGTTGGCGCTGCCGAAGGCGCCCACCACAATTCCGAGGCTCGCCACCTGGAGAAGGCTCTGGATCTCGGGCTCGCGGAAGTGCGCGGCCACAAGTGGCGAAAGGAAGTAAAGCAGCACGTAGATCACACTGCGAATGACGACGTTTGCATACCAGGTCACCGAGATCGCGCCACCAATCTCCTTTTTCCGCTGGATCAGCTCGGCCTGGAAACCCAGGTCCTGGAGTAGAGTGGCCCCGTTAATGGCGATCCACACCATTCCGTTCAACCCAAACTCTCGCCGACTGAGTAACCGCCAAAGGATCACGTTTCGCGTAAACTGCACAGCATTCTTGGCAGCAATATTGGTGAACACCCAGACAAGGCTCGTGAGAACTCGGGAGGTCAGGGTCTTCATGCTCAGGAATTTATCGACAAGACATTAGCCGCGGAGGTGTTCAATCTCGCTTCGCGTTATCAACCCATCGTGGAGTGCGGATGCCACGAGCACGCCGTGCACACCCGCCGCGGCGAAGACCTCAAGATCGCGGGCTGAGCGTACCCCACCGCCGGAGAGCGTTTCGACTCCCGGGAATTCGCGGATCCATCGAGTCAAGAAATCCACGTGGCCGGGACCTCGTCCACTGCCCACCTGGGCGAGATCGAGCACGAGGAGGCGCTCCACCCCGCGCCGTACGGCCTCCCTGGCCACCGCCTGGGCGTCGTCGAAGGGCCAACCGGCGGAATCACAGAGGAGGCCCCCGTTTTTCAGGTCGAGGCTAAAGATGACACGCTTCGATCCGACAGCCTCCACTACCCTCGCAAGCGCATCCGGACTCGGCAGAGTTTCAAGAGCCGCTATCACGGTCTCGGCTCCCAGGACAGCCACGGCCGTGGCGTCCGCCGGCACTCGAACACCGGCATCGACGAGGAGCCTGAACCCGTCGCGAAGCAAGCATCGCAGGGTCGCGAAGTCCGGCGCCGAGCCGCCGATCCCATCGAGATCAGCGACGTAAAGCTCCTCGAGCCCCAGACAATCCCTGAACGCTCGAGCAACTCGCAACGGCTCGGCGGAATCGACGAGCTGGCTCTGAACAGGCTTGTAGCTGGCCCGGTCGCCTCCCTGGCCCCTGACGACAAGCCCGCCTTTCAGGTCAAGCACGGGATAGACGTTCACGCGGTTCCCTCGAGTCCAGACGAACGACAGGAGCGCCGCTTGTAACAAGTCTGGGACCGGGTGTCAACCGCGAGGCCGCTTCTGCTGTCGATCGTTCACGGCCCCGCTGAACTCCCGAAGAGGGGTACGAAAGGACTGGGGATACACAAGGAGGGAGACCGTCTGGTCGTGATCCTCGCGGGGGAGGACTACCCCCCGCACCTGGGCGCCTGGCGGCGCGCCTCGGGCGCCGACGGTGAGGGAGCCCTGGCCAGGATGTCCCAATCCTGGCCGTGCAGAGTATACAATCACGACCCATGCAAGTCTTCGTGTACGAGCATGTGACCGGCGGCGGATTCGCAGGGAGGGAGTTTCCGAGGTCCCTCGAACAAGAAGGGCAAGCCATGCTCCAGGCTTTCGTGACGGATCTTGCGGACGTTCCGGGAATCTCCGTTGTGACACTCCCTGAGCGACTCCGAGGCGACGAGTCCATGCTCGCGTTTGACCGCCTCTCCCGAGTTTCAGATGGTGTCGTGCTGATCGCTCCGGAGCTAGACGGCTGCCTCAAGGCACTCGCTTTTCGCGTGCTCTCAGTCGGTGGACGCTTACTCGGCTCCTCGAACGAGGTGATTGCGCTCACGTCGGACAAGCTCGAGCTTCCGCGCCTCCTTCGCCAGCTGAAAATTTCATCCGTCGAAGCTGAGCCTTTCGTCGCCGGACGCGACCCAAGCTTCGGGTATCCGGCCGTGGTGAAGCCCCGGTGGGGATCAGGGTCCACGGAGACTTGCCTTGTCCGCAGCCACTGCGAGCTACCCGTCCCGACCCGCGAGTGCATTGCGACGCCGTATGTCGCCGGCCTCTCCGCGAGCCTGCTTTGCATCGCCGGGCCGCGGGGTATTTTGCCCTTGCGCTCGGGTGAGCAGCTTCTTTCGGTGGACGGCGGGTTTCGATACAAGGGCGGACGCCTGCCCCTTCCCCCCCGGCTCGAGGCAAGGGCTCGCAGGCTCGCGCTGCGGGCGGTGAACTCAATCTCCGGGCTCCTTGGATTCGTCGGCGTCGACATGATTCTCGACGTGGACGCACGCGATGAACCCAAGGATTGCATCGTCGAGATCAACCCGCGCCTGACGACAAGCTACGTCGGCCTCCGAGCGCTCTCAACGACCAACCTCGCCGAGCACTGGCTGCGGACAATTCATGGCGAGTTTCCCGCGCCGCCTCTCTGGAGATCCGGCAGTGTCAAGTTTCAACCGGATGGCGCGCTCGAGCATTCGGAGACAGCTCCGTGAGGATCGCGGCTCTTGACATCGGCGGCGCCAACTTGAAAGGAGCGCTTCATGGAGGCCAGGCCTTCACGAGGCCCTTCGCGCTCTGGCGAGACCCCGACCGGCTCGCGCCCGTGCTCCGCTCCACGATTGCCGAACGTCTGGGCCCTCTTGACGCACTCGCGGTGACGATGACGGGCGAGCTGTGCGACTGCTTCGCGACGAAGGCCGAGGGCGTCCAACGGATCCTTGAAAGCGTGAAGGAGGCTTGCGATTCCTTGCCAGGGCGTTTCGAGACGTTGGTCTGGCGCACGGACTCTCGACTCGTGCCCATCGGGGAGGCACTACACGATCCGCTACCCGCAGCCGCAGCCAACTGGCTCGCCCTGGCATATCTCGCCTGCGAGCACGGTCCCGAGGGACGCGGCCTCCTCATCGACGTGGGCTCGACGACAACGGACATCGTGCCCCTCATCGCCGGCAAGCCCACCCCGGGGGGCCGAACCGACACGGAGAGGCTCCTCACCCGCGAACTCGTCTACACCGGAATCTCCCGCACGCCAGTGGCCGCGCTGGTTCGCGACCTCCCTTACCGGGGCAAGCGCTGCCCCGTGAGCGCGGAGCTCTTCGCGACGACCCTCGACGCTTACCTCACGCTCGGGCTTGTCGCCGAGAGCGACGAGGCAAGCCAGACCGCGGATGGGCGGGAGGCGACACGACCCAGGGCCCTCGATCGACTGGCACGCATGATCTGCGCGGACTCCACGACGTTTTCGCAGAAAGATGCCGCACAGGCAGCGCGCAGCATCGCCGAGGCGCAAGCCACGATTCTGGGCCGTGCGATCGATCGAGGGGTCGCTTCGCTGGGGTCCCGGGCGGATTTTGCCGTGGTCTCCGGGTCCGGAGAGTTCCTCGCAGCCTCACTGGCAACGAGGGTGGCACAACGACTTGTGCGGCTATCGACCGAGCTGGGCCCCGAGGCATCCGCCGCGGCGCCCGCGGTGGCTCTTGCAAGAATCCTTCACAACTTGAAACAATCGGCTGCATGAATACCTCCTGCGTGATCAAGCTCGGCGGAAGCCTCCTCGAACTGCCGGACCTGCCAGAGCGTCTTGGAAACTTCCTCGCCGATTTCTCACGCCCACGTCCCGTGCTACTGTGCGGCGGCGGCTCGATCGTGGAGCAAATCCGCGCCTGGGACCGTGCTTACGCGATCGGCGAGGAGCCGTCACACTGGATCGCGGTGCGGGCTCTCACGATCACCGCGCTCGTGACGGAGCGTATCTTGCCAGGGGTCGAGCACGTCGAGACCATCGAGGCTCTGCAGGTGGCCTGGCACCGCGGCCGGGTGCCGCTGCTGGACCCCTACCGGTTTCTGCTCGATATCGACGAGTGCTCCCACGACCCCCTCCCGCGCCGCTGGCGGGTCACGAGCGACTCCATCGGCGCCCGGATGGCTGTGACGCTTGGCGCGCCCGAGCTGATCCTCCTCAAATCAATCACACCCACAGAAGGCTTGTCGTTCGAAGAGGCGGCGGTACAAGGCATCGTTGATCCTCACTTTCCACAGGTTGCCCAGACAATTCCACGTGTCGTCATTGTCAACCTGCGCGAGAACGCTCCGAGAGAGGTTGCGCTCAGAACTACTGGAACGCCGGTGTAAGGCCATGAACCTTCATTCGATCGTGACCGAAGCCACGTTGGAGAAATCGCTCTCGTTACCGGATCCATCGAGGGCGATCAAGGCAAAGTAATACGTTCCGGGAGTCAAGGGCTGGGTCTCGAAGCTGGTGACCTTGCCAATATCCTGAACGACATCGTACCTACCTGCCACGCTTCCCTGGTAAATGCGATAGCCAGAAAGGTCGCGGAGCGTGGTGCCGTCAGCGCTCTGGGTCGGCGCGTCCCACCCCAGTTGCAGCGTTACTGGACCCCCAGGCGGCGGGGGGGCGGGATTCTCCTCGGGTGGCGGCGCCGGCGGATCCTCTGGACTTGTCGGTCCGTTGCCTACCGGGTTTGACGTTCCGTCTCCCGACGACGAAACGTTACCTTCTGCGCTCGCTTCGCGGGCGCAGCCTTGAAGGAACAAGCCGCTGAACGCGACGAAAACCACCGCAGAGATCCAGCAAGCCACGCGAAACCCAGCTGGAGCCGGTGAGAACCGTGGTGCTGCCTGCCTTGTCGCAACCCCTCGCCCCTTGGCCTCAATTTCCTGTCGTTGAATCTGAGTCATGTTTCCTCCTCCCCCCGGAATCGCTCCGGAGAAGCTTTAGCAGTAAGCTGAGGCAAGTAGCCTGCCTGCCCACGTTATGGGCCTCACCGTCCTCGGGCTACGGCTTTGGCGTAAAGCACTTAGGACCTCGGGCCGCTACCAACTGGGAAAGTCGGCCTGCCCCAACAAAGACTTAAGACCTTCCGTTTTTTACCTACCCCACCAGCCCACAATCACCCTGCTGCGCATGCCGATTCAGGACAACGCGACCCGAAGAGATTTTCATCACTTATTCCCGAGGGACTCGACTATACTCCTCGCGAGGGGGAGGAAGACCTCCCCCGCACCGGGAGCCTCCGGCGCCGATTGTGGGTGAGCCTTGGTAAAGATGTCCCAAGCATGGCCGTGCGGAGTATAAAGTATCGCGCTCGGTCGTCCCCAACGGCTTCCTCGCAATGCTACTCCTCATCGATAACTTCGACAGCTTCGTCTACAACCTCTCCCACTACTTCGAGGAGCTTGGAAAGGACACCGTCGTCGTCAGAAACAACGCTATTGATGCGACGGGCATTCGAGCGCTCGCTCCCGAAGGGATCGTTATTTCGCCGGGCCCTTGCGACCCACTCAGGGCCGGCGTCAGCCTCTCGGCTGTAAGGCGCCTGGGGTCCGAGATCCCAATTCTGGGAATCTGCCTCGGCCATCAGGCCATCGGGGCTGCTTATGGGGGCTCAGTGGTGCGAGGCAACCCCGTGCATGGGCGCACTTCAAGGGTCTATCACGAGGGCGATGGGATCTTTCGCGACATCCCGAGCCCATTCCTTGCGGCGCGGTACCATTCACTTGTTGTCACCGAGCAGAACTTCCCTTCCGAGTTGGAGGTGACGGCAAGGCTCGAGGACGGCACCATCATGGCGCTGAAGCACAAGCGTTATCCCGTGCTGGGGGTCCAATTTCATCCGGAAAGCGTGCTCACGGAGCACGGACACAAGCTCCTTGAAAACTTCCTCTGCCTTTGCCGGCAGCCACTGGCTGCGACCTTCACCACACCATGATCCTGGAAGGCATCATCACGACGATTGGAGAGGAGGGGCGGGTCAACATCTCTCCCATGGGTCCATCGGTTGCGCCGAATTTTGGCGCCTTGACACTGCGGCCGTTTCGATCCTCCCAAACGTACAAGAACCTGAAGGCGCACGGCGAAGCAGTATTTCATGTCACCGACGACGTGGAACTCCTGGCCCGATCGGCAGTGGAGGAGGTAACTGTCGATTTGAAGCCAGCCAAGGCGCTACGCGGCTGGATCTGGGAGGGCGCGTGTCGTGCGTACGAGCTGCGAGTGCGAAGTGTCAACGAGACTCTCGAACGGGCCTCGTTCGAGACCGAGGTCGTTCGCTGTGAGGCTCTGCGCGACTTTTGCGGTCTCAGTCGAGCCAAACACGCAGTCGTGGAGGCGGCCATCCTGGCGACACGTCTCCACCTGATTCCGCGGAACCAGATTCTCTCAAAGCTCGATGAACTGCGGCCGCTCGTCGAGAAGACTGGAGACCCGGCGGATGAGCGCGCATTCCGCTTCCTCTGCGCATTCATTCAGTCGGCGCCAACAATCCCACCACAGAAGGTCCGAGTTCGCACGGGTAGCCGGCTCCACTTCGGTCTCATCTGGCCAGGTGAAAGCGGTCCCAGGCGGTTCGGCGGGGCAGGGCTCATGGTCGACGAGCCTGCCCTCGATGTCACCGTCGAGAGGAGCGAGACGTTCAACGTGCAGGGGCCGCTGTCCCAGCGGGCGAAGCTCGTGGCCTCCAGGATCATGGGCGAGCCATCACCGCAGCTAGGAATTCAAATCTCAAAAGCGCCCAGGGAACACTCGGGGCTCGGAACTGGAACGCAACTTTCCATGGCCATTGCGCAAGCCATATCAACCCTGCGCGGCGAGAGCCATTCTGCCTCGGAATTGGCCCTCCGAGCTGGCCGGGGCCTACGCTCGGCCATCGGAGTCCACGGGTTCGCCCAGGGAGGCTTTCTCATTGATGGCGGTCGAGGCCCCAGGGAGACGATCGCGCCGCTCCTGACCCGGATCGAGGTCCCGTCAAGCTGGCGGCTGGTTCTGGCCGCCCCGGAGGGCTACCAGGGCCTGTCCGGTCGTGCCGAAGAGGCCTCGTTTCGGGAGGTTGAAAGGGCCTCCGCGCAAAGCTGCGCGGAGGCGCTCTGCCACCTGCTCGTGCTTGGTGTCGCACCCGCGCTAATGGAGCAAGACATCCGTGCGTTCGGGGAGGCTCTCTTCGAGTACGGGCGTCGATCGGGCGAACTGTTCAAGAAAGTTCAGGGAGGCGCCTTTGCCAGCCCTGCGATCGCAAGTCTTGTAGGCTTCATCCGAAGCCTCGGGTTTTCAGGAGCGGGCCAGAGCTCCTGGGGGCCCACCGTCCACGCCGTGGTGGCAAGCGCGGAGGAGGGCGCCTACCTCGCAGGCCGCATACGTGAGCGTTTCGGCCTGGACTCGGACCGTGTCCTCGTTTCCTCTCCCAACAATCAAGGCGCATCCACCGAAACATAGCCTCAAGGGAAACCATTTGACCCACATCACCGACCTCGTCCTCTGCACAGCCGCATTGGTTCTCGGCCCAGTCATCTATCAGCTCGCACGAGCCAAGCTGAGCACCTATGCCTTCGTGGACGGATTCGTGCTGGTGGGCGTCGGCGGAATGGTTCTCTTCGAGATCCTGCCGCAGTCCTTCTCGACCATTGGGCTGTGGATGCTGCCAATCGCGGTATTTGGCTTCGTTTTTCCCCACTTTCTTGAACACCGGCTCAACAGCCTCCCCGTCTCGCCCCGCACAATCTTGAGCACGCTCATCATACTCGGGCTCGTGATCCACCAGCTCCTCGACGGCGCAGCGCTTAGTCGCGGCGGCGACCCTGAACACGCAGAGCAGTACGCGCTCACCACCCTCGGGATTGCGATCATTCTACACCAAGTACCCAAGGGGTTTCTCCTGTGGGCAATCTCAAGGAAAGCTGGAGGCCTACAGGCTGCGATCGTGGTGCTCTCGGGGCTTGTGGGAGCAACCCTGCTGGGCTTCGTCCTTGGCGACAAGCTGCTCGGGCTGGTCGAGCATTCGTCTGTCGTTTACTTTCAGGTCTTTGTCGCTGGAGGCCTTCTCCACGTCGTGGTTCATCACGTCTCCGGTGGCGCCGAGGGCGTGCCTCGCTCGAGCCAGGCGTTCTGGAGCGGGGCCGGGGCGCTGGTGGGATTGGGACTCCTGGCCTGGCTGCCCCACACGCATTGGGTCGAGGATCACGATGGACATGGCCTGGCGCTTCGCGCTGCGCTGACGGAGCTGACTCTTCAAAGCGCCCCCGCGATCCTCCTGGGATTTCTGGCGGCCGGAGTCCTTCAAGCGTTCGTCTCCAAGAAGGGCCTCGAGTGGTTTCAGGGATCGAGTCGATGCAACTCGGCCTTGCGGGGAATCGTGCTGGGAATTCCACTCCCCATCTGTTCGTGCGGCGTAACCCCGATCTATCAAACTCTGATTCAGCGGGGCGTACCGGCCGCGGCAGCCATTGCGTTCCTGATCGCGACCCCGGAAATAGGACTCGACTCTTTCTTCCTCTCCTACCGGATGTTGGGCTTGAAAGTAACCATGGCTCGCCTGGCCATGGCGTTCCTCGTGGCCCTCTCTGCTGCCATGATTCTCGCCAAGCTCTATTCGCACGTTGAAACGGACGTGGGCGACGTGACGGCTGGCGGCGAAAGCCTCGAAACAGGGGCCGCATCGCTCAGGGGCAAGATCAAGAGCGCCCTGCAGTATTCCACGATCCACTTGGTGGATCACCTGGGAGCCTGGATCACCGCGGGATTGGTGCTGGCGGCCGTTTGCGAGCCGCTCATCCAACCAGGCTGGATTGCCGAGCTCCCCCAGGGTGCTGACGTGGCGATTCTCGCACTACTGGGCCTCCCAATCTACGTCTGTGCCTCGGGCGCGACTCCCCTGGCCGCAGTGCTACTGTCGAAAGGCGTCTCGGCAGGCGCCGTGCTCGCTTTCTTGATTACAGGCCCGACCACCAACATGACCACCTTCGGCCTCTTGTCGCGCCTTCACGGGCGCCGCCGCGCCCTGGCGTTGCCGTTCACGGTGCTCGCCCTGGCCATGGCGTTCGGCTGGATCATGAACGGCCTCTCAAGTGCATTGCCGCAAGCCACGCCAGCCATGGAGGGCCCCTGTACCCCCGGCATGGTCGACTTTGCAAGCGCACTCGTCCTTCTCATGCTCCTTGCCGCCTCGATTCTTCGAACGGGGCCCCGACGCTTCCTGGGCTCGCTCCTGGGTGAGGCAAGCCTCGGCGATTCTGGCACTCAGGAAACACGCGCCTCAAGCCACGGCCATTCGCACGATCATGAGAGGCACGGGTAGCTCTCAGACCGCCGAGATGTCCTCGGCCTTCGCACCGCGATCACCTTCACCAAACACAAACGCGACACGAGAGCCAATACCGAGATCATCGAAGCCGGCCTTGACGCCGCTACGGTGGAAAAAAATGTCGCCGGTAACCGTCTCTATGAAACCAAATCCGCGCTCCATGTTGATCGAGCGAATGACTCCTTCCCCTCGCTCACCGGGTGTCCCAGTAGCCTTCGCCCTTTGAGACTTTTCGTCGTCCCGAGGTCGCGACCGAACCTGAGGGCGCCTCTGGTTCCCCGCCGGCCTTCGCATCGGTTGGCCTCCTTCTGTCGGACGACGCGGACGTACACTACTCACCAAACCATCGCGCCGCAAACTTGTGCGGCCTTCCGCGCGACGAGTCCGCCCTTCCGGGCTGTTACCCATGTTCCCATTCGGGCCAGGATTTAGATCCGAGGCGCCCGATCCGTGAGAGGGTAGTTCCTCGCTGAACTCAAGGTCTCCATCGGCAGGTTGAAAGGGAGGGGCGCGGTCACCGAAGTTGTCCTCGGCACAGAAGCTGGTTCCAAAGGAGCTCCCCGAGGGCGCGCGCCCCGGGGGACCCGGCCGGCGCGGACCGGCGCCCGGGCTTGCCGTCCCACCGCCACCCGCCTCTCGCCTTGGACGCTTCTCGCGGCGCGGGCCAGGCTCCGCTTCCTTGGCCTCCGGGGCGGGAGCTCGCGGCGGGGGCGCCACGGCCTTGACAACCACGAGAACCTCGACAGCCCTGGGATTCTTGCCTGCCTCCTCCTCGACGGGCTGAAATTCAACAACGTCACCAAGCGAAAGCTGACGAAACTCGATTCCCCGAACCTCGCTGTGGTGAAAAAAGTACTGCCGCTCCTCCACTTGAATAAATCCAAAACCCTTCCCACGGATCAACCGGTGAATAGTGCCTTGCATGCAATTCCCTCTACTGCGTCAGGAGAATAGAAGCGCCACCCGGCTGCGCCTTTTTCAAAAACTTCAACGCTTGCGGGCTTCGAGGTAGCCGTCACGTTAGCCTTTTCATCCGCTACGGCGGAAAAAAAATCAAGACGATTTTGTCACGCAGTGAAGAGCTGCGTCTCTTCTTAATTGGAAGTCGTTCAGTAGCGACCTTCCACTTCCAACGTGCCCCAACTCAGAGGCCGGCGAGTGCCAGCGTAGGCATTCGCTGGCTCATTTTTTTGAATGTTAGTGCTCGGCCGAGCCCTGGCGGCGAACCGGAAAACCGCACCGAAGCCGCCCGGGACATTGCACACGCAGCCGTGCCCGGGAAAATGCGAGGCCAATTCACCATTTGGGTGCAGAATTCGTGGGAAGAGTGCTCCTCCATGGACTGCTCGAGCATTGCCTCTTGTTACCAGCGGCCCTCGGGATCATAATGTGCCCGTCTTGTACTTTGCCAGTAACAGGCTGCCATGGAGAGTTGGAACTCACGAGCAACGGTAGAGCTTGTTCTCGAGGCCCGCAAACAGCGGCCCGAGGCCTGGCAGGCGCTCTTCAGGCGTTGCGAGGCGGAGATGGTTCGCTTCTGCCGCCGTTTCATGGGCCCGAAGGATCCGCTACGCAGGCTCTATCACTCCGAGGACATCGTCCAGGAGGCCTTCGCCACGGCGATGCGCAAGATTCAGAGCCTCGAGAATGACGCTTCGTTCTATGCCTGGGTAAGGACGATCATCCGGCACAAGATTGCAGTGAAGCGGCGGGACGAGCTGCGGGATCGGCCCACTGCGACGGACACCCGCGAGCCATGCGCCCATGACGCGCACGAGAATGAACGGATCACTTGCGAGGAGTCGCTGAAGGTGCTCGAGATGATCCTGGAGCTCTTTCCGCAATACCCCGAGGCGATGGCCACTTTCGCAATGGTGCACCTCGAGGAAGGGGTGACGCCCGATTCGCTCGCCGAGCTCTTGAAGATCTCAAAGCGCACGGTTTACCGACGCCTGGAAAAAGCCATGAAGCTCCTCCGGAACCGAATGGAGACATGAAGCTCCTCCCGGAGCAGATCCACTCACTGGAGCCGCGCTCGGGTTTGACGGAGCCGGAGCAGCTCTCGGCGAGAGCTGCCGCGCTCCTCCACGCCAGCCAGACTGGGCGCCTCGCCCTCACCTGCCGAGAGGTAGCGCGAGAGCGAGCGCACCGTCGGAAAGCGAAACATGTCGGTAATCGGCAGGTTCTTCCCTGTCGCCTCTCGCAACTTCGCGAGTACCTGGACGACAAGTAGCGAGTGCCCTCCCCTGTCGAAAAAATTGTCGTCCACGCCAACCCTTGGGACGCTGAGGACGTCCTGCCAGATCCCGGCAATCGTGGACTCGAGCTCACCTTCTGGCGCAGTGAACGTTGGCTCCTCGGTCCTCGCAACCGACTCGGGCGCAGGAAGCTGCTTTCGGTCCACCTTCGCGTTCGGTGTAAGCGGCAACGCGTCGAGGGCCACCATGTGGGAAGGCACCATGAACTCGGGCAGCCGCTCCTTGAGATGCTCACGAAGCTCCCTGGGATCGACGGGCGAACGGAGCACGAAGTACGCGACGATCCTTCTGTCGCCCGGCGCATCCTCCCTTGCCACCACCACCGCCTCTCTCACCGCCGAATGTTGCCGCAGGAGTTCCTCGATCTCGCCCAGCTCGACCCGATAACCCCGGACTTTGACCTGGTGGTCCAGGCGCCCGAGAAACTCCACCCTGCCGTCCGGCCGCTGCCGCACAAGGTCTCCGGTCCTGTAGAGCCGGCCGCCGGCGCGGCCGAAGCGATCCGGCACGAAGCGCTCCGCAGTCAACTCGATACGGTCAAGATAGCCACGGGCCACCCCATCGCCTCCAATGAAAAGCTCCCCAGGCAATCCCGGAGGAACCAACTCGCCGTCTCGATCCAGCACGTAAAGCTGCGTGTTGGCGATCGGCCGTCCAATCGGCACCGGGTCCTCCGATCCGCTCAGGGCGTGTGTCGACGACCAGACGGTCGTCTCCGTGGGGCCGTACATGTTGGTCACGCAACCTGGCACGATTCCCTTCAACTCGTCGGCGAGGCTTGCAGGCAGCGCTTCGCCGCCAACCAAGAGATTTCGCACCTGGCCAAGAGCGCGCCGCGAATCGGGATCCATCGCGAGCATGCCTGCCATGGACGGCGTGCACTGAAGATGCGTCACGCGGTGGCGTTTGATTTCGGCCGAAATCGAATGGTCTTCGTTCTCCCCTGGCGCTCCGGAAGTGAGTTTGCGAAGCTCATTCAACTGCTGGAGCCCGCGAAGGGCTTGCTCCGTGGGCACGCCGAAATCGATCAGGCAAGCCACCTCGTCGACGCCGAGCCCCTTGACCTTATCCACGAACGCAACACAGCTCGCCGCGGTCCCAAAGAGGCCGCTGGTCTCGTAGTATCGCTCGAATGCATGGGCCAGAAGCCCCTCCAGGTCGGCATCGCTCAGATTGCGGAAAACCTGGTCCGCCTCACCGCCGGCCTCGACGCGCTTCTTGAAAGCTGGGAAGGAAGACGCCTGCGCCCTGATGAGGCTGGCTGCACTGCGCAAATAGTCCGTCATGGGCTTGCGGACGATCTCACGCACCTCTTCCTCGTCCGTTCCGACGAACGTATGCAACATGAGTGTCACGTGGCCCTCGCCAGGATGGCCCTTTGCCTTCCAGGCGGCGCGGTAGACTCCAAGCTTCATCGCAAGATCCTCAAGGCTCTGCCCCAGAAGGTGCGTGAGCAGATTGGCGCCCGCCTCGCCCGCCATTCGGAAAGTCTCCGGGTTGCCGGCCGTCGTAATCCAGACGGGCAACTCCTTCTGCACAGGCCGCGGCAGAGTTGCCACCGTAACCTCCTTGCCCTTGGGGCCAGGGAAGGCCACCTTTTCGCCTCGCCAGAGCCGTCGCAACACATCAAGCTCGCGCATCATGACATTCTTCGCGTCAGCATGGTTCTCGGGACGAAACAGGAAATCGTCCGGGTGCCAGCCCGATGCGACCGACACCCCAACCCTCCCATTGGAGAGGTTGTCAACAAGTGCCCACTCCTCGGCCACGCGCACCGGGTGATGCAGCGGCAGAACGACACTCCCCGCGCGAATCTTGACACGCTCCGTGATCGCCGCGATGGCGGCGCTCGCGACCGACGGGTTTGGGTAGAGACCACCAAACGCGTGAAAGTGCCGCTCGGGCGACCACACAGCGGTGAATCCGTTTTGGTCGGCGAACTTGGCTCCCTCGAGAAGCAGACGATACTTGTCTCGGCCAGTCTGGCGCTCGTCACTCGCGAAGTAAAAAAGGCTAAATTGGATCGGCCTCGTCGAAATAGAGCCGACACCGCCCGGGGTGAGCCCACGGCTCCGTTCCCCATGAAGCACCACTCGGATCCCACGCGTGAGCGTCCAGAAGAGCTCCAGGACCGAGATATCGAACGACAGGCTCGTCACCGCTAGCCATGAGTCCTCGGGTCCACGCGCAATCCGCTCGTCCATCCCGGCGAAGAAGTTCACCACGTTCCGGTGCTCGATCATGACCCCCTTGGGCTTTCCCGTCGAACCGGAGGTGTAGATCACGTACGCGAGGCTCTCGGGGGTCGAACCCCCTGACAATCCGTCCGAGCTCTCATGCAAGATCGCGTCGCGGTCAGGGCCCGTATCCACGCAAACCACCCTTCCGGCAAACGGAGGGAGCTGCGCAACCAGGCTTGCCTGCGTCACGAGGACGGGTGCCTTCGCGTCCGAAAGCATGAATGCGAGGCGTTCGGGAGGATAGCCCGGTGCTGTGTTATTTTCTTAGAAACATATTT
>SXIK01000101.1 GCA_005772855.1 Planctomycetia bacterium | reverse complement strand
GGGGGAGTGGTTATACCGCACGCGGGCAGTGATGAGACCTTTTGTAGCCTGCGAAAGTTGCGGCTGCTCGCGCCAGAGGCGCCCGGCGCCCATCAGGCGCCGAGGAGGGGGTTTGCGGCGAGCTGGCGGAGCCGCAAACGGCTCGGAGGGAGCCGGCGCCAGCGAGAGCAGGCGGCTCCCGAGAGCCTGGCCCGGAGGCGCACGCGTAGCGTGCGACCGGAGGGGCCGCGTGTCGTTGTTGCCGCCGCCCTCGCTCCGCTCGGACGGCGAGCCGTCGTGGGGGAGAGGGTCCGCCTCCCCCACCAGCAGAAACGAGCAGCAGACTTGAGATGGTCCTCCTCTGCCCATTCGGTATGTCTCACGTGTGGGCGCGCGAGGTATAGCCCCGAGTGCACACAGAAACCCCTCCGCGCCACTCGTCCACCCTCGCTCGTGAGAAGTGGACCCGGCTTTGATGCCGACCGCTGTCGGATCACTTCCCAGGCAGTTTCCGAATCTCGCCAGCGAACAGCCGGGCGACCGCTTCATTGCCTGAGCGATTGAGGTGCCCAACTCCGTCGACATACAGGCTCGTTGGCTCCGCGCCGAGGAGCTGCTCGAGAAGGACGTGAGGAAGAAAGAAAACCGAGTCGACGCCGTCCGCATTCAGCGCCTGCTCGAGGGCTTCCCAGGGATTCTCTCCCGCCTTCAGTGCGGTCAGGTCCTTCACGCTCGGAATTACCACTACTTTCGGCAAGGCCCCGAGCGCTCGAGCCTCCTCGCAGAAGAGACGGGCCGTTCGGGCAACAAGTCGCAGTGCCTCGGAGCCCGGGGCCAGGGCCTGCCGTACCAGCGCGCTCCGCTGGCGCCAGATGACCCGCGAGCGCACGTAGGCATGGAGCCTGGAGACATCAAGAACGTGCGGTTTATAAAGATCGGGAATGTACCAGTATTCGTAAGGCCGAAGGGGGTGACGGTCGAACCCGCGGAGGACCTCAGGGATTTCGTCCGCCGTCACAACAGGACAGTTGACGAGGCGCAGGCCCATCCCTTCAAGCACGAACCGCGGCTTCGAGAGCGGAAAGCTTGTCGCCGCATATTCAAGAGTTCGGAACATGTTCACATTGCGGAAGGCGTCCTCGAGGATGAGTCCGAAGATGGCAATTCGGGGTGTGAGCTTCGGCCCAAGCTCCCGCCAGCGGAGAAGGGCCTGGTCAGTGCCGTAACCGGGCACGCCACCGTTGAGGACCTCGAAGCCGGATCCCAACTCACGCTCAAGAAGGTGCGTCCAGCTATCCTCGTAGGGCACCTGGTCCGAGTGCGTGAACGAATCCCCCACGGCGAGCACTCGGACGACTCCAGCCGCAGGCGCAGGGAGAGCCTCCCGGGGAAGTGACCGCAAGCCGAACGAATTGGTTGCATAGAGCCCAAGCTTGCGATCGCGACCATTGGGTCGTAGGGTCCAACCCAGGCGTGAGTCAGGGACCATGTAGGTTTCATCAGCCTCAAGGACAGAGCGAGCCTCCTCGCGGGTCTGAAACTCAAAGGGAGCGAGCAACGACCGCCCTATGCGAAGCTTTCCGTCTGGTTCCCTCACGGTCATCAGGCGCAGCAGCACATCGCCGACGCAAACACCAAGAGCGAGCCCGAACAGAGCCAACACCAGCTTGTTTCGGAGACGAACGGGTCTCTTCGCGCGCTGTCTCATGGGGTCTCCGTCTTCGTGATGCGGACCTCGTCGAGCAAGGTACCGTCGACATGGATTGCCCTCAGAAGGAGACTCGAGCCTTCGATATCGATCTGCACGATGTGATAGGCCGAGGCCGAGAAGGCCGTGAAGTCACTACGGCCACTCCTGTAGAGCGATCGACCTCCGCCGCCTGTCACCACGAAGATCGTTCCGGGCGGATCCGAATAATTGGGCTCCTCCCCGGCGCCAACGACTTGCTCTCCCAGCATGGGGAAGGTCCGCTCGTAGTTGTGATCGTGCCCGCTGAAGACGAGGTCGACATGGTGCTGATCGAAGATCGGAGTCAAGCTCCGCCGTAAGCCAAGGCTGCTGCCATGCCTCGAGGAGCTATAGGGCGGGTGGTGGAAGTAGACGATCTTCCATCGCGCCCGCGATCGCGTGAGGTCAGAGTCAAGCCATCGCCACTGAACGCTGCCAGGAACAAGGTCGTCGTTCGAGTCAAGAGCCGCGAGGTGCGCGTTGGCGTAATCAAACGAAAAGAAGCGTTCGGTGCCGTCGGCGTCATTCACCGGCAGATACAGGGCTCCGAGTAGCGGCGCTCCCTTGCGGGTTCGCACGTCATGGTTACCGAGCGCGGGATAGAAGGGAATTCGGTCGATCAGCCCTGCGAAGGGGACGAAGTAGTGCGGGTCGAGCTCCCGCGGAGCGCCGTCATCGTAGACCACATCGCCGGAGATCAAGACGAGGGCAGGAACTGCCGCCAGCACCCGGGAAGCGACCGAAGCTTGCCGGGCGCTACCCGAACCCGTGTCACCAAAGACAACGATGCGAAATGAAGCGTCTGGATCTGCCGGCTGAGTCCTGAAGACATGACCCTCGCTGGCCGGGGAGCCGTCGAGCAGCACTCGGTAGTGATACTGCGTGCCCGCGAGGAGACCCTCAAGACGGACGGAGTGCTCCGTGCCGGCGCTGGCGGAATCCAATCGTGTACCGTACGAGGTGTCGAGCCCGTACTCCACCGCGCCGGCTGAAGCCTGACTGGATAACCAGGCGATCAGAATTGAGGTTAGCCCAACCTGGGCTAGCTGCGGGCCCCTGGAAACATGCGGCACCCCGTTGTCCTCCTTGGGAAGGTTCGTCGAGTTGCCGCGCCCCGAATTCTTGCAGCCTGCAATCTCCAGGGCTGCGGCCAGAAGAATGGAAAGTAAAAAAGGTCTTCGAAGCATGGGGCTCCTGTATTCCTGGGAATCCGGCAAGAAAAACCGCGTCGGGTCTTTTTCTCGGCCTCTCCCGGGTGAAGCGAAGAATGAATGGAGTTGGTTTCGATTGCAACCGATAATCCGTTACACTCATGAAGGAAACACCGGTAGCTCTTGCCAACGCCGTCCCGGGCTGGCTGATCACACTCCTCCTCCTCCCGATCGCAACCCTGATGGGGTTCATCACTGGCGACAGTTTCACGCTTCTTGCAGCAGGCTGCGCCGGACTTCTGGGGCTCATGGCCTTCCGGGCCATCCCCGTGGCAGCTCCCGTGAAGCTGATATTTGTTGTGATCCTGATGAGCTTTCTACAGCGGCTCGTCGGCTATGTGAAGGCCGGGGAGGTGCGCGGGGCCAACGTGGGAAACCTACTCCTGCTCATGACTTTTGGCTACTGGATCTTCTACGGGCTCCAGCGAGGGCGCCTCTACCGCCCCACTCCCCTCGACCTTTGGCTCCTTTTTGTGGCGATCATCTTTCCCTGCCTGTCATTGGCCTTCACGATCGCCTTCCGCAAGATCCCGGGCTACGACGCCACGGAGCAGTTGTCCTGGTACAAACAGTGGATCACGCCTTTCCTCTATTATTTCCTTCTGTGCCAAATGCTCGAGACGAAGCGGGACGTGAAGTACCTCTTCTACCTGACCCTTGGGATAGTGGCTCTGGTGGTCCTCCTCGGCATGCCCGAGGTCTTGCGTTTCTCCAACTGGAAAGAGTCTCGGGCCGAGGGGATCCTCGGGCAGGCAAACGACTATGCAGCAATGCTGTCAACAACAGTGCCCTTCTTCCTTCTGATGCTGTTCTTGTACAGTGCGCATCGCCGCGCCCTACTCCTCTCGCTAATCATTCTCGGCTGCATGGGAATCTCGCTGTTGACGACCTACTCGCGCGCCGGCTACATCAGCTTCGCGGTGGCCCTTGTGGCCACACTCATCATGGCCTACAAGGCCACCGGCAAGATCACCGTGCTGGGCCCTGCGCTGCTCGTCACCACGGTCTGCCTGGTGCCGGTCGTGGCCGTGCCCCAAGTCTGGGAATCGCTCGAGTCCCGCTTCGCCACGAAGACTTATAAACGCGGCAAGCGCAAGAGCTACTCAAAGTTCGATTCTGCCAACCAGTACTCGGGCGGACGCCTCGAGATCTGGAAAAGCGCGCTCCAGATGGCAGAGGACTACCCAATCTTCGGAGCTGGCTTCCACTCGTTCCGATACATGCTCCCGAGCTACCACTACCAACAGTGGTCGAACTACTGCCACAATCAGTTTCTGGGGGCCCTTGCGGAGGGCGGGATCATCTTCCTCCTCGCCCTCTTGACGCTCTACTGGAAGCTCTGGAGGCTTCTTTACCACAACTGGAAGGTGGTTTTTCGACAGGGCGATACCACAGGCATCTTCATTTGCGGCGGAGCATTCGTGAGCTACCTGACCATGATCGTCATCAGTTCAACGAATGACTTCATGAACCCCGGCCCCAAGAGCACGATCTTCTGGATCGTAATGGCTGGATCGATCCGCTACGCGATGCTGGCCCGCGAAGAGGAGCTGCCGGCCTGACTACGTGCGCGCAACGCGCGCACGGAAATACACGGGCAGGGCAGGCGGCGAGCCTACAGGCGATAGGTAATTCGCCCCTTGGAAAGGTCGTACGGGGAGATCTCAACCCGAACGCGGTCGCCCGGAAGGATGCGAATCCAGTGCTTCCGCAGGCGCCCCGCCACGTGGGCCAAGATCTTGTGCCCATTTTCTAACTCGACCGTGAAGGTCGTATTGGGAAGGGCTGTCAGGACGACGCCCTCGAGGGTAATGACTTCTTCCTTCTGCATTTGCAAAGCAAACCTCCAGATTCTGTAGAAGACTTGGCCGTCACGCTGGCGTCTCCTTCCGTGGAGACCCATTGGAGTGACCATGGGCGAAACGCTTAATTGTAACTTTCACCCTGAGTGTGTCGACGAGATTCTGGAGAAGCTCTACCTGAAGTCAGCGGACCGTTGAAGCAACCGCTTCGCCTTGCCGTACCGCCTTCTCGGGCTCTGCCTGCGGCTCTACAGGGCGCGACCCCTGGCACGGGGGCCGGGAGCAATTGCCCTCGAAGATGACGCCCTCGTCCATGCTGATGGTCGGCGTCTCGATATTGCCGTAGATTTCTCCCCCGGAGAGGATCCTCACGCGGGTCTTCGCTCTGAGGTTGCCGTGCACCTTGCCAGAGATTTCGATTATCCCGGCAGAAACTTCGGCATCTACCCGGCCCGCGATCCCGACGACGAGCGTATCGTCCGTCAGGATGCTTCCTCGAAACTCGCAGTCGATCGTGACCGTGCCGGTAAACTTCAAGTTGCCTTCGAACGTGAGGTGTTGATTCAGGACGGAGGCCACACCCTGGCAGGCCACTGCGCGGGGCGAGCGAGCGGGCTGGAGGCTCCTCGAACCAGCGCCCACCGGCAAGGGCGGCATGGCGCCAGGGCTCGCTGTCAGGGAAGCCTGAGAGGCACCCGCAACCACACCCGAGGCTTTGCCCAAATCCTCCTGAAGCTTTCGCTGGTGGCCGGCGGCCGGCGGAGCCTGGGGAGACACCCCCGCACCGGGATTGTAGGACAAGACTTGTGTGTCCGCTAGCTTTTTCTGGGTTGGCTGCACGACATCTCCTTTTCCGGCCCTCGCTGCACACGAGGGCTCAAAGAAAAGTAACATCGAGCGCGCAAAGAGGCACGCGGGTTCAACAAGCCTCCCTCGCCTTCCGGGATATCGCTACTCGAGCGACTCGGGAAAGAGCCCGATCGAGCCCACCTTCTCACCTCGTGCCTCGGCCTCAAGCTTATCCCTGTATTTCCGGAGCCAGGTCTCCCAGGACTTGCCCGAGGCTGTATCCTTGCCCGTGATCGCAACGCCCCGGAGCTTCGCGAAAGGAATCCTGCGCGGCCGCGAATCATTGGAGAGAAAGATTTCAATAAAGGAATCGGAGCATTCCAGGTTGCGATTCGACAGATACCCCGTGAGCGGCCCCACGCCGTCGACCGTGATGGTCACGTCGCCTCGATAATCGAACGCCGCCTCGATCGCGGCGGCGAGCAGCTCCGGGTCAGTGCCGTCGTAGCGGCAGCCCTGGGTGAAGGCCGCCCGCGGATCCACCGGCGTGCTCATGACTTTTCGCTCAGCACTGAAAGCTCTTTCACAAACGCTGGCTGCGAGGCCGCGACCCGCCTTTCAACAGGCACATCGTGCGAGGCTTTGAGCGCACCGTGGGTAAAGGGCACCCGGGCCGTGGCTCGCGACCGCCGGACTCCCGGTTTGATGCCAAGTAGCGTGGAGCGAACCGTGGCGAGGAAACCTCGCAGCGAGCCGAAAGTATCGTCAACGGCACTGGCCTCATAACCACAGTGAACCATGCAGTCGGCGCACTTCTCGTTTCGCCCGGTGCCATAACGCTCCCACGCGGTATCCGCCATCAGCTCCTTGAAGGTCTGCGCGTAGCCCTCCTGGAGCAGATAACAGGGCTTCTGCCAGCCGAAGATGTTGTACGTTGGCATCCCCCACGGGGTGCATTGATATTCGCGAGGCCCCATGAGGAATTCAAGGAATAGCGGCGACTGATTGAACCGCCACTTGCGATTCGGATAGCTGAGGACTTGCGCGAAGAGTTGGCGAGTGCGAGAGCGTCGCAGAAAGTGGTCCTGATCCGGGGCTTTTGAGTAGCTGTATCCAGGTGACATCATCATGCCTTCAATGCCCAGAGCGGTCATCTCGTCAAAGAACATCCTCACCCGCTCAGGATCGACTCCATCGAAGAGTGTCGTGTTCGTGGTGACACGAAAGCCGCGCTGAAGCGCCATCTGAATCGCCTCAACAGCAACATCGAACGTACCATCCCGGCAGACGGCGAAATCGTGCTCTTCGCGGAGGCCATCCATGTGCACGCTGAAGGTGAGAAACTTGGAGGGCTTGAACTCCGGGAGGCGCTGCTTCAGGAGGATCGCATTGGTGCAGAGATAGACATATTTCTTGCGTGCGACAAGCCCTTCGGCGATCTCGACGATCTGTGGGTGCATGAGCGGTTCGCCGCCCGGAATGCTAACGATCGGAGCACCACACTCCTCCGCCGCCTTGAAACACTCGTCGGGGGTCAAGTCCCGCTTGAGCACGTGACCTGGATACTGGATCTTCCCGCAACCCGCGCAGGCGAGGTTGCAGCGAAACAGCG
>SXIK01000017.1 GCA_005772855.1 Planctomycetia bacterium | reverse complement strand
GCCGGTGGGCGTCTGGTTCTCGAGCTTGACCCAGGTTTCCGTGCCGGTGAGCTGACAGAGGAGGGGCCAGCAATATTGCGGTGTCGGCGGCATGACGGAGTGGACAATCTCCGCAGCAGCTTCGAGCTGGGCGAGGTCGGGTAGCAAGCGCAGGCCTCCTTCGGCAGAAATTTGTGGCCGCATTCTCTCGCGAGTGCCGGGAAGCTCAAGCACAAACGCAGCCCGGCACACTGAACGCCGGCCGAAGCCCGCAGCTCATTGCGAAGCACTCTCAAGGTCGCAGGCGCCTTCAAAAAGTTCCTGTGCGAGGGCCCCCTGCTACCGTATACTCCGCCCGAGGGAGGAGGCCCTTTCCCGCACCGGCCGCTTCCGGCGCCGATTGTGGTCGCGCTCCGGTCAAGAGGTCCCCATCATGGCCGCTTGGAGTACAAATGACCGTCGTTGCACTTGCTGCGGACCCGGGGCGACTGCTTCTCCTCGTGGCGTTTTCGCTCGTGCGCTGGCGTGTTCCCGGTCGGCTGTGGATCCTTTCCGGCCCGTACGGGACGATATTTTCAACCTCGGCGGTTCCACTCATGCATCCAGATTCCCGGAAGCATTTAATGGTGCTTGAACGGTGATTCGCGACCTGCGATCGACCGTACTCCGCTCCACGCACGCCCAGTTCGTCGAGCCAAGGTACGACGGCTATTGTTTCGCGAACCTTCCCAACACCATCCTTGAGCTCCTTGGAGTCCCAAGGATCCGCGAAGGGCTCGACGGGTCGGTAACCCGCCCCCTTCGTGATCGGCCCCTGGATCATGTGTTGCTCTTCCTCATCGACGGCCTTGGGTTTGACACGTGGCTCGCGCAGGCGTCCAAACTCCCGTTTTTCAAGCGGCTGGGGGAACGCGGCACGGTGACCTCGCTCACGGCTGTCTTCCCATCGACAACCTCAGCCTCGCTCACAGCCCTCGCGACGGGGCTCCCGCCCTCGGAGCACGGGCTGCCCGAGTGGATGGTCTACCTGGAGGAGATCGACGACGTCATCGCCACCTTGCCCTTCAAGCGCTGGAACGGGAAGGCTCGGGACGATCTCCTCGCATCTGGCGTCGATCCATCCATCCTGTTCGATGGTGGCACCATCTTTGAGCGGCTGACAGAGGCCGGTGTGCTCTCCGTTTGCTTCTCGCAGCGGGATTACGCCCAGAGCGCCTACTCGAAGGTTTCGAAGCGTGGGTCTCGTACGGTGAGCTTCCTCGGGCTCTCCGATCTGATGGTGCGGTTGGCTGACGAGCTGGAGAAGGCCGCCCACCCGACTTTCTTCTACGTCTACTGGGATCATTTCGACAGGATCGAGCACGCGTTTTCTCCCGGGTCTCGCGAGGCCCTGGCAGAGTTACTCTCGATCTCCCACGCCTTCACGGATGTCTTGAATGCCTCGCTGCGGGAGCGCAGCCGCGAGGTCGCCGGGCAGACACTACTTCTTGTCACCGCCGACCACGGTCAGACGCCCGTTGCGCCGGATCGTACGATCTATCTCACGGACCGTCCCGAGATCCGCGAGGCCTTGAAGGCGAAGCGGTCGGGCGAGCCCATTCCGCCGACGGGAAGCATTCGGGATGTCTTGCTCCACCTGCAGCCGAATCGTGTTCAGGCGGTTGAGCAGTATCTCACCGAGTGGCTTGCGGGGCGCGCGGAGGTGGTGCGGACTGAAGACGCGTTTGCGCGTGGCCTCTTTGGGCCGGGGCCGCCGGTCGCAAGGCTTCGTAGGCGAGTGGGGCAGCTGTTGGTCCTCCCCTACACCGGTGAAACCGTGTGGGGCTATTACCCGGGGCAGGCAAGGCCTCACAGCATGCGCGGCCATCACGGCGGGCTCACGCCGGAGGAGATGTTCATTCCATTCGCCTCGTGTAGGCTCTCGGAATTGCTCGCGGAGTAACCCCTTTGCGAGGTGGTCTGAATAGTGGATACTCAAGGCTTCGCACAGTCCCACCAACGAGGTTCAAGGAGAAATCCGATGAAACGCAGAGAGTTCCTGAAGACGACCGCGGCCCTTGGCACTTGGGGGGTGGCCTCGAGCGCCGCGCCCGCGTTTCTGCGAGCCAGCGACAAGTCCGGAACGCAAAATCCAGTGATCGGCGAGGGCGCGTATCGCTACGAGTGCGTGCACGGCTGGGCACAGCTCCCCGACCACTTGAGGTGGGAGATCACCCATGGCGTCGCCATTGACGAGTCCGGGCTCATCTACATCACTCACCAGGGTCGCGAGAAGACACCGCTTGACGTGGTCGTCGTCTTCGACCCGGCAGGTAAGTTTGTGCGCTCCTTCGGCAAGGAGTACTACCCGGGAGGGCACGGGATTGACGTCCGGAAGGAAGGCAGCGAGGAGTTCCTCTACCTCTCGGATATTTTCAATCGACAGGTTGTCAAGACCACGCTGAAGGGCGACGTCGTCTGGAAGCTCGACTACCCACAGGAGCCCAAGGTCTACGAGAAGAAAGAACAGTACCGGCCCACCAACGTGGCGTTCGCGCCCGACGGAGGCTTTTACGTGGGGGACGGATACGGTTCGCATTACATCCATCAGTACGACAAGAATGCGAAGTGGGTTCGCACCTGGGGCGGCGCCGGCAAGGAGCCGGGCAAGATGCAGACGCCTCACGGACTCTGGCTCGACAACCGGCCTGGTCGTGAGCCGTCCCTTGTTGTCGCCGACCGAGCCAACGCCCGCCTCCAGTACTTCACTCTGGATGGCAAGCACTTGAGCTTCGTGAACGATTTTCACTTTCCCGCCCACTTCGATATCCTTGGCGATGTCATGGTCGTTCCGGATCTCCACGCCCAGGTGAGTCTCAGGGATCGCGACAACAAGGTCCTGGTAAATCTCGGGGAAGATCCTGTGTGGCGTGAAGAGGTGAAGAAGCGAGAAATTCGCATGGACGAGAAGCGTTGGGTGCCCGGCAAGTTCGTTCATCCTCATGACGCCTGCTTCGACAAGGCAGGCAACATTTACGTGGTCGAATGGGTCCATACGGGCCGCGTAACGCTCCTGCGCAAGCTGGTGTGAGAGCTTGGGGGGGCGAGTTGAACGCCCGCCCACCACTCATTGGTTCCTCAAAAGGCTGCTGGCCCGCGAGCCAGCAGCCTGGGCAGGTGCCACAAGCGATCTACCAGTGACGGCAGCGGTGGATATCTCCGTCCGCAAAGTCGACTCAGAAGTCAATCGCACGCCCAATGCCGTCGCCTGGAACGGTTCGCAACTGCTCAAGGTCGATCTGGCCGGCAAGATCACGCTCACGAGTCACCGCAGGTCGTCGGTGTGGAGATCGAGGTGACGCGGCGCGTGCTCGGAAACGTCGACGTGGCCAACGCCAGCGGCCTCGTGACCAGGCACAGCACCTTCGATGACGAGGATGGTTATTCTGGTGAGCTGCCTGCCTGGTGGTCGTGGTACGCCTGGCCAGCCTGGTGGAATCGCTTCAACGCCGTGAGCAAGGTGAAGTGGACGATGCAGCTCGAGCCAGGCAAGAGCGCCGACCTCACCTACACCTGGCATTACTTCTGGGGGTAGCGGCGACTCCGTCGCCCCTGGCCCCGCCGCATCGACTACCTGGCGGAGGCTACAATTTGCACGTCTCCGGGCACTCCGCGATGCGGATGCAGTGCTTCCCCGAGACCGGAGGCGGGAGCCCGAGGAAGAGGTATCCCAGGACACGGATCGGGTCCGACAGGTCGATCCTCTGGTCACCGTTTGAGTCAAGCAGGCGCAGGTTCCCCGGGTGCGTCCTGCTCCCGTCCCCGCACGGAAGACGGGGTACGGTGCCCTGGAAGAGGTAGTTGAGGAGACAGACGGCGTCGGAGAGGTTGAGGCTGCCATCGGAGTTGCAGTCACCGGGTAGGCGCAGGCCTCCATCTGGCTGGAGCGGCGCTTCGCACCCGAATGTCACATCGTCGATCGTCACCTCCTGCCGCTCCCAGGCCCAGAGGCCGAAGAAGCCGCCCTGGTACGTGCCGTCGAAGACCTCGATGAGAAGGTTGCCGTCGGCGAAACAGCGGATCCTGCCGCCTGCGACCTCGACCCTCCAGCTCAGGGGCAGATCGGCCACTTCCGGTGTGCCCACATGAAGCGGTACGAGGACGCCATGGTCCACCCGGAAGAGGCGCAAGCCGCGATCGTCTTCGCGGTCGATATAGTCGAGCGTGTAACCGCTCGCCATGGGGTCCAGTCGGTTCGTGGGGGCCGTGGCGCAGAACATGATGCCGCCATGGCGACCCACGGAAGAATCCTCGGCGGTCCAGGTGCGGTAGACGACCTCGTAGACCGCAGCCTCCGGAGCGGCGCGCGGCGGGCTCCCGGCCCAGATCCAGCTCTCCTCCCTCGTCGGTCCTGTCCTCAGCCCACCCGTGGAGTCGAAGGGGTCATCCGGTGGCCCGATCGACCATTGGCCCGAGGCGATGCTCCAGCGCCGCTCGAGGCTCTGGCGGCTGCGCCCCGGGAAGTTATCCCGGACGCAGTAGTTGGGTACGCGGACGCGGGCCTCGACGCGCAAGCCCGAGGGGTTTGCGCCACTGCCCGCGTTCGAGACCTGGAAAGTGATCGTGTTGGTGCCTGGACGGAAGAAGCCGAGGCCCGCATTGGCTGGGAAGGCCTGCAGGTGGTCAAATCCGGCCAGGCTCAGGCCAGTCGGGACGCCGTTGATCAGGACTTCGGTGATGGCATCGTCGACCGCCCAGTTTCCCACGATTGTGGCATCGGCCGCTGCCTGCGGATCGGGCCCGATTGTCACCGTCGTCGTGTAGGGACGGACGCCAGGAGCCAGGAGCCAGGAGCGAGGCACTCCCTCCGACGCCGATCCACTTCGAGGAGGAGGAGTTCGCGACCCACGGCGGCGTGGGAGCGCCCTCGACCACGGTCGCCGGGAAGGTGAGGCGTTTGATCTGGGAGGTGTACTGATCGTCCTCGGAACCATCGAGAATCGTCTGGTTCGAAGTCTGGTCGAAGCCAGTTGAGATGTTGAGCGAGTCGAAAGCGTAGACGGGCGTGAGCGCCGCTTCAACGCGGAGACCGGTGGGTCCCCCGCTGTTCATCACCTGGAACTCGACCGCATTGTCGCCGCGCACGAACCGTCCCGCCCCGGCGCCGGGAGGGAAGCGCGTGAGGAGCCCGAAGCCGTTCGCGTTCGAGAGGCCCGTGGAGACGCCATTGACGAGCACGTCCACCGTCTGCTCGTCGGACGCCCACCCGCCCACGATCGAGAGCGCGGCCGGGTCCACCGATTGCGGCACATTGACCTTGATGGTGTAGCGGTAAAGCCCCGGCGGGCCGTCCGAGCTCGTGGTCGGAAGCCCGATCCACTTCGACTGGGGCGTGGTCGGGAGCCACGGGCCGATGGGAAAGCCGCTGTCCGGGACGACCTCGGCGCAGACGTCGCGCCACGGGCTTCCCGGCGGGCCGGTCAACGTGTAGTTGTCGTCGGGGAGGGAGTTCGCGATCACGCTGCGCGCAGCATCGCTGAAGCCAGTATGAAGACTGGCCGGGCTCGACGAGCGCGGTCCGCAAGGCGGCAGCGTGCTCCCCTCGATCCGCTCCCAGAGGGTAACGTAGGCCTCCGCGGAGCGGAAGAGGGGCTCGAGGTCCGCGTCGGTGAGGCCAATGGTCTTCACGTCCGCAATGAAGTCGGGGTACAAACCGATGTGCGCGAAGCCGTCGACGTTGTAATCGAACGTTTTCTGCCCCGCGGTGCTGCGGTTGAGGTGGTTCGGCTTGCCGTGCACCTGGAACGGATAGGCGACGCCGCCCTGCTGAGGGGCGCGGATGTCGTTGTTGCACGCCTGCGGGCCGAAGCGGGGCGCAGGCGCCCCGGCGAGACCATTGAAGTCGCTGCCGAAGGCCACCGCACCGCCCTCCATGCGGTCCACTGCGTAGAGGTACCCCTGCGCCCACGTCTTCGAGGAGAAGCCGCAGTCGTTGCGCACCTTGCCGCCCCACTGCTGCACCTCGTCCACCTTGCTGTGCCCCAGGCCCGGCCCGATGAGGCCGCCGAGGTCGCGGAGCTGCCGCACCTGCTCATCGGTCTTCAGGCTCTCGGCGCGACCCTTGCCGATCGAGGTTTCGATAAAGCCCGTGTGGCCGGAGACGAGCGGGTAGCCGAGCTCCCTGGCGATCTCGAACACGCGGTCCGTCGTCAGCCGTGACATGTGATCGATGTCGACGATCATGTGCCTGGCCATCATCTCCCGGATGAGGAACTCGCCGAGCGGCGTCAGGCCCTGGGAGTTACAGTGTGCGCTGCCGGCGTACGTCGGCGGGATCAGCGGTCCGAAGAGGATGAGCCCGACAGGGCCGGTGAGTAGGCCAACGACCGCGGCGACAAGCTTGGGCGAGATGTCAAAGACGTACGCGTACCCCTGGCCGGAGCAGTCCCGGCCGTTGTAGAAGTGGCCGGTGGCGATGCGGTTGCCGAAATTGAAGATACCGTTGTACATGGCGGCGCCGCCAAAGGCGTTGTCGAAGACGTGCACCGGGTACATGTGGCGCACGCCCATGTCGTAGTACTTCTGGAGCTCGCCGCGAATGTAGTCTTCACCGCAGCCCGAGTTGCAGCCGAAGAGGTCATCGACCTCGATCCCTAGCACCACTGCCAGCTTGCCGCTATTGATGATGTGGCGCGCCTGCTTCCCGGAGTAGGCGATGCGGTACCAGCCCTTGCCGGCGCCGCCGTACCGGCCGTCGATGTAGGCCTCGAGCTCCTTCGCCGCGGCGAGCTGCCGGTCGACTGCGGGCATGTCCTTGCAACCGAAGCCGACGCGCTGATTCGAGAGCCGGCAGAGGACCTCGTTGTTGACGGCGTGCACGACCACGAGCTTCAAGCCGCCAATGTAAGCGCGGTAGAGCCAGTCGTGGTACATCTGCTGGTGGTCCTTGGTTGACCAGCGCGGCCAGCCGTTGAACTCCGGGTAGCCGCCGACCAGGTGCCCCACGCCCTGCTCCATGGCCGCGCCGAGAGCATCGTAGAGGCCGTCCGGGCCGTGGATCGGCACGCCCACCGGCAGCGGAAGGAATGGATGGAACGGCGGCAGCGGCAGCCCTTGCGGGGTGACGCCGTAGCCCCAGTCGAAGGGATTGAGCGGGCGGACGTAGTCGCACCAGGGGAGAGCCTTTTCGATCCCTTCCGGATGGAACGCCGCGCCGTGGAAGAACATGCCGCCGAAGGCGAGGTTCGCGAACTGATGGGTGTGGAGGTCGGCGAAGCCGAAGATGGCGGCTTCGGGCGGCGCTGTGCTCATGACGGCGCCTCCGAAGAGGGCCGAAAGCGACGGCGCCGACTCGCCGCTAGGTCCGACTGCGGTGACAGCGTAGTAGTGGAGCACGAGCGGGAGCAGGTTCGTGTCGACGAAGGTGAGACCAGAGGTCGAGCCGACGAGCTGTGCGTGGGGGAGCAACCCCACTTCAGGTGGAAGGGGGATCTTCAGGAAGGCGATGGGGTCATGGCCGCGGTAGACCTTGTAGCTCGTGGCGCCCTCGACGGGGACGATCGTCACCGTCACCTCTCCCGGTGAGTTGGCCTGGAGAGAGAAGAAGGGGGTGCCGGGAACCTGGGCGAGAAGCTGGAGGGACGGGAAAGCGAGCGAGCCCAGGATGAGAAAAACGCTTCAGTGTGGGACAGTGGACATGATCTTGACCTCACAGGCTTGTTGTTCGTCGGAATAATACAGGCTGAACAGGTCGGATTTGAAGGCTCAGAGTTGCTCTTGGCTGGGCTGACAGGCATGAGAGGGGTGGGTCGGAAACTCTGAGCTGCCCCTCGAGGGTCTCCCCACGGTAGAGGTGCTGTCTTCTCGAGCCCTTGCTCGAATCCATTTCTCCCAAAGGAAGTCCCATGAGCCATCACCCGGTCTTCAATCGTGCAATGTTTCTCGGCCGCTGCCCTCTCCTTGCAATTTTCGCCGTCATGCTCCTCGCGGATCCCCGACTCGAAGCGCTATCGAGCCTCAACTGTGAGCGCGCGTCCGACCACTATGACCATGCGGGCCTCCATTCCGGGGTGGCGTTGGGGTCGGTCGACTTCAGTGAGCCCATCGGTGGCAATGGCGTCGCCAACCCTCTCAACATCCTCGATTGCGACTCCGACGGGACTCTCAGAGCTCTTCATCACCGTCAGCCCGGAGGCAGCAGCGGGGTCTCCGGCGCGCCCTGCCGAGATGCGGTTCCGCCGCACTTGCGCCGAAGGTTCTCCGACCCTCGTCTCTTTCGTCTTCACCCAGGGTGGCATCACGGCCACCTGGAGCGCCTTCGACGCTGATGGCAACCTTGTCGACGTCGCGACGAGCGGCGTCTCTGGCACCCAGCAGAGTGTTGTGCTCGCCCATCCGGGCGGTATCGAGCGCGTTCTGATCAGCGGCATCCGGCTCTGCATCGAGCGGGTGTGTTGGGACTGTACGCGCATCGAACAGGCTGGCGAGGGCTGTGTTGACCCTGCGGACTTCCTCGGTGAGTCAGGTGTAGCGTCCGTCGTCCACCTGGGGCCAGTCATCGTCACCGAGGCCACGTTCCTGACTGGTGGCTCTGCTCCGCTGGTGATCCAGGACTGCGGAGGTGACGGTAGCAAGGAGGTCTTTATTCGCTGGAGCGAGAATCCCCAGGCGCCGGCTCGCTTGCACTTCCCTGTCGGCTGCGGAAGGGGGACTGCCTTCCCGGAAGCTGTCGCGCTCACCTTTACCCAGGGTAGCAGCCCCGCCACCTGGAGCGCGTACGACCCCACTAACCAACTCGTTGACAGCGTGGTGACGGCGGCAGGCGCGGCCCAGCAAACTGTGGTCTTGAGCCATCCGAACGGTATTCGTCGTGTCGAGGTGCTCGGCAGGAGCATTTGCCTGGAAAAGATCTGCTGGAGCTGTGTGCTGACCCCGGGTGACATGCGTTTCCGCCGGGGTGACGCCGATACTGACGGCAAGCTGTCCCTCAACGACGCGATTCGGACGCTCAACTTCCTCTTCCTCGGCACTGCCAAGCTTACTTGCCAGGACGCGGCCGATGCCGATGACACTGGCAAGATCACGCTCAACGACGCGATCTTGACACTCAACTTTCTTTTCCTTGGCGGCCGGTTACCCGTGGGCGGGGGCACCTGCACGGTGGACATGACCCGGGACGAGCTGGGATGCCAATCCTATCGGGTGTGCCAGCTCTGAGAATCGAATCCGGGGGGGGCTGCGTGGCCCCTGGCTCGCGGCGGTGGCAGAGCTCCTTGCCATGCGCCCCCGTGGGGGCGTGCCATTGGTGGGTGGAAAAGGCTCATTTCGCGTGCTAAGTTCAGCGGCCTGATGCGTGACCCATCATTACCGCGTTCCACTTCCGCCCCCCCGCTCACCGGAAGTCAGTGGCTTATTTGCGTCATTGCCGCGCTGGGCTTCGCGTTTGATATCTACGAGCTTCTCATGATGCCGTTGATCGGCAACCCGGCACTCATGGAGCTGCTCAAGATCACCAACCCCCAGGCGCCGGAGATTCGCGAGTGGGTGGGGATTATCTTCTGGGCCAGCGCGCTCTCGGGCGGTTTCTTTGGCCTGATCGGTGGATACTTGACCGATTTATTCGGCCGCAGAAGGGTCCTCGTCTTCAGCATACTTCTTTACTCCGTCTCGGCGATGCTCGCGGGTTTCAGCCGATCGGTGGAGGAGCTCCTGATCTTGCGCTGCACCACCTTCATCGGCGTCTGCATTGAGTTCGTGGCGGCCGTGGCGTGGCTCGCGGAGCTGTTCCCCAACCCCGTTCAGCGGGAGCGGGTGCTGGGCTACACCCAGGCCTTCTCCTCGATCGGGGGGCTGCTCGTCGCGGGTGCCAGTGCGCTGTGCACCCGATACGCGGAGAGTTTGCCCGAAATCTTCGGCGGCCATTCCGGCTGGCGCTACACACTGATCTCTGGCGTTATCCCGGCGCTACCCCTCTTGCTCGTGCGGCCTTTCCTGCCGGAGTCCCCGGTGTGGCAGGAAAAGAAGCTCGCGGGCACCCTGCGCCGCCCAAGCTTCATTGAGCTCTTTCGGCCACAGTTCCTTCGAACGACGATCGTGACCACCATCCTTTTCGCTTGCAGCTACGCAGTGGCGTTTGGGGCGATTCAACTGACGCCATCCCTGATCATTCAGGGCCTCCCGGGGTATGCGCTACCGGTGAAGGAAAAGATTCAGGCATTTCAGGAGGTGGGTGGTTTGCTCGGGCGGTTCATGCTTGCGTTCCTTGCCACGGTAATCCTCAGCCGTCGTGCTCTCTTGCGCGTCTTCCTGGTCCCCGGCCTGCTCCTGGTGCCGCCTGTGTTTTATTTTCTGGCCCGCAACGATCTGGGGCTTCTCCAGTGGGGCATGGCCGTCGCAGGCTTTTTTACTGTGGCCCAGTTCAGCTTCTGGGGCAACTACCTGCCCCGGGTCTATCCAGTTCACTTGCGCGGTACCGGGGAGAGCTTCGCTGCGAACGTCGGCGGGCGCATGTTGGGTACTTCCGCCGCATATCTGAACACGGCCGTCCTCGCCCCCCTGATGGGCGGCAAGAGCATGTCGGAAAACGTGGCGCTGGCCGCCACCTGTATCGTCCTCGGAGCCTTCTCCCTGGGGCTAATTTTGAGCTTTTTTCTACCGGAGCCAGGGGATGAGAAGTTGCCCGAGTGATGCCCTGCCGGCCGCGGGGCCAGGGTTCCAGCATCCGGCCTCAACGCTTCTGGAATACACCCTGAATGATCGCACGCACAACGGACTCCTCCCCTCCCGCCATTCGTCTGCGCGGCGTGAGGCAGAACAACCTGAAGTCCATCGACTGCGATGTGCCGCTGAATCGATTCATCGCAATCACGGGCGTGAGCGGCTCCGGGAAGTCGTCGCTGGCCTTTGACACGCTCTACGCGGAGGGCCAGCGTCGGTATGTCGAGACTTTCTCCGCCTACACGCGTCAGTTCCTTGATCGAATGGCCCGTCCCGACGCCGACTCGATCGAGAATGTACCTCCGGCGGTTGCGATTGATACTGCCGGGGCCATCAAGACATCTCGCTCGACGGTGGGCACGCTCACCGGCATCAACGACTACTTGAAGCTTCTTTTTGCCCGGGCCTCGGAAGCTTATTGTCCGGGCTGCGGACGCAAGGTGGAGCCGGAAGGAGTCGGTGCGGCCGTAGATTTCCTGGGCGCGCTGGGCGACGAAGCCTTTCCCGCGTTGGTGACCGCACCGGTGCCCCTTGGCGGTTTCGGGTCCAGAGACACAGTCCTTCGCGCGTTCACGGCGCAGGGATTCGTGCGTTACTTGCGTGGCGCCGACATTCGGCGGATCGAGGACCTGGAGGCGAGGGACCTCAAGTCCACCTTCATCGAGGTGGTGATCGATCGGATCTCGACCGCTCACACGCGCCGCTCACGGCTGGCCGATTCCCTCGAGCAGGCCTTTCGCATCGGTCGTGGCGCCGCCTGCGTGAAGGCCCGAGGCGCTTCCCGCACTTTCACGGCCGGGCTCCGGTGCGGCGATTGCAGCGTGAGCTTGCCCTCCCCGAGCCCGGGCCTCTTCAGCTTCAACAACCCCTTCGGCGCCTGTCCCCTCTGTCGCGGTTTTGGCCGGGTGATCGAGATCGATTTTCGCAGAGTCGTTCCGGACGGCCGTCTCTCGATCCGCGAAGGGGCGGTGAAGCCATTCGCCTCCCCGTCGACTCGCCGTCTCTTCGCTCGCTGCTTGCGCTTTTGCGAGCAGAACGGCATCCCCACGGACTTGCCCTTCGAGCGCCTGAGCGAGGCCCACAAGAAGCTCGTCTTCGACGGGGGGGCCGGCTTTGGGGGCGTGCGGGGTTTCTTTCGGCACCTCGAGGCCAAGAAGTACAAGTTGCACGTACGCGTCCTCCTCGCCCGATACCGGGGTTACGAGCTGTGCCCCGACTGCCAGGGCGCGAGGCTCAAGGCGGAGGCGCTCCATTTCCGCCTCAACGGCAAGACGCTTCGAGATGTCTGGGAGACGCCCATTCAGGCGCTCCGAGAGCTCCTCGAAGAGGTCGAGCGGAAAGGCTTGCCCAAGCCGGTACGTCTCGTTGCCCTGGAGGTTTCATCGCGCCTACGGTACCTCGACTCGGTCGGGCTCGGCTATCTCACCCTGGGCCGTCAGGCTCGTACGCTTTCCGGTGGCGAGGTGGAGCGTGTGAATCTCACTTCTGCGCTCGGCGCCTCGCTCGTCAACACGTTGTTCGTGCTGGATGAACCCTCGATCGGCCTTCACTCCCGTGACAACGATCGCCTGATCGGCATCCTGCGCCAGGTGCGGGCGCATGGAAACACGGTTGTCGTCGTCGAGCATGACCCCGAGATCTTGAAGGCTGCCGAGTGGGTGCTGGATATCGGTCCGGGATCGGGCGAGCGCGGCGGAAGAATCGTCGCCGAGGGGACTGTCGAGGCGATCCAGAAGGCCGAGGAGTCGCTCACCGGCGCGTACCTCTCGGGCCGCAAGCTCATGCCCGTTCCTGCGACGCGGAAAGCGCCGAGGGAGGGGTTTGCGATCGAGATCCGAGGTGCCAGGGAGAACAATTTGAAAGGGCTCGACCTCGAGATCCCTCTGGGCCTGCTGGTCGCGATCACGGGGGTCTCGGGCTCCGGGAAGAGCACGCTCCTCGAGGACGTGATCTGGAGGAGTTACCGGCGGTTTGCTGGCGAGGCTGTCGAGGGCGAGGCGCCTGTCGGGCAAGTCAAGGGCTTCAAGCTTGTCGATCAAGTCCTGCTCGTCGATCAGTCGCCGATTGGCCGCACGCCGCGAGGCACTCCGGCGACCTACACGAAGATCCACGACTCGATCCGAAAGCTCTTTGCCGGGAGCCCGGACGCGAAAGCCGCAGGGTTCACCGCCCGCCACTTCTCCTTCAACGTCGAAGGCGGCCGCTGCCCCGAGTGTTCCGGCGCCGGCGCCACGCAAGTGGAGATGCAGTTTCTGAGCGATGTCACCCTGCCCTGCGAGGCCTGCTGCGGGAAGCGTTTCACGAAGGAGGTGCTGCGGGTGCGTTTTCGCGGCAAGACCATCGATGAAACGCTGCGGATGACGATTCGCGAGGCGATGGGTTTCTTCGCGCTCGAGCCGAGCCTGGTGGAGAAGCTCAACTTTCTTGATGCGCTGGGCCTCGGGTACCTGACGCTGGGGCAACCCATCAACACGCTCTCGGGCGGCGAGTCGCAGCGGCTGAAGCTGGCTGGTCACGTGCTCGACTCGAAGCGGGGTAAGCTCCTGTTTCTGCTCGACGAACCCACGACGGGTCTTCACCTCGAGGACGTCGCGAAACTGATCGAGGTGCTGCGGGGCCTCGTTGAGAAGGGCCACAGCGTGGTGGTGATCGAGCACCACCTGGATGTCGTGGAGTCCGCCGATTGGGTGCTCGACCTGGGTCCCGAGGGTGGCGACGGGGGAGGACGACTCGTGGCGGAGGGGACACCGGATGAAATCGCGAGGAGCGCCACCCAGACGGGATCGATCACCGGCGAGTGGCTACAAAGGCACCGTTGCGGCGCGCGAAGCGAGCCGGCGCTATCCGGGAAGCCTCTTGAGCCTTCGGAAGGTGCCTCGGAAGCCTCCACCTGCATCCGTGTTGTCGGCGCCCGTGAGAACAACCTGAAGGACATTACAGTTTCGATCCCCCGCGACCAGCTCGTCGTGGTTACCGGTTTGAGCGGCTCTGGCAAGTCGTCGCTGCTCTACGATATCGTCTTTGCAGAGGGGCAGAGGCGCTATCTTGACTGCCTCTCGCCTTACGCCAGGCAGTTTGTGGAGGAGCTCCACCGGCCGGACATGGACCACCTGGAGGGGATTCCGCCCTCGGTTGCGATCGAGCAGCGCACGACGGTCGGCGGGCGCAAGTCGACCGTGGGCACCGTGACAGAAATCTATCAGTTCCTGCGGCTGCTCTTTACCCGGGCCGGAACGCAGGTGTGTCCGGAGTGCCAGGTGAATGTCGTGCCGAGGCGGGTGGAGGACATCGCGCAGGAAGTCAAGCGACTCTCCGTCAAGGGCGGTCGCCTCCTTGCGCCTGCGATTCGTGGCAAGAAGGGGTTCCACTCGCGTTTCCTCCTCCAGGCGAGACGTCGCGGAGTGCTGGACGCGCGAATCGACGGCGAGTGGTTGGCACTTCCGGAGGACAGGGAGCTCAAGCTTGACAGGCACACTCCGCACGATGTGGACCTCGTCACCGCCCGCTTTCGGACCGGCGGCGCCGGGATGGCCCAGCTTCAGGAGGCCATTGCGCAGGGCCTTGAATACGGCCACGGCGTCGTGCGGTTTCTGAGCGATGACGGCACCGAGACTGTGCTGAGTGTCCATCGATCGTGCCCACAGTGTGGCCGCGATTTCGATGAGCCCGATCCACGCAACTTCAGCTTCAACTCCCGCCATGGCGCTTGCCCCGATTGTGACGGTTACGGATCCAGGCTCGAGATTGATCCAGAGCGATTGATCGACCGCTGGGATCTGCCTGTCGAGGCGCGTCCCCGCGGTCCGTTCGATTGTCTCGGGGAAAGCCCCTTTACGGCTCGAACCCGATCGCGCTTCCTTCGAGCGCTCTTGAAGACGCCGGGGCTGCCCATCGAAAAGCCCTTGTCGCGGTGGCCAAGGCGCGCGATCCAGACGCTGCTGGATGGTGACTCCGACTCGGGCTTCACGGGCCTACGGCCGCTGGTTGAAGCCACCCTCGAGGGTCTCTCCGAGGAAAACCGTGAGGCCTGCGGCGAACGCTGGGGGTGCGAGGTGGCCTGCGCTTCCTGCGGCGGTGGGAGGTTGCGGCAGGAGTGGCTGGCCGTTCGGGTGGGAGGTCATGGCATCGCCGAGATGGCCCACAGGCACGTGGAGGATCTGTGCCGACTGATCGCGGGACTGCGGTTCACGGGCGCGCAAAAGGCGATCGGCGAGCCGATCGCGAAGGAGGTGCTTTCCCGCCTCGAGTTTCTACGAGAGGTCGGGCTCGGCTACCTCACGCTGGACCGCTCGGCGGACACGCTCTCGACGGGCGAATCGCAGCGGATCCGCCTCGCTTCCCAGCTGGGTTCGAGCCTGAGGGGCGTTGCGTACATCCTCGATGAGCCCACCATAGGTCTCCATCCGCGGGACGGGGCGAAGCTCATTGAGACCCTGCGCCGCCTGCGGGATCAGGGCAACAGCGTGCTCGTTGTCGAGCACGATGAAGAGGTGATCCAGGCCGCCGAACACATCATCGAAATGGGCCCGGGGCCAGGGCGTCACGGCGGCGAGGTGGTGGCGCAGGGGACGTTGGACGACATCCTTGAGAGCGAGCGTTCAGCCACGGGAGCCTATTTCCGGAGGCGAGGTGATCGCGGCGCGGATCTCCAACATCCCGCCTTCGATCTGGCGAGGGCGATCGAGGTTCAAGGCGCCTTCCTCCACAACTTGAAGGACGTGAGCGTGAAGTTTCCGCTCGGCGCCGTGACGCTGGTGACGGGTGTCTCTGGCGCCGGGAAGTCGACGTTGGTGCGCAGCGTCCTCGAGGAGAGCGTGCGGCGCCGGCTGCGCGGTCTCCGCAGGGTCGTCGGCTGCCGGGAGTTGCTGGGTGCCGAGCTTCTCGAGAGCGTGCGAGAGGTGGATCAGCTTCCCATCGGGAGGACGCCGAGGTCAACCCCCGCCACGTACGTGGGTCTCTGGAGTCGAATTCGGACGATCTATGCGTCGACTCAGGAGTCGAAGGCGCGCGGCTACTCCGCGGGGCGGTTCTCGTTCAACACGCGAGGCGGACGGTGCGAGACGTGCGCGGGGCAGGGAAGCATCCGGCTGGAGATGAGCTTTCTCCCCGACGTGAGCATCGACTGCGAGGCGTGCAGGGGAGCTCGGTTTTCGGAGGAGACCCAGGAGGTGCTCTACCGGGGGAAGAACATCGCGCAGGTGCTGCAGATGACAGTCGAGGAGGCCCGTGAGCACTTCGCGGCGTACCCCGATCTCACTCGCCAGTTGAAGGCGCTCGAGTCGATGGGGTTGGGCTACCTTGCGCTTGGGCAGGCCTCGACGACGCTCTCGGGTGGCGAGGCGCAGCGTGTGAAGCTCGCCGTCGAGCTTGCGAAGTCGACGAGCGGCCCGTGCCTCTACCTGCTCGATGAGCCGACCACGGGGCTGCACCTCGAGGATGTCGCCCGGTTGGTTGCCGTTCTCAAGGCGCTTGCCAGTCTGGGCCACGCCGTGGTGGTCATCGAGCATCATCTGGACGTTATCGACGGCGCCGGATGGGTCATTGACCTGGGGCCAGAGGCCGGCGATGAGGGCGGCGAGCTGGTCTACGAGGGCCCGCCAGAAGGTCTCGTCAACGAGCCTCGCTCCCACACCGCCCGGGCGCTCTCGGGGAGGCGGTCCGTGGGACAACCGGCAAGAAGACGTGAACCATGATTGCGCAACTCGCCCCGACCTGTTCAATGGGCTGTCATGCTAAATCGGCTTCGTTCCTGGTTGCAAAAGCGCCATTTCGAGCGCGAAGCTCGTCGAGCGGTCAAGGGAGTCTTCGCGGCTCCCGAGCTGCTCCGGGGCACGTCGCTTGGGCCGCATCACTCATCGAGGGTCGTACTTCTCGACCATGAGGTTGCCAACGGGCGGGTCGTGCGCGCCTGGTTTGGGATTCTGCGCCACCCGAGGCCGTATGCGTTCTCGAGGCAGAGCCACAAGGTGGTGGAGCTCTACTCCTACGATCTCAGGGCGGGCAGCGTGACTCGAGTGCAGGGCATTAACCTCACGCGTTTGCGTGGCGACGATGCGGATTGACCGGTGGCCGGCTACTTTTTCTCGGTGGCGATCAGGTCGGGATCAGTCTCTGTGCTGGCCGCCTCCGGCTGCGTGCGCCACCAGCGAAGCCAGTCCGACTTGCGGGAGCCGAAGCGCCTGCCGGCGAGTCGTTCCAGTGTCCTCGATGTTTCGAGAGCGCACTCGGGGTCCTCGACGTGATCGAGCAGGAAGGGCACTGCCGCCAGGTGCTTGACCGCGCCAAGTGCGAGGATGCACGCTCGTCGTACGGCCGGGGAGGTCTCTGGCGCCTCCGCCAGCTTCAGGAGGTGCTCTCCGGAGGAGGGGATTCGCCCCCAGGCGCCAACTATCCTGACACCGGGGGGGACCGCCTCGTCCCGGCTCTCCTCGAAGCGTGCGCGAAGAAAGGCAGAGTCGCCCGGGTCTTGAAAAAGGCCCAGGCAAGTGATCAGAGAGGCTTTCACGCGGGCTTGCCTCGACTTCACAGCCCGTGTTCGAAGAACGTCCTTGACCGCTCGCAGGCGCGACTCCCCAAAGGAGCGCTTCGCGAGAGATCGGAGCTCGGGAGCCAGGCTTTCGAGCTCACCTTCAGTCTGCTCATCGGTCAGACCCGGCCTGTTTCCGGAACGCTGGAGGCTCGCCGGTTCGAGCCTCTCGATCGCGCGCAAGGCGGCGCGCACAAGGCCGGGGTCCTCTCCCTCGGCCAGGTCGATGAGGCGGCCAAGGCTTTCCGCGTCGCCGGGTCCCACCGAAGCTGCCAGGAGCAACGGACTCTTCTCCTCCACGCCGCGCTCGCGCAAGAAGAGGCGCGCTTCTGCCGAGTCGAGCCGGGCCAGTGCCTTCGCCGCGAAGTGTGGATACGGTCTAAGCCCCAATGCCGCCCCGAGGACAGTCTTCGCTGCTTCGCTGTCACTGGTACGCGATTCCATGAGGAGCGGGAGGACGGCTTCGAGATAGTCCGCTTCAGCGCCGCCTCGAAGCGAGTCGCTGAGCGCTGACGAATCGTCTCGGGTCTGTTGCGCAAGCTCCCCGATCGTTGCCGCGATGGTGATACGGATATCACGGTGGGCATCCCGGAGCTTTTGAAAGCCCGGTGGAGCTGGTGCCTCGCTGCGAGCTTCCGGACCCTGTTGCGGCCAGGCTTTTGCCTGGGCCGTTTCGTTGGCGTGTCTCTCCCCGAGCAAGCGCTTCAGCCTGTCGATGGTTTCTGTCACTCCGGTGGAGCTTGCCGCTTCTTCCTCCCCGGAGACGGAGGACTGGGAAAAGCAAAGTCCGAGGAGAAGACCGACGAAGAGCCATGCCCCGCGAGCCTTATCCTTGCCTCTTGACTGGGCTCCATGCGCCATGCTGTGCCTCCGAAAGCTCAAATTTCCCACGTGGCCACGATCTGCTTCTTGACGAGTGGAAGAAAACTGTACACAAGGCCCCCCGGCTGGAAGAGAGCGTTTGAGTACAGCACGCGGAACGGGCGCTGGACCTGCAGGGTGATGGTGGCGCTGTCGAGGCTGGTCTCGCCGCCCGACTGCACGCTGTCTTCACCGAAAAGCGCCCCGACAATCGTCGCGCTCGCTCCCGAGTCCGAAGAGACGCTGATGGTCGGCGCCCAGCCAGAGACGATGACGAGGCCTGTCCACTCGAAATTACCTGCAACCGTGAGCCCCGCCCTCGTCGAAGGGGTGTTGTTCGTCTGGACCGCTGGATCGTAGTCGTCGCGGATCACGAGCACGCCAGCTCCCTTGAACGACGTCCCACTTTCGACATTCAGTGTGCCCGTGACGAAAGTGATTCCGGGGTTCGCAAGAGTCCCATAAGTGCCCGAGCGGTTACCGCCACTGAGGTTGGTCGTGCCCGAAACATTGCCGTAATTGTGCCATAGCTCGGTCGCAAAGGTTTGGACATCCGGAACAGTGGGGTCCACAGCGTACGCATGGCTTGGAGACTTCAGATCGCTCATCTCGTAGTAGGAAGCGGTGGGGGGTGGGCTGACGGAGCTTGTCGGGTCATTGCCCGAGCCTGCCGAGTTTGCGAACCAGGCAGCCACGTTGAACTGTCCGATTGCATTTTGTGTCTGCCAGATCTTGTACGGGTGAGGTGGGCCCGTGGCGGGAGCGGGGGATCCGGCGTTGTAGAGGTAGTCGTGGGGATGATTGAGCGCGCTCACCTCGAAGGGAACCGAGCTCGCCTGGTACGACGAGGGACTGGACTGCACCGTGGTCCAGGTGGACGGGTCGGTGGGGTTGACTCCCGAGGACCACTCGAACCCCCCCAGCGGCCTCTCCACCCCGCCGTTTCCAAAATAAATCGGCGCATCCGGGATGTACTTGGTGTTCTTGACCGCGATTTCGAGGCCCTTGAGGAACCACCCGGTGCCGTCAAAGGAGACTGAATCTGGCGCGGGGTTGGAGTTGCAGCCGCTGGTTATTACTGTCGAGTCAGTGGGGATTCGTCCCCAGGCGCGAATTCGCGTCATTTCGGTCGCGGCGTCGAAGACTGAGTAGTAATAAAACTGGCCTCTTGAGAAGTTGACCCAGGTCGCAGTGGTTCCGCCGCCCGAGAGGGGGGTTACTGCGCCACCCCTTCGAAGCCGGGTGATCGCCTGTGCGGCACCCGAGGCGGCGACTTGCCGGGCGGAGAAGTCATCCTGCTGCACGGTCCGGGCTACGGCGTGCGAAAGGCTCGTCTGGACGCTGACAAGCGCGATGGCCATGAGCCCGAGGCCCAGAATCACGATGACGATCATCGCGAGCCCGCCCTCAGGGGATGACGTCGATCGAAATCGCAGACGCTGGCGATGTAACGAGTCGTGCATGATCTAGTCCGTGGTTTGGCCGATGAGCCGGTGTTCTGAAAGTGTCACGGTGTTGTTCCCCTTATCCACGTAGGTTGCCGTGAAGGTCATGGGGACGAGCTTCAAGTCGGTCCCGGCGGACAGATTCCCGAGGTTATCCTGGGCGTCTCCGTCGAAGTTGAGATCCTGTGTGCCGCCGAGCAGGGTCGGAACTGTGGACTCGGTGGGGTAAGTCGTCACCAGGACTTGACCTGACTTGAGAACGGGCACGGTTGTGGTCGTGCTGTCGTACTTGTCGAACACCGCGCCGATGCCCTGCTGGAGCGTGAGGTCTTGCGGCTCGTTGGCCGTCCTCTGGGCCAACGCGATTTGACTGCGGAGGGCCTGCATCGCGAGATAGGATTCGAAGGTCTCGCGGCGGTGCACAATCCCCTGCGTGAGCGTCATGAGCACGGACAGGATGAGGACTGCGAAAATTCCAAGGGAGACCGCGATCTCAACCAGCGCGAGGCCGGCTTCTCCCTGGCGCGAAATTCTCTGAAACTGGTGTTGATGGGGCATGGTGGAGGTCTACTGCCACAAGGCGATGCTTTCCGTGAGCACGAGGTCGTTTGCGAGAACGTAACTTCCATTCTGGTTTTGCGCGTTGACCCTCAGAGTGAACGTCACCAGCCTCCCCACCGGGGCAGGGGTCAGGTTAACGGTGAGCATTTCTCCCGATTGCGGCGCGTAGGTACTGGGAAGCAGAAGCTCGACGAGGGGCATATTGCTCGCGACGATGGTGTTGACTGCGTCGTCGGTGGTGCCAAGGACACCGTCCGTGCCCCCTCCGACAGTCGAGACGGTGCTCAGGTTGGGCCCACGGCCGATAACGACCCCGCTGCAGGGAAAGGCGCCACCGTCAGGCCCCAGGATATATACTTGGGCCGCGTCGTCGTAAATCACGGCGCCTGTCGTGGAATCGATCCCCTGAACCAGACGGAATCGCAGGCAGTGCGCGCTGACTCCTGTGGAGGGCAGGAGGGTCGAGAACTGGGTGTCGGTTGTTAGCGCCTGTGAGGTCAAGCCGACGATTCGATTTAGCGCCTCCTCCGTTCGAAGCTGGAGCTGGGAGACAATTTGATCCTCCACGAAGACCGTTTGCGTGCTCAGCGTCGCTGACATGACGCTGCCGAGGAGTATCAAGAGCACCGCGAGGCTCGCGGTCACCTCGATGAGCGTCATGCCATGCTCACGAAGACTCTTTCCGGGGCGACGCTGCAGTGGAATCCGTGGTTCGAGGGGAATCGTGTTCATGAGCTTACTCCCGGGGGAAGAGCATTCGCAGGGCTTCCGGGCAATGCAAGAGGCCTTCGCTTTCAAGGCTACAACGCCGCGCTCCGCTCGGCAAATCACAGGGTTCGCAGCTCTGCGATGGGCTGTTTACCGGAAGCTGTTGCCGCCACGCTTCCCTTTTTCAGTTGCCTGAACGGCAGTCAAGGTCAGAGGCTTCCTTCGCCGATGATGATTGGTATTTCTCTGAAACCAAAGAGGCCCCATGAAAAACCGCAGCAGGAAGTTCATACGCACGGATGTTCAGCTCAGAGTCATCCTGACCGCTCTCGCGGTGGCAGGCGTCGTCCTCTTCATCAACTTCTGCCTCGTGATGCTTTGCCTGAGCTCCACGCAGGCTACCGTTGAGCCAGGGGCGAGCTTCAGCTCGCAGGCTTCTGCGCTTCGGATGGCAATTACCCTGCGATTCCTTCTCTCCATTGGAATTGGTATCCCGGTGGCCGGCGCGCTTGGAGTTTTCTATTCGTTCCGCTTTGCAGGGCCCATCTATAGCATCCAAAGGTACTTCAAGGGGCTCGAAAGCCAGCCGTGGGACAGGCGTTGCTCGATCCGCAAGGGCGACGATCTCCAGGATGTCTGCACGTCGATCAACACGGGCATGGACACGCTCCGGGTTGCTCTGCGAGAAAGTTGTGACCTTTGCGCGCAGCTTCAGCGGGGGATCCAGAGCGGCGAGATTGGATCCAGGGATGGCAGTGCTGTCGACCTCCGGGGCCTCCAGGAACGAGCCATGAACCTCGAAAGTCTCCTCCGTCAGAAATTGCCAAACGATTGTGTCGACGTCGCGAAAGCCGAATTGCCAGACGTCTGTCGTGCCCGCGAAAAGGCCGTCGAGTTCCGCAGCTAATCTTCACGCGGTATACCTCGCGCGCCCACAGGTGAGACATTCCGAATGGGCAGAGGAGGACCATCTCAAGTCTGCTGCTCGTTTCTGCTGGTGGGGGAGGCGGACCCTCCCCCACGTCGGCCGCGACACGCGGCCTCTCCCTCCTCGGCGCCTGATGGGCGCCGGGCGCCTCTGGCGCGAGCAGCCGCAACCTTT
>SXIK01000100.1 GCA_005772855.1 Planctomycetia bacterium | reverse complement strand
GCTCATCGCGGAGGTAGAGGAGCCCGTGGGCCAGCGTCGGTGGCGTCCAGGCGGGGTGTTGAAGAACGCCAGGAAGGCGACGCACTTCCTCGTGGCCTCCAGGCGACAGCTTGAGAAGCGCAAGGTCGCCTCGTTCACCAAGAGCAAGGAAATGGCCGTCTGAATAGATCATGCACCCGCGACCGAGGTAGCTCTCCCACTTCCACAGGACCTTGCCGGTCTTGAGCTCCACGCAGCGCAGGTCGCAGGCATTCTCGTGACGTCCGCTGAATCCGTAGAGGTGACCGTCCAGGTAGTTCGCCGTGGCCCAGTGCGTATCGAGTGACTTCTCTCGGGCGTTCAGGTCGTCCTTCCAGATGGTCTCGTAGGTGTCCTTCTTCACTCGAAGAGCAACTCCTCCCGTGCCGTATGTGGCGGAGAAGAAAAGTGTGTCGCCAACGACAATGGGCGTGGCGGCGTTGACCGATTCAGAGCTACGAGAGCGCCAGGGAAACTTCCAACCCTCCCGACCATCCTTCGGATCAAGGCAGGAGAGGCCGCCCCGGTGAAAGATGAAAAGATGCCGCGCACCGTCGATCTCGGCTGTCCTGGCCACTGCGTAGGCGCCGCCGTCCGTGGGTGACTTCCAAACAACCTCGCCCGACCGCTTGTCGATGGCAAACGTGAAGCCCGTACCCATCTCGGTTCCACCGAGGTTCACATAGAGCTTTTCACCTTCGAGGAGCGGCGCCGCGCCGACCCCGAAGAAGTTAGTCTCAAGCTTGAATTCTCCCTCAAGGTCCCTCGACCACGCTTTTTTCCCCCCCTCAAGCTCCAACGCCGTGAGCACGCCCTTGGGACAGAGAGTGAAAACCCAGGCCTTGTCCGCATCTCTGTGGATGATCGGCTGGGCCCGCGGACCGCCGCTGTAGCCGTAACGGTCGGAGTAGTCGGTCGTGTGGGCATGGCGCCAACGTCCATTGCCGGTGAGCGGGTCCAGACTTTCCACCACGATCTCATCCTTGACTCGGTGGAACAGGATCAAGTGCCCGAGGGCCACCGAGACAGCACTGTAACCCTCACCGATCGGCTTTTGGAAGTGGCGCCGCGGTCCCGATGGAGGCCATTCCTTGACCCAGCCTGTCTCGCGCGATACAGCGTCGCGGGTAGGACCCAGCCACTCGGCCCAGTCGTCAGATCGCGCAGCGGTCGCAGAAAAGAGCCCCAGAATCAGTGCGCACCCAGGTAACGGGGCAGAGCCTCGGGTCCGTCCCGTCACCTTCGTGCGCCCCAAGATCCCAACTGCGCTCACTTGCAATTCGTGTACGTGCAAGCGCCGAGCCCATCTTGCGTCGGATCAGCACCACAGGCCTCGACGCCCGGTGGTGGTGGCGCGGGACCGCCGCGGAATAACGAGGCGAGCAGGTATACGGCGTCGGTAATCTTGAGCGCCGCATCATCATCCATGTCCGCCGCGTCCGGGCAAGAAGGCGCTGCTCCTCCCTGAAAGAGGTGCCCGAGGAGCCTCACGGCATCGGTCAGATTGACTGCGCCGTTGTCGTCCGCGTCACCCCGGCGAAACCTATCTCCAGCACCTTGGCTGACCTCAACACTGCAGGTCGGCTGATCAGCGAGGCCGCACTCAACGCCACACGCAGTCGCGACCAGACGGTAGGTGTTCAGCCCTTGAAGCGGAGCCACGTCTGCGAAGGACGTCGCTGCCTTGGTTGGCCCCGGTTCGATTTTTACGTCGTTGCGAAAGAGCGCAAGCGCGCTGTAAGTGATGACCACGGGCCTCCTCCATCGGAGAATCACCTGATTTCGCGTGTTCAACTCACATGTAAAGCTGATCGGACAAACCGCTGTGACGCTCTCGACCTCGAAGGACAACGAGCAGTCAGAGCTCTCAAGCCCACTGTTGTGAATTTCGACGGCAAGGAGATTGTCACCGGATTTGAGATTCGCAGAAGCCAGCTTGTCACAACCGAAAGTGGTCTCCTCGAAAACCGGGTTGGTATCGTGGTCCTGTCCCGGCGTGTCCTTGTTCACTGCGCCCCCCGGCAAGTTCTTGCGGAGAACTTCGACCCCGTTGATGTACGCAATGAAACCATCGTCGTACTTGAAGGAGATCTTCAGAGATTTCACGGCATTAACATCAGCAATATTGAACTTTTTACGGGTGTAGAAGGTCAAGTACCCAGCCTGCGTGGAGGTCTTTTGCATGTCCGCCAGCGTGGTCTTGTAGGGGAGGTCGTTGCTGTAACCGATCGGCGTCTGCCCATCGAGCCAGCCGGAGTCATCAAAGTCGGGCTGAACCCACTCCGCAGGTGGATCTTCAGTTCCCTTGAAGTACTTGATGTCTTCGCCTTCGGCGATGACCTTTTCCTGGGCGCTCAAGTAGAGGCCGGAAGCAGCCCAGCAAAGTACACAGGCACAAACCAACGATCGCGGCAACGCAGCAGCAATTCTCATGGAATCTGTATCCCTTCCCAGAAATAGAAATGAGCCACGCAGGGGCCCAAGCAGAGCAATGTCAAAAAACATTCTTCCATTTGCCCTCTGCAGGAGGGGGCAAGTTTCAACAGAGTGAGCCAACAACGCTGGCTCAGCTCTCAAGATAAATTCTTACGGTGCCAGGGACCCGGGGTGTGACTCTCTCGCGTTTTTCAGTCTTTCGGAAACACAGCCCGATTCTATAGACCCTCCCAATATCTGTAAAGCACGGTCTCGTCCGCCCGTGGTGCAAGTCCGGCGGCCAAACCACTGGATCGCCCACAAAATCTCGGCTCTTTCAAGGATTCCGCTCAGGGCCTTCATTGCGGGGGGAGACGACGTTCCCCAACGATGTCGTGACACGCAGCCATCGCCGGCGACCGCTTCGCGGTTCCCGCCTGGGCCGACCTCACCCCCTCCTCGGCGCCTGCTGGGTGCCGGGCGCCTCCGGCGATGTAGCCTCCTGGGCGGCGAGTCGACAATTGCGCTCTCAGGGCACCCTCGGGGAGATTTGGCATTGCGGGTCGACAATATGAAGCACGACCCCCCACACCCCCTTCTCGACCGGCGCTTTCAGGAGAATTTCGCTGTCACCCTTCGGCAGCGTGACAGGGACAATCTCAAGGGAAGCATCGGACTCACTGCGCGGCTCCTGGCGGTAGACTTCCGTCCCCGAGAGGAAGACTCGCAGCGCATTGCGGCTCTCGATCAGAAAGCTGGTGGAGAGCGACTCGCGAACCTCCAGCTTCAACCGGGCGAAAGCCACTGCGAACTCACGAGGATCCATGGTTTCACGGAAGTTAAGATTCCCTCGTTGGTCCCTGCCCGTTGGCCTCCAGGACACGATGGAGTCCGAGGCTCCCGCGCTCTCGGGCGGATACTCGGAAAGGAGCCCTTCGCGCCAGGATGGGGACGGGTAAGGACCCGCCACATTCCAGCCCTCAAGTGACGTCTTTCGTACCAGCTCGAGGATGGCCCGACGATAGCCGTGGCGGTCGATGCCCCTGGCTCGATCGTAGACGAGCTTGAAGTCGCTGAGGGCCGCGAAGTGCCCCGCACGAGCGAGATTCAGATCGATACGGGCTCGCTCCGCACCATCGGCAGCGGCGGTTCGCAAGCCGAGGAGAGCGAGAAGGGCCGTCCGCTCGGGCCGCCTGGCAAGGAGGGCCATCGCACCGCCTCGTACCCTGGCGTCGTCGTCAGCAGCGAGCGCGCTCAAGAGCCGCACGACGCCATCTCCATTGGCTATCTCAACTCCAATCTCGCCGAGGACGCCGACCGCCTGCCTGTGGAACATGGCGGACTCTCGGCCGAGCTGGGGTGGATACGTTCCGCCACGCAATCCCTCGGCCACGAGCTTCCGGGCCTGGTCTCTCAGCGGCGTGAAGTGTCCGTCTCCGTCGGCATCAACCCGGATCGCGTTCGTGAAGCCGAGGGGGAAAGCGGTCTCGTGCTGAACGGGCACCGGCGCTTCGTCCCCGATCGCGATCACGACATACCAGGTGTCGCGCGTCGGCCTGTCGCGAAACGTCCCCTTATAACGCAGCACGTTGCGCGGCTCCGTCTGCGGCAGCTTCGTGACGCTGACCTCGTCGCCGTTCGCAACCACTACAAGGCGATCGGCCCGTATCCAGGGGGCGGCCTGAACACGAATCGCGATCTCCACCTCGGCAGGGTGTTCATTGGCGGCCTCGCCAGCGGCCCCGGCAGGCGCAAGCACCACGAGTGAACCCGGCGGGCTCCTGGGGCAGGAGGCTTCAACAAAGATGCCACTCGAGACGGAGAGCGCCCCGGATCGAACCGAAGCCATGAGCTCCCGGGGGTCCACCGTCGAGGGGTCGTCTGTAGAACTGCGGACAAAATTTCTCGGACAGCCGCCAATCACGGAGTCCACGTCGTGCGAGTCGGAGTTGCCGACTGCGGTGAAGGTGAGCCCCATGTTGAGGAAGTTGTACCAGTCGTCTCGTACGGAGCTGTCACACTTTGGGTCTTTCCCGGTGCCGAACTCGGGCTGATAGACCCACCCCGCAAGGTTGTTCCCGTTGACTACCTCAAACGAGTCAAACGCATGCGACATTTCACGATTCCCGCTGTCGCCGGTGAAAGGTGAAATATCTATCTCCCGAAAATAGGCGCCCCGGGCTGCCTCCGATCTTGGATGGTTGACCTGGATCACCTCGGCTCCCTCGGAACGTATCCTGCGAAAAAGCTCCCGTGGATCAGTGATTTTCCAGTCCACTGGCGGCTTCTCCGGATTGAACGGGAATGCGTTGAAGTGCCCGATCATCGTTGTCGTGACCTCATTGCCTGGCGTCGTGCGGATCCACCTCTCAGCTCCGAGTTTCCTCACATGGGGAGAGTAATCGCTGATGTGATTGTGGTCGGTGGCGACGGCCCATTCGACATTCTCGGCGCAAAGAGTGATGATCCGCTCCTCCACGTTGCTGTCACCGTGCCCGGAGAAAGTGAGGGTGTGGAGGTGCATGTCGGCGGAGATCCAGCCCCGCGTATCGACGACGTGCTCCAGTGTTGCCTTCAACTCCGTATTCCCCTTGGCCGGCACCTCGAGCAAGACATCGGCGATCGACCATTCAAAGCCATGAGAGACAACGACCTTGTACATCCCGGCTGGGAGCGGAATTATGGCTTCGCTCGGCAAAGTGTAGATGACATTGCCTCGAGCCGCCCATTGCACGTTGTCGCTTTTCACGGAAAGTTGCCTGGGCACTTCCCCGCTTTCGGTCAATACCGTGAGCTTCGCAGGGATCGCCTGACCCGCCCCATCAACAACATGGTAGCGCACGCCACCCTCCAGAGAGAGCGGAAGCAACGCCAAGACAACAACAGAAAGCGGCTGTATCATGCGTAGCCTCCCAAGCCAAGCGAGAGTTTTCTCGCCTCGCAACTCATTTCTCACTCCAGATTTCAACTCTTACCCGATGGATGGCTCACGGGGAGGTCTGATAATGACGCATCTTATCGGACGAGTCATCAACAATTGTCGGAAGCCATGAGCACAAACGTTCCCCTCACATTCGTCGGTTTCGGCTTTGGCCCCATCCAGGCCGGGCTATTCGCCCTGGAGGCGTTCAGGTCCGGCAATTTCAGGCGTGTGGTGATTGCCGAGGTAATGCCCGACGTTGTGCGATCCGTGCGAGAGGAAGGTGGCAAGTTTCAGCTGAATGTGGCGAATGCAGCCGGAATCGAGCCCGTGGAGGTCGGGCCAGTCGAGATGGTCGATCCTGCGGTTGCGACCGACAGGGAACGGCTGATCTCGGCCGTGGCGGAAGCCTCGGAGATTGCCACCGCGGTCCCCAGCATTCAGTTTTACAAGAGCGACGGCCCCGGGAGCATTCACCGCATTCTGGCCCGTGGGCTGGAGCGGCGACTTGAGGGAGGAGGCTCGAAGCCCCTCGTCCTTTATGCCGCCGAAAACCACAACCACGCCGCCGAGGCCCTCGAGGAGGCCGTGCTGTCGGAGGTGCCGCCGGACGCCCACGAACGAGTTCGCGCCTCGACGCGTTTCCTCAATACCGTGATCGGGAAGATGAGTGCTGTGATCACCGATCTCGATAGGATCCGAGCAACCGGACTGAAGACGATAACGGCAGGAGATCCCCGGGCCTTCCTGGTCGAGACCTTCAACCGGATCTTGATCTCCTCGATTCGGTTTCCCCCCGGCCCGAATTTCCGCCGAGGGATAACGGTCTTCAAGGAGAAGCTCGACCTCTTGCCTTTCGAGGAGGCGAAACTCTACGGTCACAATGCTGCTCACGCCCTGGCAGCCTACATCGCGAAGCTTGAAGGGCTTGTACGAATCGAGGACATCGAGAAGATCCCGGGCGCTCGCGAATTCGTCCGCAGGACTTTCCTCGAGGAATCGGGCGAGGCGCTCTGCCGCAAGTGGGGCCACGTCGACATCCTTTTCAGCAGAAAAGGCTTTGAAAATAATGTAGAAGACCTCATCCAACGAATGCTAAACCCCAACCTGGGCGACTTGGTGGAGCGAATTACCCGTGATCCTGAACGAAAATTGGGCTGGGATGACCGACTCGTGGGCACAATGCGCCTGTGCCTTGCGCAGAACATCACGCCCAGAGGCTTCGCAATGGGAGCTGCAGCCGGCCTCCTCTGTCATTGCCCTCTGGCTCGTAACGCTCAGGACGCCAGCGAAGCCTTGAAGACTATTTGGCGGGCGTCGAGACCTGACCCGGCGGAAATGTGTCGCGTACTTGAACTCGTGAGCGAAGGCCTCAGCCGACTCCGGCTCTGGCTCGACTCGGGCAAATCTCCCTTTTGAGTCCAAAACCCAAGAAAACCAAGAAAAAATGGCAATTCCAATTCTGATGCCCAAAGCGGGTCAAAGCATGACCGAGGGGCGTATTGTGACGTGGCTCAAGAAGGAGGGAGACGCGATCGTGCGGGGCGACGCCCTTCTGGAGATCGAAACCGACAAGGCCAATCTTGAGGTCGAAGCCCTCGGCAATGGGACTTTGCGAAAAATATTTCACGGCCCGGGCGAGCTGCTCCCCGTGCTCTGTGTGATCGGCGTGATCGGAGAACCCGACGAGGCGATCGACTTCGCGGCAGTCCGTTCGGCCGGTGAGGCCCCGAAGCCGGATGCTCCAGCGCCCGTCGCCTCCGCTCCCATCCCTGACCCGGCCTCCAGAATTGCCACGACACCGTCCGCGCACCCTTCCCTCGCCCCGGCACCAAGTGTCCCTCGGCAGGCCCAGACCGCAGTCGCCAACCTTCAGGAAGGCCCTGTTTTCGCCTCCCCCCTCGCCCGCAAGATAGCAAGAGATAAGGGCGTCACACTGTCCGGGCTGCGCGGCAGCGGTCCAGGCGGCCGAATCTTGCGACGTGACGTCGAGGCAGCACCCGCGGGTCCCGGACGGGCATCCGGTAATGGCGCGGCGTTCCCTCATCCGAAGGCAGCGGCGCCCTACCCGCCACCGTCTCCTCGCCCAGCGGATCGGGTGGCCTTCGAGGGCATGCGAAAGGCGATTGCAAATGCGCTCCAGCAGTCGAAACAGAGCATCCCACACTTTTACATGACCGTTCCCATCGACATGTCTGGGGCGTTGGAGCTCAAGCGTGGACTCGAGTCGAAAGGGGTCAAGATTTCAATCAACGACATCGTCGTACGCGCCTGCGCGTTGGCCCTAACGGATGAGCCAAGAGTGAGCTGCCGGGTCTTCCCGGACCGGATCGAGTATCCAGGAGATGTCAACATTGGCATCGCAGTGGGGACGGAGAACGGCCTCGTCGTGCCCGTCGTCCTGAAAGCCGGAGAGCGAGACCTCGCGGGTGTCGCCGCCGAGAGCCGGCGCGTTATCGATGCGGCCTTGACTGGCAAGCTGCACGGAAGCGGGCAAGGCACGTTCACGATCTCAAACCTCGGCATGTTCGGGGTCGAGTCCTTCACCGCGATCATCAACCCGCCGGAGGGAGCGATCCTCGCCGTGGGCGCCATCCAAACCGAACTGGTGCCCCTGGGCGGTGGCTTCTTTCCACGGGCCAAGATGCGGGTGACGCTTTCCAGCGATCACCGGGCCATTGACGGCCTACTGGCGGCGAGGTTTCTGGCACGCTTGCAACACCTGATCGAAAGCCCGGAGCGGCTGTGAACAGCTACAGCCCTCGCAGTGGGGTTCAAGAGCTAAACGACTTCGCAAGAGCGAGCCCCTCATCGCCTCGCACCAGTTGCAGCTTTCGGCCCAGAGTCGTCTCCAGGTCCAGATGCAAATTTTTTGTGAGGTCATCCCACGAAGGCATTCGAGCCTTTCCACTCTCGCGCTCAAGACTGGTGACGCCGGCACCGCGGATGCCACACGGCACGATCCATGCGAATCCTTCGAGCGTGTTGTCAACGTTCAGAGCGAAACCGTGCGAAGTGATCCAACCCTTGACCCGGACACCCATTGCGGCGATTTTTCGAGGTGGATTGCCTTCGAACCAGACGCCGGTCCGCCCCGGCATCCGCACTGCCTGAAGTCCCTGCCCCGAGAGAAACAAGATCAAGCCGTCCTCCAGGCAACGCAGGTATTCGTGAAGGTCACGGCCGCCAGGCACGTCGAGGCTGATGATCGGGTACCCGACGAGCTGCCCCGGCTCATGAAACGTGACATCGCCTCCCCGTTCCGAATGAATGACGGCAACGTCGCGCCTCTGAATCTCGGAGCTGCCGGCGAGAAGGTGATCCTGGCCACCTGCGCTACCCCAGGTAATCGTTGGGGGATGCTCCAGAAGCCAGAGAATGTCGGGGATCCGGCCCTCGCGCCGGAGTTTCACCAATACCCTTTGGCCGGCTTGCGCTTGAAGGTAATCTATGGGTCTTCGTGTCTCATGGGTCGCCACATTGGACATGCTTCCATATAATACCCGCCTCTCTTGAGGGCCCCATGACGGAACAACGAAAAGATCCCGAGCAAGCATCCAAGGACTCCCCCGGGCGCAAAGCCACCCCACCCCGGGGGCTACAACTCGCCTTTGTCTACCTGATCATTGGTGTGATTATTCTCTTCGCCATGAAGCCGCTTCTCGAGCAGGACGGCTTTGAAGCAACGTACGACGAGTTCCTTGACCATTTGAGGAGAGGCCACGTGCTCGTGGTCGAACTGGGCGATGAGTACTACAGCGGCGAGATGCTCATCCCCCCCGACGAGCAGCGCCAGCCGATTCCCGCGCCAGGCACGCCGGCACGGGCCGAGCCAAGGTCGCACAAGATCGGAGGAAAGCTTCCAAAGCAAGGTCCGGCTCAATTCAAGTTCTACGTCAAGGCGATTCGCAACGACAGGAGCGATACTCTCATCAAGGAGCTCCAGGACGCAAAGCAGAAGCACGGCACGCAATACACGGGCCAGGCCAGCGGAGGCTTCTGGTCCACTTTCACCATTTTCGGCCTGCCGCTCCTCATCATTGCCTCCCTCTGGTACTTCATGATGCGACAGACCGGCCAGATGGGCAGGGCCGCGCTTTCGTTTGGGAAAACCAAGGCAAAACTTTACGCGGAAAAGGTTCAGGGGGTCACCTTCAACGATGTTGCCGGATGCGAGGAGGCCAAGGAGGAGCTCCAGGAGGTCGTCGACTTCCTCAAGAATCCAAAAAAATATCAGTCTCTTGGCGGGCGAATGCCAAAGGGTATTCTGCTGGTCGGACCACCTGGAACAGGCAAGACGCTGCTGGCCCGGGCAGTCGCCGGCGAGTCAAGAACTCCGTTTCTCTCGCTCAGCGGCTCCGACTTCGTCGAAATGTTCGTGGGGGTGGGAGCGGCGCGAGTGCGCGACCTCTTCGAGCAGGCAAAACGACGGGCGCCCTGCATCGTCTTCGTAGACGAGCTTGACGCCGTCGGACGTCACCGCGGAGCAGGTCTGGGCGGCGGGCACGACGAACGAGAGCAGACCTT
>SXIK01000099.1 GCA_005772855.1 Planctomycetia bacterium | reverse complement strand
GACGCTGATCTGTTCGTCTCTTGCTTCGGTCGTTGCCTGCTCTTCAGAAACAAGGGCGACGGCGCCTTCGAAGAGGTCGTAGAGGCGCTGGGGATTGAAGGGGCAATGTTTGCGGCCAGCGCGGTTTTCTTCGAATTTGATCGAGACGGATTTCTCGATCTTTACGTCACCGGCTATGTCAAGTTCGCCCCTCGAGCGCTTTCCAATGGGGGACGGCCTTGCCTCTTGAATGGCGTTGAGGTTGCCTGTGGTCCGGGACATTTTGACCCCGAGCCAGACCGGCTCTATCGAAACGTGAACGGGAAGCGGTTTGTTGACGTGACCCGCGAGCTCGGGATAGCGGCCAGCGAGGGTGGCTACGGGCTTGGCGTCGTGGCGGGCGACTTCGACGTTGACGGATGGCCCGATGTGTATGTTGCCAACGACACGACGGCCAATCACCTCTGGCACAATATTCGGGGCCAGCGGTTCGAGGACGTTGCCTTGTGGGCGGGTGTCGCACTCAGTGACTCCGGTCAAGGCCAGGCGGGAATGGGGGTCGACACGGCCGATGTCGATGGAGACGGGCGCCTCGACTATGTCGTCAGCAACTACTCCGAGGAGTACAACACCTTTTACAGAAATCTGGGCGAGGGACTATTTGAGGACCGTACGCTCGCAGCCGGCCTGGCTGACGACTCCTATGCGCTGCTTGGCTGGGGTGTAAAGTTCGCGGACCTCGACAATGATGGGGATCTGGACTTTGTGGTTGCCAACGGACACGTCCACCCGCAGGTGCATGATGCAAACCCTGCACTCGATTATCTGCAGCGTTGCCTCGTTTACCTGAACGACGGCCGTGGGGCCTTTCAGGAGGTCGGTCGGGACCTTGGCGAGGCGACGGCAAGACCAAGGGCCCACCGGGGCATGGCGGTGGGTGACGTTGATTCGGACGGTGACATTGACCTCCTTCTCACGGTGCTGGATGGGCCTCCAGTCCTTCTTGAGAACAGAAGTTCAGGTGTGGGTGCCTGGGTGTCGCTTCTCCTGGAGGGCTCTTCAAGCAATCGGGATGCGATCGGCGCTCGCGTCGTTCTCAGTGCCGGAGGGAGAGAGCAATTTCGAGAGGTGACTCGAGGCGGGAGCTACCTGTCGGCACACGACGTGCGGCTTCACTTCGGCCTGGGAAGTGCTTCCAGGGTTGATAGTGTCAGCATCACGTGGCCAGGGGGAACCCTGGAGACGATCGGTCCATTGGGCGGCAACAGACACTACCGGATTGTGGAGGGAAGTCGGAAGGCACTGAAGATTCCAGGAGGTGGTTGATTCATCAGCGCAGTGGTCCGTACACGCCGGACTTGTCTTCAACCCGCACGGAAGCGGGAGAGCTCGGTGGGCTGCTATATCCCGTAGAATTCACAGAGCCTGTGGGCAACCCGCAGAGCCCCATCGTACTCGGTGGGTTTCCAGGCGGTGGTGCTTGTGAGCACTGAATAGAGCGAGTCCTCCCACTGGCCGGCGAAGAAGTTTGCCATCGAAATTTCGGCAAATGGGCCGAAGTCGGAGAGGTCTCTCAGGAGCTCGGGAATTTCTCGAAATCCCCCACGTTCCACGCCCAGGAGTGGCGTGCGGTTAACCACGCACTCCGAAGCGATGCCATATCCGGGTTTCGAGAGGACGACGTCAGCCGCCCGCACGAGATCGAAGAACTTGTATCCGGGCGCAAGACTCGCGGGGAGCGCTTGAGTCTGTGCCTGAGTCTCGAGAGGCACGTCGCCAACAACAAGAAAACGGAAATCCTTGCAGCCCTTCACGATGATGGGTGGCCAGTGCCCGCAATCCCAGCCGCCCATGGCAACGAGCACGATGGGTCGTTTGTCCAGGGGATTCATTCCCACTTTCCGAAGGGTGACCTCCCGGGGCACCGAAGATCTTCGGCCAACAAGGGGTGCAGGTTCGACTCCGGGAAAAGGTGTCTTGACCGGGCTGAAAGGGAGCTTCAAGTGGAGCCCTGCTCCGGAGTAGGCCGAGCGCATTTGAAGCACGAGCTCCGAGAGGCTAGCGGAGGCGCCGTGCTCGGACGAGATGATCGGTTCGAGAATCCAGTCCCAGGTGAAGTTCCACATCGCAGCCGAGGGCACTCCGGCCCTGCTCGCAGCCTCGATGGCCACGGCAGGGATATCTGCCAACACTCCCGAGTACTCACCATCGCGGAGGAATTGCACCTCGGCTTCAAGGTGCAAGGAGCGTTCGCGTTGGTATCGCTCGTACGCTTCGCAGGTGGCCTTCAGGTCCACTTCGAAACAGTTCTTCTGAATCGTGCCCGGCTCGTAGGCCTGTGAACGATGGGAGATTTGCGAGCTCGCGGGATGCTCAAAGAGTCTGCGGGGGGACGTCGAGCTGATCGTCAATTCCAAGTTCGGGCGCAGAAATACAAGCTCTCGCGCAACCTCTGCGGTCCTCGTGGCATGCCCGAATCCGTGCCCCGAGATCGCCACCAGCAGCCTGGGATGCCTCGAATTCATCCCGGGAGCTCAGCTAAACTCCTCGCGGCCCTGATGGGAACATCCTCAACGCTCACCCACCATCGGCGCCGGAGGCGTTCGGCCCTTCTCGAGCATCGTGGAGGGGGCCCGGAGCACGCGTGTAGCGCGTGACGGACTATAGTGCTCCCAGGCGCCGGGTGCGGGGGAGGAAGGCCTCCCTCGCAAGAAGTATGGCTTCCCGCCAAGTTGTTCACAGGCGATCTTGTCACCTCATATGGCCGGGAGTTCTTGTCCCTGAGGCTCCGGGACCGACTTTTTTGGAACACGTTTCCCCTTGAGTCGGCCCAACTCGGGCAGGTTGCCCACGAGCGGCAGTGCGTAGCGTTTGAAAGCCTGGGTGATGTCGTTCCCCGCTGGCGCAATGAACTTCGAGTCGAGGCTCCTTGTCTTCTTGGCGACATTCATGAGGTCTGTCATGAAGAACTCGCTGGCATATTTGCCTTTCTTCGACAGGCGGCGAATGGCGACTGACCCGCTCTCCGCTTCACCCCGGGCAAGCGCGCGCACTCCGAAGCGCGCAACTTCACTGGCTTCTTTCGCATCCACCGGGGACACGATCGTGGCAAAGGATCGCTGAAGGTATCCGAACGTATCGGCGCGAACTCGGGCCACTTTGAGTCGTGTCTTGACGATGTCGGCCAGATAATCTCCCAGAGCTCCCGTGCCCGAAAGCTGCACATTACCATGAGAATCCCTCTCTCCGGTGGTGAAGATGGGATTGTGGTCCTTGTCCGCAATGCCCTCCGAAACGGCGACAATACAGCGTCCCCACTTCTTGAGAGTCGCATCAACATCTTCGCAAAACTTCTCGAGGCTAAACGCGACCTCGGGCACGTAAATGAGGTGGGGTCCGTCGTCCTTGTCCTTCCTGCCCAAGCCGGCCGCGGCGGTGAGGAACCCCGCGTGCCGACCCATGATGACGTTGATCTTCACGCCTCTCAACGCTCGGTTGTCCAGGTTGTCGCCCATGTGGGCCAAAGCTACAAACCGTGCCGCGGAGCCATATCCCGGGCAGTGATCAGTGACGAGAAGGTCGTTATCGATGGTCTTCGGGATGTGGCCGACGCGAAGCTCGTAGCTGCTTGCCTGCGCCAAGCTGTTGATAATGTGGGCTGTCTCGGCGCTGTCGTTACCTCCAATGTAGAAGAAGTAGCGGATATTGTGCGCCTGCAAGATCCGGAATATATGCTCACACTCCTTGGGCTCGGGTTTTTTCCTTACCGAGCCCAGTGCAGCGGACGGTGTTGCTCTGACTGCTCTGAGCGTCGCTCGACTTTCGGCGCCGAGGTCAATCAACTCCTGCTTCAGCACTCCCTGAATCCCGTGGATTGCACCGTAGACTCTCGAGAGGTGTTTGTGCTTCAGAGCCTCCTCGACCACGCCGACGAGGCTCTGGTTAATTACGCAGGTGGGACCACCCGATTGACCGACAAGTACATTGCCTTCAAGCACGCTGTTTCGATGACTTCCCATTGGCTCCGTGTTCTGTAGAGGACAACTTGTGATAGAAGCAAGACTGAATGTACTCCGCGCGGTCATACTCGGGACATCCTGACCAATCGCTCACCGACCATAGGCGCCGGAGGCGCCCGGCGCTTATCGAGCGCCAAGGAGGGGGAGGAGCGCTGCCAGGCACCCCGGTAATGGGGGAGTGCTTCCTCCCCCGTGAGGAGTACAAGCACCCGAACTTCTATCAAAAGGTTCACCTGCTGAAAAGCGGAAAAGCTCACGAAGCCTGGGGCCTCCCATCCTTGGTCAGCCGCTCGAAGGCCTTCTGATAATCAGGCCATGGTTCTTGAAAAGTAAAGATCTGCGACTTATACTTCCCAGCCATTTTTTGAACCGCCGAAGAAGGATTGTCGAAAGTAAGAGTTGTGTCTTCGTCTGTAGCCTGGCCAACGAAAGGCGGGCCCAATTGTCCTTGGAAACAATGATCGTTCGAGCGATCTGCCCCCCCCAACAGTAAGGCCAGGCCATGGCGAAAAAAAAGACTTCAAAGACTGAAATCAAGAAGAAGCCTCACGCGAAGGCTTCCGCCCGGCCTGATCAAACGAAGTTGCGTGGCAAACGGTTGGCGCAAACGCCCACGGCCACACCTTCTCGCGCGAGCGCGAAAAAGGCCGTGGCAAAGGTGCCCGGCCCGGAACTCAGGGAGAGGGTCAAGCCCGCCAGTGACTCACCGAGGAAGGCGCCTGAAGGGCATACCACTGGAAAGAGAGGCGAGAGAGCCCCGCGTCTGCATGCCGGTGGCAATGGCATGGATACTCCCACGAAGAATTCGGAACCCGTGCTCCGAATTCCGGCCCGAAGGATTCCTTCGCAACACCTTCAGAGAATCCGAGCGGCGCTGTCAGAGAAGAAGCAAGCTATTTCAAATCATCTCCAGTCGGAGCTCAGAGAGCTCGAGAAGCCCGAAAAACGTCACCGGGCAGATCTGGAGGAGATGGCATCGGATACCCACGACACGGACTCCCTCTGCGTGATCATGGACCTCGAGGCAAGCCAGATCGATCAGATCAACCTGGCCCTGGCCAAGCTCGACAATGGAACTTATGGTATTTGTGAGGACTGTGGTCAGGAAATCCCGCTACCACGGCTCGAGGCTCTCCCCTTTGCCACGCAGTGTATCGCTTGCAAGCGCAAGG
>SXIK01000098.1 GCA_005772855.1 Planctomycetia bacterium | reverse complement strand
GCGGAGCGAGGGTGGCGGCAACAACGACACGCGGCCCCTCCGGTCGCACGCTGCGCGTGCGCCTCCGGGCCAGGCTCTCGGGAGCCGCCAGCTCTCGCTGGCGCCGGCTCCCTCCGAGCCGTTTGCGGCTCCGCCAGCTCGTCGCAAACCCCCTCCTCGGCGCCTGATGGGCGCCGGGCGCCTCTGGCGCGAGCAGCCGCAACCTTTCGCAGGTGCAAAAGGTCTCATCACTGCCCGCGTGCGGTATAAAGCCTTCTTATGTACCGACTCGTCTACTCCCTAGCTTCAAAGGTTCGCCGGAAAAACAGAAGTCCATGCACGGAGACAAGAACCAGGAGGATTTTTTCCTGAGCTCCCTGGGCCTTGTCCGTGGATTCCGGCCGGATGGCTGCTGCGGGAGCTCACGTGGCGATGATGCCGGCGCGAGAGCCGGAAGCCCGCTGTCTGCACTCCGGGAGTGCTTGCTTATTTCCGAAATTGAAGCAATCATTGGCACCGTACGAATTTTTTGTCGAGGTTCTTTTCTGGAGTGCCGCCCGTGAACGCCCAACTACTATCTTTTTCGATTCTGGCCTTGACTGCGCTCCCAGTCATGGCCAAGGAGTTGAGTTTCGGTCCTGTGTTCACGCTGCGCAGCAACCTCGGACTTGTGGTCGTTGATGCAGGGGACATTAACTCAGACGGCAAGCTCGACCTTGTGGCTGGAACTCAGGGCGGAAATCTGGATGTTTTCTTGCAAGATCCGCTGGACCGGACGATCTGGCAGAGGACCTCAAGAAATGTGGGTACGACCGTGTACATGGCGCGAACGGCTGATTTGAATCAGGATGGATATGCCGAGATCCTTGTTGGAGACTTGGGAACGCCGGTGCTGGTCTTGCGAAACCAGGGCGGCGTCCTTGATAACAAGCCGCAGCGTTTCGCCGAGGGCCGGGCCGCGCGCTGGATTACTGTCGCGGATTTTAACAGGGACGGCCATCCGGATCTCGCCACTGCCGATTACTCCAATCACACGGTCCCGATTCTCGCCGGTGACGGGCAGGGGGACATGAGTCTCCTCGGCGTTTACGAACTCCAGGAACCGCACTGTTTGGAGTCGGCAGACCTGGACCGTGACGGTGACCTCGACCTCTTCGTCGGGTGGGGTGACAAGGGCATGCGTACCATGGAGGGGCGCGGGAATGGCACGTTTGAGGCCCCCCGGTTGATTGCCCAGTCGATACCGGTCGGCCGCTTTGTGTTCCCCGGCGAGTTCAACGAGGACGGTCGGAGTGATGTCGTGATCACCGGCTTGCGTAGCGGGGGGCCTTTTGGCGTCGTGAGCGATGTGTACGTGGGCATCAACAGGGGCGATGGAATCTTCGAAGAAACCCTTCGGGAGGAGACGCCAGGTCAGAGTATGGCCGCGGTGGGGGATTTCAACGGGGACGGCCACCGCGACCTCGCCCGGGTGTCCCTTGACTCGAGCTGGCTTTCCGTGCACCCCGGCCGCGGCGATGGAACTTTGGAGCCCCCGGTTACTTTTGGCCCGGTGGGGCAATTTCCGACGTTTGTAATGGCGGCCGACCTGGACGCCGATGGCAACCAGGATATCGCTATCGCGGAAACGGACACCATCAGGGTTTTCTGGGGCATTGGGGGAGTGTCCATGCTCGATACCGCCAAGCTCGTAATGGGGCATGAAGGGACGGTTCCTGGCGAGGCTGATCTTGACGGCGATGGTGCCCCTGATTTTTTCTTTCCCAATCCGAAAAAGCAGAGTGTGGATCTCTATGTCGGTCCGGGATTGCAGTCAGCCACGATGCCCCAGCTCACGATTCCAACCGAGATTCCATACAGCTCAGTGCGTGCGGCCCATGTGAACAACGACGAAGTTCCGGATCTGGTGGGCGTCAACACCCAGAAATCGAGTCTCGCGGTGGCGTTCTTGAGCAAGTCGGGGGGCGTGTTGAAACAGGTTGCTTTCCCCGTGGGGAACTTTCCGGGGCCGGTCGAGGCAGGCCGAATCGACGAAGACGACACGTTGGACCTCGCTGTCCCCTGCTTCGGATCCAACGAGATCAGGTTGTTTTTCGGACGTGGCGGCGATGTTCTTGAAGCCGGGCCGGCGGTGCGCACACTGGAAAGCCCAAAGTTCTTGGCCCTCGGCGACGTGGATAGAGATGGCAAGCTCGACATGGCGGTGACGGGGGTCGTCAGCCTGGTGGGGGTGCATTTTAACTCCGGGGGCGGTGCCTTTACCGAGGTAGTTTTTGCCTACCAGGGCGAGGCACCCGTCAGCTTTCTGGACTTTGCGCTCGGGGACGTCACGGGGGATTCTCTTCCAGACCTTCTGATGCCGATTACGCGAGTCAACGAGGTGCTCGTGATCCCCAACAAGGGCAAACGCGAGTTCGAACCCTCGATCCGCTTGAAGCTCCAGGGCCGACCACAATCGATCTCGCTTGCCGACTTGAACTCGGACGGAATCCTCGATCTCTCCATAAGCCAGTTGAACAGCACCTTTTCATTCCTTTACAGCCGGGGAGATGCGATTTTCGAGCCCGCCGGAGAACCGAAATACATTCTGCCGCTTGCCGTCGAGCACGATGTCCTGGATTTGAACCGGGATGGGGCGCTCGACCTGGCAGTATACTCCCGCGGGGTGTCTGCCGTGCTCGTGGGTGCCGCTCCGCATACGACACCGCGCAGTTACTTTCGACGAGGCGACGCCGACATGAGTGGCAAGGTGGGCCTGACGGACGCGATCGTGCTTCTTCAACATCTCTTTCAGGGTGGCGGAAGTCTTTGTGAAAAAGCAAGCGATGCAGACGACGACGGACGCTTGAGCCTCACGGACGCTGTAGGAATTGTCCAGTGGACATTCCGGGGGGCTCAGCAACTGCCGCCTCCGGGCCCCGACGTGTGCGGGGAGGATCCGACGTCGGACGAACTCCTGCCTTGCGCGCCAACTTGCCAGTGACAGAGTCCGAACTGCCGACTGGACTTGCTCAATGGGTTGTCACCTGCCAACTTCGCAGGTGCCCTGATGCGTGGCCGTTGTGGCGTCTCGTCGCGGCGTCTACACTTTCAGCCTTATGACACTTGCCTTCAACGAGCCGAAGTATCAGATCGAGTCCTCGGATTTTCGCTGCGGTATTTGTGAAAAGGAGATCTCCTGTGAGTCCACCTACTACTCAGCGGCGCTCTACCAGGAGGTGGCGTTTCGTCGAAGAAATTTCTGCGTCGGCTGCTGGCAGCCGACAAGGGAGGGGCTGTTCGCCTACTGGCGAACAAAGCGGCCGTCGCTCCCCACGGACCCACCGAAGAAGGCACACTTTGACACTGCTGTTCTCCTTGAGTTCTTTCAGCGGCTGGGGGAACACTGCTCCAGCGATGGACCGACCCAGGAAGAAAAGCACCAGCTGAGGTTTGTGTTGGCGTTGCTTCTCATGCGCAAGAAGATCCTTCACTTCGAGAGCTCCTACCAGGTCAACGGAACGGAGAGCTTGAAACTGACCGAGAAGCAGGACCCCACCCGCGTCTACTGGATAAGGAACCCCGAGCTCACGGACACGCAGCTCGAAGGCGTGAAGGTCCAGATGGGTGAGCTCCTCCAGATGCAGCTGTGATTGCATCCCACGAGAGCTCTCTCTGTGGGCTGCCAGGCTCCTCGCGGGGGAGGAAGACCCTCCGTCGAACGCTTCGCGTTCGCTCCGGGCCAGGCCTCGGAGCCGACCGGCCTCAAGCCGGTGCCCGGCTCCTCCGGCCGTTCAGGCTCGCTCCTCGCTCGCTTTCCCCCCCCGCACCGGGCGCCTCCGGCGCCGATGCTGGGGGGGACGCAGGGTCAAAGATGTCCCAATCACGGCCACGCGGAGTATAAGCTGGGCGTATGGATGAGCCCGAAGTTGCAGGCCCGCGTGCCTTCGATCCGAGGCCAGATGCCTCCCCCGAAGTGCCGCAGGGCAAGGTCCCGCGGAGGCCGGTCGGGGCGACGCCAGTCATGTATCGAAGGCTCCCGTTCGTCCTGGTCGGCTTCGGCATCGCCGTGGTCCTTGGGCTCAAGGCTCTGACGGGTCTTCTTGAGCGGTCGGAGCCAGAGGAGGGTGAAGGGGTCCAGCCCCCGGCCTGGAAACTGATCGGCGAGGGCGAAGTGAGATTCCTCGGCGCATTGAAGCCCGTGACTCTCCGGCAGACGTACGGAGCTCAGGAAAGATTTCGCATCGAGACCCCGGCTGCCGCCTTTGAGAGCCTGTTCCTTGAAACGGCTCTCAAGAGCTTTGTGCGCGACGCCCTCTCGGGCGTGCGGCCGGGCGAGAGCTTACGAATCCTCCTGCGAAGGACGAGCCACAGTGCTTCGACGGGCGGCGGTGGCGAGGAGCCGGTCGTTGACTGGACGATCTCGATTGTCGAGGAGAAACGCGGCGCCGAGACCTGGTACGCGCTTGAGTCACACCCCTTGGAGGCCCGTTCGACCGAGGACTTGAAGGAACGTGCGGCCAGAGAAGTGGCCCGTTCCGCCGGGTTCCTTTTTCGTGGCGAGTGGGGGGGGTAGTTCGGGGAGGTCCGCAAAGGAGATTGATTCTGTCCTGTGCGCGGGACAAAGCTCGCGGTGTTTCCACCAATGCGGGCGACGCCGTCCGTCGCACTGCGCGACCTCTGGAGGAAGGACTCGACCTCGCTGAAGACTTGGCTCGTGACTCTCAAGGCGGGTGCGCGCCAGGTGCAGGGATTTATTGTCCGCAGCACCAAGCTTCCGAGTGGTGCTCCCACGTGACAGCGAACTGCGCCGCCGTTCCGGGGACCTACCCACTTTCGACCCGCACAGCCTCGGAAGCCCACACTGAAAGGTCTCTCGGCGACTCGAGAACCTCCTGTGGTACTTCGAAGTAGGCCTTGAGAATCATTCCCCGCTTCGGGCGAAATGCGTCCATGCCACGAGCTGTGTAGCGGGGCCTCGTCACCGAGTTGGTCTTGAAGTAGAGCCGTCGCTTGTGGACGATGCCAAAGAAGACTTCCCGCTGATAGAGGCCGTGGCCGCCAAACATCGCGCGAGCTCGGACGTCTCCGAACGTCTCGAGCTGCTCGAGGACGAAGTTGAGAAAGGAATCGTCTCTCACTGGGGCAACATCCGCATCCCATTCCAATCGGTGCTGTTCAAGCGATTTGATACGTTCCGACTCGATTCTTGACTGGGAGCTGGAAGCTCGCAGGGAGCTCCATCCCGTTCACGTGGCCCGTGGTATACTCCGCGCGGCCGTGATTGGGACACCTTTGACCCTGCGTCCCCCCCAGCATCGGCTCCGGAGGTGCCCCCGCGAGAAGTATACTCCCGCCCTTTCCGTTTGACTTGGATCCCCCCAACCCAGCGCAAGGAGACCGAATCATGAAGGATTCCAACGAACCCAAGGCCGCAGCCCCCGTCACCACGCCGAGCGGCCTCCAGTATGTTGACTCGAAGGTGGGTGAGGGCAAGTCGCCGCAGTCGGGCCAGAGGGTGAAAGTTCACTACACGGGGTGGCTCACCAATGGGAAGAAGTTCGACAGCTCCGTGGATCGCGGCGATCCGTTTGTCTTCACGATTGGCCAGGGGCAGGTGATCCGCGGCTGGGATGAGGGCGTCGCCACCATGAAAGTGGGCGGCAAGCGCAAGCTCACGATTCCCCCCGAGCTCGGCTACGGTCCGCGAGGCGCCGGCGGCGTCATCCCCGGGAACGCCACGCTCGTCTTCGAAGTCGAGCTGCTCGGAATCGCGTAGGGAGCGGCGGCGTTGATCCCATTGGCCGTGGGAATCAAGGATCCAGGGACCGTAAGCTCAGTCTTGACCTTGCGGAAGCAGCGCCTTCCAGCTCGGCCTCTGAATTATTCGCTGCACTTCGCCTGAGGGTAGCCGCATTGCGCGAGCCCGTCTGCGGTCGGGGCCTCACCGCACCTTGGATACGCCGAGGGCGGTGGGGGCCCACCGTTGAACAGGTACCCGAGGAGCTAGATCGCCGAAGAGATATTCACCTCGCCCTGATCGCTCGTGTCAGCTGCGTCGCCGCCCGGCGAGGTGGCCTCGTGGAGCCGGCGCACCGCAAGGCCGCCCCGATAGAAGATCGGTTTCAGCGTCGCCTCGTACTGTTCGGCGGAATCGTCGCCGAAAGGTTTCACGCCGTCCCAGTCGTAGTAAATCGAGCCGTCGAGAAACGTACCGTCCGCGAGGGGCGCGTTCGAAGGCTGGACGTACTTGCCGGGATCCTCGTCTGAGGACCGTCCCTTGAATCCCCAAAAACGCTGCGGCGAGCAGAGCTGCCGTCCAAATAGTCCGGCGCGATACCGAGTGTGTTTGGCATTCGCCGAGGAGTTTTCCGTGATGGCGCGAAGCGAAGGCCGACCGCGATCCTGGAAGGATCGCAGAGGCTGAGCCGCGTCCGAGGAGGGAGCGGTGAAGAGCTCGCAGGGGCCGGGTACCGCGAGGCGGTAGGCCCCGAGAGCCGGGCCCAGGGGATCGCACGAAGTGCGAGACCGGAGGGAGCGACAATGCCAGCGCGGAAAAGAACCGGCGAGGCGCTACTCCGAATCGTGCCGGGCTATGTAGTCCTCGACGGCGACAGGCAGGGCGAACTCGAAAATAGGCCGCTCCAGTCGGACGACTCGATCCCTCGTGCCTTTGTTTTTGACGGCGCCGAGATCTACCAGAATGTGGGCGTACACTATCACCGGAGCGCGTGACGAACCAGGATGGCAAATCGGCATTGCGCCCGGCCGGCTTCACCTACTCCAGGCTGCTGTTCCTTCGCGGCGACGCCAGCGGAGACGGTCTCGTGAACCTGGCCGACGCTCTCGCAACCCTCGAGTTTCTCTTTCGCACGGGTACGCTCCCCTCGTGCGGGCAAGGCATCCCCGTCCGTCGGTGAAGCTTGACCCGGAAAGGGAGGTCGTAGCTGGGTGACGAGGGGGCAGATCCGATCCGCCGAAGCACCGGATCGAAATCACGGCCGCGACGACGAACGTCGGCACAGCGGCTTCATCTCGTCTCCGGCGCCGCCGCGTACTCCAGGGCCAGCTCGTAGCAAACCGCCTCGCGGTCGTTGCGAACGAGGAGCCGGCCGCGCGCGTATGCGGGATGGTTCCAGGTCTTGGCGGAAAGGGCCGGTGTGCGAT
>SXIK01000097.1 GCA_005772855.1 Planctomycetia bacterium | reverse complement strand
GGGTTTTCCGCCACCCCGTGAGCGCGGCGCTCACGGCAAGATGGCAAACCTCTCTTCAGCGAAAGTCATCTTGCTACAGCCCCGGATTGGGGAACGGCGCCGGCACCTGCGGGCCGCCCTGGAATAGATAGTCGAGCAAGTAGATCGGGTCGAAGAGGTCCAACGCCCCGTCCGCGTTCACATCGGCGGAGTCGGCAACTGCGGGTGCTTCTCCGCCGAGGAATAGAAAGCTCAGAAGGTAGACCGCGTCCGATAGGTCGACGACGGAATCGCCGTTCAGGCTGCCGCGGACGAAGTAGGGCCTCGGGGTGATCTCCGCAACGCCACTGACAGTCGCGAAGTCAGAGTAGGCGACGGCGACGCTCCCGCCATCCATGCCGGAGCCAGCCAAAAAGGGCAATGATCCAGGGCGAAAGGCGAGGACGGAGGGAGAGCAAAGCCCCGCGGGAACCTGGAAGGTCGCGATGGGGAACACGCTCACGACGCTACCAACCTTGGCGCCGAAGAGCGTGCCGGTGCCGCTACTGAATCCAAGGTCGGTAAAGAGGACGCGATCCGCGGATACTCGGAGGTTGTAAGCCCCTGGAAGCTCGTCGAGATAAAGCTCGGCATCTGCCTCCACAAGCGGCGGGCCCTCCAGGGCGCGCTGGAGGAGGTCGCTCCGGAACTTCAGGATTTGCTGGCCGCCCAGGAGGGCGGGATTGTAGGTCCCGTAGTAGAGGTTGCCTTCCACGTCCAGCGCGACGGGACCCGAGAAGCCTCCAAGGTTCACGACCACCTCTCGGCTCTCCTGCAGGGGATCCCCGTCAAGAAGACGGATGCTGTTCGCGCCGCCGAGACCCGGCGCGGAGACAAGGCCATGACCGCTGGCATCGAAGGCAAGGTCGAAGTTGAAGGAAATGTGGTCGATGGGGGTCGCGCCCCCGCCCGCCAGAGGCACTGAATAAACACCACCGGTGCTACTTTCGCCGAAGATTAGCGCATCCCCGCCGGGGGCGAGAACCAGGAATGAGCCGAAGACGGACGGTGAGAACTTCGCAAGCGAGCTCGACTGCGAGCCCCCGTGAGCGAGAATTTCGCCCGTCGATGTGTCGTAGGTGGCGAGCCGGCCGTCCGGCAGATACGCGAGCCCCCCGAGCCCGGCTCGCGCCGGAAAGGCAATCTTTTCCGACGCAGCGAAATCCTTCGCCGGACGCACGACCTTGAAAGTGTCTGCCCACGCGGACCTCACAACCAAACCCACGAGGCCCATGGAGACGAGGAGCTGAAACCGAAGAGCGAATCGGGACATTTCAAATCCCTCCTTCACCGAAAAGGGAGCCAGCGCCTTCGGGGAGGAGAGAGGCCGCCGAGAGAACGCAGAAAGCTGCCAGAAAAGCGCAGCCGTTTCATCCTCAGCTTCCCTGGCCTCCCCCCGGAAGGCGAAATAGAACACTCTTCAGGCAGGTCTCCTGGCTTCTGGATCTTCCCGCTCTCCCTCGGCCTTCCCGGCGCGCCAACCGTCCCCCGAAAAACTGGGGGCACGATTCAACGCGTCAGTGACCAACTTCCAGGTACAAGCGCCTGGCGGGAGAACGGTCCCCAGTCACAGTGGCGGGGCCCGCGCCGGACTCGGGCAACTCCTGGGACTCCAGGTCCCAATTGCGCCCTCACCGGCTTCCCTCTTTCGGCCTCCACGGGTATCACGCCCGTTGAAGCACCTGAAAACAATGGAAGAGACCTTAGTGGACGGCAGACCTCAAGTCAAGGTGTCTGTGAAAACACTCCTGGCGGCCCTGTCACGCACGCCTGTCGCCAGCCAGCCGTGCTTGCAATAGACTCTCAAAACCATGAAAGAAAACTCCACCGTTGAAACCGCGGCAGCGTTGCTCGAAATTCAGGTGCCCGCCGGCAAGTGCGCCGCCTCGCTGCTCCGGATGCTCTACTCCCCGCAAGCCGCAAGTCGAGCCTGCCCGAAAGCTGAAGACCTGGTCGAGCTGGCTTCACGCCTCCTGCGGCGTATCGAGGAGGTGTCGGATGAGTTCCACGTCGAGGTCCCGAGATCCAACGGAGGCTCCGCGGCAGTGGAAAGCGTCGGGCCGGATCAGCCGTTCATTCTCGACAGTCTGCTCGAGCTCTTGCGGGTTCGGGGTTACACGACGAGGGAGGTCCTCCACCCCATTGTCTCGGCGGAGCGCTCCGCCAAAGGCGAGGTTGTGGCCCTGGGCCCTCCCCGAAGCGGCGCGGAGCTGGTGAGCGTTATCCGAATCGAGCTCGAGGATCGGCTCGAAGAGGCTGCCCGAAAAAGCCTCGCTCACGAGGCTCAGAGCGTGCTGGCCGATGCACGCGGTGTCGTGAAGGACTTCCAGCCAATGCTCAAGAAGCTTGGATCGGTCGAGAAGGAGCTCGGCGAGCAACTCATGAAGTCCACCGTACCGGAAGCTCGCGACGAGATGGATGAGGCTCTCGCGTTTCTCGCCTGGCTTCAGAAAGGGAACTTCGTCTTTCTTGGCTACCGGTGCTATGACATCCAGGGCAGCGGCTCCGAGGCGACAATACAAGTCGAACCTGGGAGTGGACTCGGCATCCTGCGCGATGAGGCACGCTCCACCTTTGCCACCGCAAGGGCTCTCCACTCGCTTCCGCCCGAGCAAACGGAGCGCATCGTTTCGCCGCGAATCGTGCTTGTGCACAAGGCCAGCTCGGACAGCCATGTTCTGCGCCGCGCGCGAATGGACTACATCGGGGTCAAGAAGCGCGACGAGCTTGGGCGCATCCGAGGGGAGCATCGATTCCTGGGGCTCTTCACCTCGCGTGCATACAACGATCTTCCCTCCGACATCCCGATCTTGCGCAAGAAGCTGGAGGGCATCTTCTCGAAATCGAAGGTGGTCCCTGGCTCTCACGACCACAAGGAGATCTTTTCGATTTTTACCTCCATCCCGAAGCATGAGCTCTTCCTGCTCGAGACCGACAAGATCGCCGAGATGATCTCCGCCGTCATGGCCGCCAAGGGCAAGCGCCTGGTGAAGGTCTCCTACCGGCCCGACTTTCTCGAGCGAGGCGTCTCGGTCATGGTCCTCTTGCCGAGAGAGAAGTTCAGCGCCGACGTGCGAGTGGCGATTCAAAAGCTGCTGGCGGACGAGCTCAAGGGCACGCTGGTTGACTACCGACTCGCGCTCAGCGATGAGCCCATGGCACGCCTCCACTTTTACTTCGCCACACGGCAGGAGATCCCCGCAAGCATTTCACGCGACGCTCTGGAGGGCAAGGTGGCGCAGCTTGTGCGCACGTGGTCCGATCGGCTGGCCGAAGCGCTCGAGCGCGATCTGGGAGGCGAGCAGGGCGCTCGTCTTGCGCGGCGATATGCGAAGGCCTTTCCTGCCGCGTACGTGGCGGTCAAGAGTCCAGAGACAGCGGTCGCGGACATTCGACACGTGGAAAACGTGCTCCAGACGCTCCGCCTGGAGGTCAGCGTGGGAAGCGCGAAACAGCCTCAAGGGAAGAAGGTGAGCGTGCTCAAGCTCTACCGGCCCGGCGAGCCGTTCGCCCTCTCCACACTCATGCCGGTTCTCACCAACCTTGGGCTGCACGTGCTGGACGAGCAAACATTTCGCGTCACACTCTCTGCTGAGAATTGCGATGGCCCCGAATGCGAAGTCTTCATCCACTCCTTCCGATTGCTCGGCCCCGGAGGTGAGCCGATCGCCGCGGGAAAGATCGCACGGAACATCGAGGAGACAATCCCCGCCGTGCTCTCGGGCGAGCTTGACGACGACTTGCTCAACTCGCTGGTGACCCGTGCGGGCCTTGACCGACGGCAAGTAGCCATGTTGAGGGCCTATGACGCCTACTTGCGCCAGCTCGGTGGCCCCTGGTCACGCCGCACCACCCACGCAGCCCTCACCGAGAACCACGCAGCAGCAGCGCGGCTCGTCAAGCTCTTCGAGGCTCGCTTTGGGCCAGGAGGCACCCCCCCCGGGAGGCTCGAGAAGGTTGAGAGCGCATGCGCCGAGCTTCGGCTCGCGCTGGAGAAGGTGCAAGGCATTGTCGAGGACCAGGTGCTGCGGGCATTCGAGAACCTGATCCTCTCCACGCTTCGCGTGAACTACTTCCAAAAACTGGGGGGAGTTCAGCGCCCCGCCCTGGCGTTCAAGATCCGCTGCGCGGACGTGCATTCCATGCCCGAGCCACGCCCCCTCTACGAGATCTTTGTCCACTGCGCCGCGGTGGAGGGGGTCCATTTGCGGAGCGGCAAGGTTGCCCGGGGAGGCATTCGCTGGTCCAGTCGCCCGGACGACTACCGGATGGAGATCCTCGGCCTCATGAAGGCGCAAAGGACGAAGAATGCGGTCATCGTGCCAGTGGGCGCGAAGGGAGGATTTATCCTGAAGGGGGCGCTGTCGCCATCTCCGCCGGCAGAGGAAATCAAGAGGCACTACGAGATCTTCATCCGCGCGCTCTTTGACCTGACCGACAACATCGTCCTCGGGAAGATCACCCACCCCGAGAACGTCGTCGTCCACGACGAGGAGGATCCCTACCTCGTCGTCGCGGCTGACCGTGGGACCGCGGCCCTCTCCGACACCGCGAACGCCATCGCGCTCTCGGTGGGCTTCTGGCTCGGGGATGCCTTCGCCTCGGGCGGAAGTCGGGGCTACAACCACAAGAAGGAGGGCATCACGGCACGTGGTGCGTGGGAGTGTGTGCGCCGCCACTTCCGCGAAGCGGGCCTCAACATTGACAGGGATACTTTCACGGTCGCGGGAGTGGGCGACATGAGTGGTGACGTCTTCGGAAACGGCATGCTGTACACGCCCAATATTCGCCTACTCGCCGCCTTCAATCATGCTCACTTTTTTATCGATCCGGACCCCGATCCGAAGACCTCGTTCGAGGAGCGCAAGCGGCTTTTCGCGTTGCCGGGCTCGCAGTGGACGGATTACGACGCAGCGAAAATCAGCGCGGGTGGGGGGATCTTCCGCCGCGACGCGAAGTCCATCCCCCTCTCCGCCCGTGCCCGGGAGGTCCTCGGCGTGAAGAAGGAAAGCTTGAACGGCGACGAGCTGGTGCGCGCGATCATCACCATGCCGGTGGACCTCTTCTTCAACGGTGGAATTGGGACCTACGTCAAGTCGAGGACGGAGACGCACCAGGACGTGAGCGACCCTGCCAACAACGCCGTGCGCGTCGACGGCGCCGACCTGCGCGCCAGGGTCGTCGCCGAGGGCGGCAACCTGGGCTTCACACAGCTTGGAAGAATCGAGTATGCGCGCTCGGGAGGGCGCATCAACACCGACTTCATCGATAACTCCGCTGGCGTCGACCTCTCCGACCACGAGGTCAACCTCAAGATTCTGCTCGCGCGCGCTCTCGGCCGCGGGGTGCTACGGCAAGAGGATCGCGACCAGGTCCTCGGGGCCGTGACCTCCACCGTGTGCGCCCAGGTGCTCAGGGACAACCACGAGCAAGGCCGCGTGCTGAGCCTGGAGGAGCGCAAGGGAGTCGAGGGGCTCGAGGAGAACCGTTTCCTCATCGAGGAGCTGTCGGGGGCTGGCCTGCTGAACCGCGCCATCGAGAAAATTCCAAGCGATCAGGAGCTGTTGCGGCTCCGCGAAGCCCGCATGGGGCTCACTCGACCGCAACTGGCCGTGCTCCTCGCCTATGCGAAGATAGATTCCTACCTGAAGGTCCTGGAGAGCCCCCTGCCGGATGAGGTGGATTTTCTCGATCTGGCGATGGGCTACTTCCCCCGCGAGATCTCGGATCGTTTCGCCGAGGACGTCAAGGGCCATCGCCTCCGCAGAGAGATCATTGCAACCGCGGCCGTGAACGGAGCGATCAACACGATGGGCATCGCCTTCTTCCACGAGACGGGCCGGCGAACCGGGTCCCGCTTCGAGGACATCCTGGGTGCCTGGACCGTGGCGAATGGGTTGTGCCGCTCCAGGGAGATCTACTCAATGATCGATGCGGCCGAGGCCAGCGGCCAGCGGAGCCTCCAGGAGATCTACGCGCTAATCTCTCGCGCCCAGGCTGCCCTCAAGGAAGCGATGGGCTGGCTCTTGCTGCATGGCACCGGGGCACAGTCCACGAGCGAGGCGCTGCGCCGGTACCGCGAAAGGCTCGCGCGGCTGGAACCCTCGGGCCCGCTCGACGCGCTCGAGCCCCTGATCGTTTGGGCCGAGAATATCGCGGAGAGCCTGGAGATCAGTGACTTCTCCGAGCGGGAAGGGCTCTCGCTCGAGGCCGCGAGCGCCGCCTGGAAGCAGGCAGGCGAGATCCTCCTGATCGATCTGTTGAGGACAGAGGCCGCGCGAATTCCCACTCCGGCGGCGGAAGATGTCCAGACAAGATCCTCCCTGCTGGGAAAAGTCAGCGAGCTCAGGAGGGAGCTTGCGCGCCAACTCACGGATCCGGGAAGCGCGAAGCCCGTTCTGGCGAAGAGTCACCGTGAATGCCAGCGAGCGGTCCAGTGGCTCGAGGAAGCCAGAACCCACCAGCCGCTCAGTCTTTCGGCCCTCTACGTGCTCGTGGAAACCCTTGGCCGCAGGGTCCATGAGCCCTTCGGCTTCCCAACTTCTTGACCCTGCGTCATACTGTGCCCATGCAGAGTCCCGAGAAATTTTACATAACGACGGCCATCGATTACCCCAACAGCATCCCGCACATGGGGCACGCGTATGAGAAGGTCGTTGCCGATTTTTACGCCCGCCTTAGCCGCATGCGGGGTCGCAGGACGCGATTCCTGATCGGGCTCGACGAGCATGGGCAGAAAATCCAGCAGGCTGCCGAGCGTGAGGGGAAGAGCCCGCAAGCCTTCGTCGACGAGAAGGCCGATGCTTTTCGGGACCTCTACCGTCTCCTGGACATCAGTCACGACGACTTTATCCGCACGTCGGAGAAGCGGCATCATGCTTTTGCTGCCGAGATTTACAAGGCGACGCGCGCGAGGGGCGACATCTACCAGGGCTTCTACGAGGGCGACTATTGTGTCTCTTGCGAGAAGGCCTACACGAAGAGCGAGCTCGTCGACGGCAATTGCCCGATCCACGAGGCGCCGACGACTGTCGTTCGCGAGCCGTCTTACTTCTTCCGTCTTGGCAAGTACCAGGGCGCGCTGAAGAGTCACATCCAGTCGAACCGCGAGTTCATCTTCCCGCTCGAGCGGCGGAACGAGGTCCTCGCACGGCTGGAGGATGAGGTGCTCGACCTGTCGATCTCTCGCTCAACTTTCCAGTGGGGCGTTCCGCTGCCGGACGATCCAGCCCACGTGCTCTACGTCTGGTTTGACGCTCTCTCCAACTACATCTCGGCCCTCAAGCAGCCGCAAGACCTGTACTCCGAGATGTGGCCGGCTGACTGCCATGTCATCGGCAAGGACATCGTCTGGTTTCACACGGTCATCTGGCCGGCAATGCTCCTTTCGGCGGGAATGCCCCTGCCCCGTCAGGTCTACGTGCATGGCTTCATCCTCGACAGGGAGGGGAAGAAGATGTCGAAACACCTCGGTAACGTGGTCGACCCGCGCGAAGCCGTGAAGGAGTACTCGGTCGATGTGCTTCGGTTCTACTTCCTGCGTACCTTCTCGAGCGGCCTCGACGGCAAGTTCTCAACTCAGGAGCTCGAGGAAAGATATCAATCCGAGCTGGGGAACGACCTGGGCAACCTGGTGTTGAGGATCGCCAAATTGGTCGCAACGAGACTGGGCGGGAACCTTCGGACGTCCGGCCATGCCGCCGACCTCGATCCGGCATCGACCTTGAAGGATTACTGTGAGTATGCCGATTCCCGGGAGCATCACCGCGCAGTCGAGGCCCTGTGGGCCTATGTCCGACGAACGAACGCCTACATGAACGAGAAACAACCCTGGAAGCTGCCGGACGGGCCCGAGCTTGAGCGCGTGCTCGCCACTGGAGCTGAGGCGATGCGGGTCATCGCCCACCTCGTATCCCCGGTGATGCCGACGGTCTCCAGATCGATTGCTGAATCGCTCGGCTTCGAAATTGGCCTCCTGGCATCGCTCGGCGGGGGACCGGCGTCGTACAAGGTAACGCTGGGCCAGCCGCTCTTTCCAAGGCGGGAGAAACCCCGGGACCAGGGTTCGCAGCCGGAGGCGGCAGGCTCGAAGAAGCCACCCCAGGCTCCTGGCGCCGAGCCGAAGGACCCCTTTTCGAAGCTCGATCTCCGCGTTGGCCGTATCGAGGAGGTGCGGGATCATCCCAACGCCGACGCGCTGTTCGCCATGGTTGTCGATCTGGGGAGCGAAAAGCGGTCGATCTGCGCTGGCTTGCGCAAGCACCTCGCGGCCAGCGATCTTGAGGGGCGCAAGGTGCTGGTGCTCGCCAATCTGAAGCCGGCGATGCTTCGTGGCATCGAGAGCGCGGGGATGATCCTTGCGACGGACCGGAAGGACGGAAAAGTGGTTCCGGTGGAGCCGGGTGACGCCAACCCTGGCGAGATCGCGACCGTCGAGGGGCTGCCGACTGAGCCGAAGTCGAAGATCTCGATCGGCGACTTTGAGAAGGCACCGCTCTTGATCGAGGCCGGGAGAGTGACTTATCTCGGCCGGGCGCTCCGGCTCAAGAGCGGCTGGGTGACGTGCGACGCCGAG
>SXIK01000096.1 GCA_005772855.1 Planctomycetia bacterium | reverse complement strand
CCTCGCGGCAAGGCGTGCACTGGCCGCAGGACTCGTGGTGGTAGAAGCGAAGCACGTTGTAGAGAGCATCGACCATGTCGGTTGTCTCGTCCATCACGATCACGCCGCCCGAGCCGAGCATGGTGCCCTTCGCCATGAGGGCATCGAAGTCCATCGAAACGTCGATCTCCGCTGCGGTGAGAATCTTCGCGGATGACCCACCGGGGATCACTGCCTTGAGCTTTCGGCCCTTCCAGATGCCGCCAGCGCAGTCATAAATTAGATCCTTCAGGTTGATTCCCATCGGGACCTCGTAAGTGCCGGGACGCTCCACGTGACCGCTCACACAGAGGAGTTTGGGTCCGGGACTCTTTTCGGGTCCCATCGACTTGAACCAGTCGGAACCCCTCGTGAGGATGTGCGGCAGGCACGCCAGTGTCTCGACATTGTTGACGACGGTTGGGCACCCAAAGAGGCCCTCGACGGCGGGGAAGGGGGGCTTGATCTTCGGCAGGCCGCGCTTGCCTTCCAGGGAGCTGAGGAGGCCCGTCTCCTCACCGCAGATGTAGGCGCCTGCGCCGCGGTGCAGGGTCACGTCGCACCGGTTGCCTGTGCCAAGCACGTTGTCGCCAAGCAGGCCCTTCGCGTAGGCCTCCTCGATCGCCTTGAGCATGACCTTGTAGCCCTTGACGAACTCGCCCCGGATGTAACAGTAGGCGGTCCTGGCCCGGATTGCGTGCGCGGCGATGAGGATCCCCTCGAGAAGCTGATGCGGGTCGCGCTCGAGAATGATCCGATCCTTGAATGTGCCTGGCTCGCTCTCGTCGGCGTTGACAACGAGGTACTTCGGCTTCGTGGATTGCTTCGGCACAAACGACCACTTGAGGCCAGTGGGGAACCCCGCCCCGCCCCGGCCCCGGAGGCCCGAACCCTTCACGTGCTCAATGAGCTGGTCTGGCTCGAACTGGGTCAGCGCCTTGCGAGCTCCCTCGTAGCCGCCATGGCCCAGGTAGAAATCAAGCGTCGCCGAGTCGGGGTGATCGACGTGCTTGAGGAGCACTTTCTCGTAGTTCTTGTAATCGACTGTTCCCATGCGATCTCGTCTCAGGCTCTCACACCGACCATCTCGGGTTTCACTTCATCACACCAGGCTGTCGAGGATCCTGTCGAGCTTCTCGAGCGTGAGGCTCTCGTGGTAGTCCTCGTTGATCTGCACAACGGGAGCGGTGTCGCAGGAGCCAAGGCACTCGACCTTCTTGAGCGTGAACTTCCCGTCCGGAGTCGACTGGCCCGGCTGAATTCCGAAGCGTTTCTCGAGGTGATGAACCACCTCGCGGCAGCCCCGGAGCGCGCAGGGGAGCGTGCTGCAGACCTGAAGTACATGGGTGCCGTCCCCTTCCCGGCGGTAGTGGGTGTAAAAGGTCAACACTCCGTAGACGTAACCGGGCGAAAGGTTCATCTCCTTGGCCACGCAGGCGACCGCAGGTAGATCGACGACGCCGAACTCCTCCTCTGCAAGTCTCAGGAGGGGCAGGAGTGCAGCCTCCTTCACCGGGTACCGGGTGTAGAGCCACTCGATGCGCTTCTTCGCTTCGGCCGAGAACTCACGGAGCTTCGGGGAGTCTTGCGTGGTGGGCACCAGGCTCATCGGTCCAGTTCTCCAGCAATGACGTTTAGACTCGAAAGCACGGCGACGGCGTCGGAGACGAGCGCTCCCCGAATCAGGGTCGGGAAGATTGCGTAGTTGTAGATCGACGGGGGCCGGACCCGGATCTTGTAGGGAATCATGTCGCCATCGGCCACGATGTAGAAGCCCAGCTCTCCGTTGGGCGCCTCTGTGGCGAAGTAAGTCTCCGCGCTGCGAGGGGGAGCAATCCCGTGGCCGAACATGATGAGCTTGAAGTGGTGGATCAGGCTCTCGATGTTGTCGAAGACCTCGGCCTTCTCGGGAAGCACGAGTTTCTTGTTCTCGACGCACACGGGGCCGTCGGGAAGGTCTTCAAGAGCCTGCTCAATGATTCGGAGAGACTGTCGGATCTCGGCGATGCGCTGCATCAGGCGAGCCCAGGAGTCCCCTTCGCTCTGGGTTGGGGCCGTGAAGTCGTATCGATCATAGCCGAGATAAGGGCGAGCCTTGCGGACGTCGTAAGGTACGCCGCTCGCCCTGAGGATTGGACCGCTGAGGCCCCAGCTGACAGCATCCGCGGCGCTGATCTTCCCCGTGCCCTTGAGGCGGTCCTCGAAGATGCGGTTTTCCATCACCATGCCCTCGAATTCGTCGACGAACGTTGGAAACTCCCTCAGGAAGGATCGCATCATGTCGGCGAAGTCGGCTGGCACGTCGCGAAACAGGCCGCCAATTCGTGTGTAGGAGGTGGTCAGGCGGGCGCCAGTGACGGCCTCGATAATGTCGTAGATTTTTTCCCTGCGCTCGAAGGACCAGAGCATGAGACTGAAGGCGCCCATGTCCATTCCCTGGAGACCTGAACAAAGTATGTGGTCTGCAATGCGAGAGACTTCGCAAAGGATCACGCGCAAAACCTGGGCCCGTCGCGGCACCTGGATCTGCAACATCTCCTCGACGGCCAAGGCGTAGCCCACGTTGTTATTGATCGCCGACATGTAGTTCATTCGGTCCGTGACCGTGACCCACTGGTGGTAGGTCATGTACTCGGCGAGCTTCTCGAAGCCGGTGTGAAGGTAGCCGATCTCGGTGTCGGCGTGCAGGATCCGCTCACCCTCAAGCTGCAGCATGACTCGCAGCGTACCGTGGGTTGCCGGGTGCTGGGGCCCCATGTTGAGTACCATGCGTTTTCCCCCGAACTCGTCTTCCTCCTCCTCGCTGGTGAAGAACCGTGGTTCGCTCTTCACTCCGACATAGGTGGGGTCCTCGGCAAGGACCTGCTGGAGCTTCTCCACCTGTCTCGGGCTCAGGTCCTGCAGGGAAGCTGGCGAGCCCTCCGTGCCCGCGCCTTGATTGGAAATGACTTGCGTGCTCGCGCTCATGCCTGGCTTGCCTGCGTGTCCGCGGCTCGAGGGGCGTCGGGTTGCGGCCGATACTGGGGGAATGCGTCGCGTTCGCCCCGGCCATGAAGTGGATAGTCTTTTCGAAGCGGGAAGCCGGGGTAGTCCTCCGGCATGAGCAGGCGCCGCATGTCGGGGTTGCCTTCGAACTCGACTCCGTACATGTCGAAGGCTTCTCGCTCGCCCCAGAGGGCTGACTTCCAGAGCTCGAGCACGCTGGGAGCCCTTGGGTCCTCCTCGGGCACTCTCGCCTTGACCTCGAAGCGGTGATTGTGCTTGAGCGACAGAAGCTGGTAAACCACTGCGAATCGCTCCCGGACGACCGGATCCTCAAGGCGGAGGTAGTCCACGACGGTGACATCGGCGAGAAAATCGAACGAGAGCTCCGGGTCATCCTTCAGGTACGAGAGCACGGGGAGCACATGGTCGCGGTCCATCACGGCAAAGGATCGTGAGATTCCGGGCGACCCGGAAGGGGAGACCTTGTCTCCAAACCGCGCCACCAGCTTCTGAACGATCTCCTCCGGTGTCACGCGGGTGTTGCTTTCGTGGCGCAAGAGGCCGGGGTGAGGGCCATGGCGCCCGAGCGAGTCGAGAGCAGGGTTCCCTCGGGATCGGCTTGCTTCAGAGGACCAGCCACAATTTCCTGGACTTTCAGCAGCGCATCAATGAGCGACTCGGGTCGAGGCGGGCAACCTGGAATGTAAACATGCACTGGAAGGAACTGGTCAACGCCCTGGACCAGCGTGTAGGTGTCGAAGACTCCGCCGGAAGAGGCACAGGCGCCCATGGAAATTACCCATTTGGGCTCCGGCATCTGTTCGTAGATCTTGATCAGAACCGGCATCATCTTGATGGAGATCCGGCCGGAGACGATCATTAAATCGGACTGTCGCGGTGAGAATCGGATCACCTCCGCGCCGAAGCGCGACAGGTCGTAGCGGCCGGAAAGGGTTGCCATCATCTCGATGGCGCAGCATGCGGTGCCGAAAGGCATGGGCCAGAGAGCGTTCTTTCGGGCCCAATTGACGACCGCATTGACCGACGTGGTGATCAAGCTGTCGCCGAATATCTTCTCTATTCCCAATCGAAACCTCCCCGCTTCCAGGCGTAAACGAAGCCAAGGAGGAGAATCCCCATGAAGGCCAACATCTCAAGGAGGCCAAAGAGGCCCATGGACCGATAGACGACGGCCCAGGGCACGAGGAAGACGGTCTCGATATCGAAGAGCACGAAAAGGATGGCGACGAGGTAGAACTTGACCGAGAAACGCTCCCGGGAGCTGCCAAGAGGCAGGGAGCCGCACTCGTAGGTCGATTCCTTTTCCAACCGGCGCACCCGTGGGCCAAAAATCGAGGACGCCAGGGTAAGTGAGAATCCCGTGCCGAGGACCAGCGCACCGTAGACGGCGATCGGCAAATAGGGCCGAAGGGTGCACTCCATGTCTCCTGGTGTCCTTTCTCTGAACTTGGGATTCTCGGGGTGGGTGCCCTCCGTGGCCCGTTTTCGCCACGGGAATTGTCCCCGGGGGCCATCGCCTCCGGAAACCGCGCCTTTGGGGCTTGTTAACAACACTTCAGTTTGGGTGTCATCCCCGAGAAGGACGGCATTATAGTTCGGGCCTCCGACCCTTCAAATGGTTTTTGTGATTTGTTTCACAATGTGGCTAAACGATTGTGCTGTTGTATTTTAACGTGACCCTGGTGGGGCCATCGTGAGGGGCACTATTGAGCCATGGTTTGGCGCACAGGGTCATGGAGCTGCCCTGGATAATATACCGCACGCGGGCAGTGATGAGACCTTTTGCAGCCTGCGAAAGGTTGCGGCTGCTCGCGCCGGAGGCGCCCGGCGCCCATCAGGCGCCGCGGAGGGGGTTTGCGGCGAGCTGGCGG
>SXIK01000095.1 GCA_005772855.1 Planctomycetia bacterium | reverse complement strand
ATTCTCGCACGGCTGGCCATTGCGCAACGCGCGCCTATTCACTATCGTCCCAGCAAGTGCCGAAGGGCACCCTCCAACTCCGGCTGCAGGAACCTGAAGCCCGAGGCTTGAAGCTGCCCGGGCAGGACCCGGGCGCTCGAGAGGATGATCTCCTCCGCCATCTCGCCAAAGAGAACACGGGCAACCCCGGCAGGCATGGGGAAAACAGTGGGCCTCGAGAGAACTCGCCCCAGCATCTTGGTGAATTCACGGTGGGTCACAGCATGGGGGCTAACAGCGTTGACAGGTCCACGCAGGCTCTCGGTGACAAGCGCATGGTGGATCGCTCCCACGAGGTCGTCGAGGGAGATCCAGCTCATGTACTGTCGCCCGCTGCCGATGACTCCACCCACACCGAGCTTGAAAGGGGTCAACATCTTCGCGAGGGCTCCGCCTCTGGGCGAGAGAACGACGCCGATGCGCAATCGAACGACCCGCACTCCCCTTTTCTCGGCGGGCTCGACCTCTGCCTCCCAGTCGCGACACACATCCGCCAGGAAGCCTGTGCCGACCGCGCTCGCCTCGGTGAGGACCTCATCTCCCCGGTTTCCGTACCAGCCAATAGCGGAAGCACTCACAAGCACTCTGGGAGGATTCGACACGCCGGCTATCGCTTCGCAAAGAACACGAGTGCCCTTCACCCGACTATCGCGGATGCGAGCTTTTTGGGCAGAGGTCCAGCGGCCCGCCGCGATGTTTTCGCCGGCCAAATGCACCACGGCCTCCGTGCCATCGAGCACCGAGCGGTCGAGGCGGCCCGAGTTGGGACTCCAAACCGAGTCGGTGACGCCCGGCGGCGGAGCCTGAGCTGCCGTACGCACCATTCGAGTCACCCGGTGACCCCCAGAGGTCAGGAAGGAAACGAGGGCTGATCCGACGAGACCCGTGGCTCCGGTAATGACGACATTCATGAATTTCAAGCCTCTCTGGCAATTTGGGAATTCAAATCAATCACCACAATGGAGTGTCGATGGCGGAAGAGTCCCTCCAGTGTACGCAACCATGGGACTTGGACCCGCCTCCAGGGCGCAGGATGGCGCTGAGAGGCACCGGGACCGGGCGCACCCATCGGAAAACCGATTCAGCAGACTCTTCAGTCCAGCGACGGCGTGTGAAGGACTCTGTTGTCATGCAGTCCAGGGACTATACCTCGCGCGGCCACGACGGAGTCGTGCTGACCAGGGCTCCGCCACCACGGGTGGCGGAGGTGGCGGGTGCGGGGGGAGGTCTTCCTCCCCCGCGAGATGTATATAACCGCAGGCGAGAGAGCGGTGTAACTTCACGGGGTTCCGCCGACCCAGGAAGCCCGGGTGAAGTACAAGGCCCCCGCAGACTTTGAACCAGGATGAGCCCGAGAGCCCTTGTAGGCACCTGTGATTGGCGCACAGGGCACTGATTCAATGGGCGCCTCCTTGATTCGCGCAGATCAGTTCGGAATACTTACCCCCAGCAATTCACCCCCCTCTGGGGGTATCCAGAGCCCGACGACGATGAACACCCTGCCTCAACCAAACCGGTCTGCCACTCTTCGCATGGCTCGCCTTGGGATTCTCTTTATCCTGAGCTTCTTTCTGTTCGTCCTGGGGCTGCAGCTCATCAAGTGCGGCGCCAGGCCGCTCACAAGCTGGTTCAAGCCAGAAGGCGTCGCGACGGTCCGGGGCGCACTGGGTGCCGGCTGGCTGCTCGCGTGCGTGGTGCTGAGCGGCTCTCCCGTGGCGGGCATCTCGCTGAGCCTGCTCGACAAGGGCGACCTCAACCCCCAGGAGTCCTTCGGGATGATCACCGGCTCGCGACTGGGGGCCTCATTTGTCGTGCTCGTTATTGGCTTCGGGTATGACCTGCGGGCCCGAAAGGATCGTGGAGGGGTCTACGTTGGAGCCCTGGCCCTCATCACCACCGCGGTGACTTACATCCCTGCCTTTTTCCTTGGCTACTGGGTGCTCGAGAAAGGCTGGATCGACGGCGTGCGACTCAGCCTTCCCGATGGGTTCATTTCCATCCTGGATGTTTGCGTCAAGCCGGTCGTCGACTGCACAGGACTTGCTCTCCAACCCTGGGGGCAGTCAGTCCTGGGCGTCTTCGTGCTGGTCGCAGCCTTCAAGCTCTTCGACGGATTCTTGCCTGTCATCGACCCAACGGGTGGAAAATTGTCGCGGATGGCAACGACGATCTACCGACCCTGGATCACGTTCCTTTTTGGGATGCTCGTAACTTCCTTCACGCTCTCCGTATCGGTATCTCTCACCGTGCTGGTACCCTTGACCGCAAGAGGCCTCGTTCGACGCGAGAACTTGATTCCGTACATTATGGGCGCAAACATAACGACGTTCATCGATACCCTGATCGCAAGTCTGCTGCTCGACAACCCCAGAGGATTCACGGTAGTCTTGTGTGAAATGGCGAGCGTGACCGCTGTCTCTCTTCCGATTGTCTTCTTGACCTACCGACCGTACGAACGGCTCGTTGACGGGCTGGCAAAGGCAATCACCAGAGACAACTTTCGCCTCACCCTTTTCGTTGTGGGATTGTTTGCCGTACCGCTAATTCTGATCTGGATCCAGTAAACCCTTGAAACCGAAGAAATGAAGCTGCTAGTTTTTGTTGAGCCGACGTCCCGCGGTGAGTGGGCCATAACTCTGACTCAAGATCTGGCCCTGGGCCTCCGGGGCACTGTAATGCTCCTGACGACCAACGAAATCCTTGCTGAAGACCCCCAAATCCTTGACCGAACGGCCGAGAAGTTCTCCGGGATCGCTGGTCTCTCCCTCGAGAAGCGCGTTCGTCCCGGTCCGGCCCGCGACGCGATCGTCGAGGAGTCCCGGGAAAGCCGCCCCGCGATCACGATCGTCCCGCCTGCAGGTCGCAAGGGCCTCGCTCGATGGATCAAGGGCTCGAGGGTCAAGGATGTCGTGCACAACGCGCCGTCCACCGTCATGGTAGCGAGGAAGCCGGTCTCGGAGCACATTCGAAGCATCCTCGTGACCATCAGCGGCGGCCCAATGAGCGAGACGACTGCGCTCGGCGCGTGCGAGATCGCACAGGCAATTCACGCTCAACTCACGGTCCTCCATGTAACTTCCAGCGTCACTATCCCCTTCGGCGAATCATCTTCGACACCGACTCCCCGAGACATCACCCACATCCGTGACCTCCTGACAAGGAATGGAGTCGAACCTCGAATGCGGCTGCGCGAAGGCATGGTGGTCAACGAAATACTGCACGAATGCGAAGCGGGCGGCTACGACCTTCTCATCCTCGGCCAACACCTTGTGGACATGGATGCCGGCGGACCCTTCTCGGAGAATATTGCCGAAGTCATCGCGATCCAGTGCTCGATCCCGGTGCTCGTGATACGTCCACGGCGGTGGTTCGAAGATGCCTCGCCAGGGCAGCAGGCCGAGGCGCCCACCTGTGGTAAGCTCAGCTCTTGAGCTTCTGCCCTATCTCGAGCACTTGCTCCACGTCGAGGACAAGGTCGTTCGACTCAAAAAGCGCTGCAATCGCGGCCTTGTGGATCTTCATCTTGAGCCCGCCCACTCCAATCGCCCCATACGCCACCTGACCGTCCCGCTCGACGCCGGAGTCCGGACCCTTCACGCCCTCGATTCCTTCAGGGGGGACCGCATTCAGGTCAACAACGACCCGGATCGTTTTGGCCAGTGTTCGCTGGTTCCGGGGAAGGAGACAGGCGCCGGGTCCTCCCGAGGAGATCACCAACTCGACGCCAAGGAGAGCCTGCGCAAGCTGCTCCTCCTCACCCGTGGCCACGGGTACCACCTGGGCCCCATTCACCTTTGCCCGAGTGGCCTCCGCAACCTCGCTGGCACGATCGAGCGATCGAGAGCCCACGGAAACGATCGAACCTGCCAGCGCCAGCAGACGCGCTACACGACGGCCAACGGGCCCGCTCGAGCCCAGGACAAGCGCTCGAGCTCCCTTGAGCGCCATGTGACGCCCCGCAACGACCACAGCAGCGGCCGCCGTGGTGTTGGCACCGTTGGAGTCGAGCAAGAGCGACACGCGGAGCGGACCGATAAAGCTCTTGCGTGCGGCCGCAAGCAGCTTTTCACCGTCGGCGACGTTACTGCCGCCAATGAACACCGCCGTTCGCTTGAGATCGTTCACGCCTCGCGTGAAGATAGCGCCGTAGACCAGATCTCGTACCATGGCTGGCAGCAGGCCGCCGTAGGAAAACACATGGTCCACGCCTGCGTCAATGGCCACCACACGGTCAAAAACGCTTGGGTGTGGATCGCTATCGAGCTGGATCAGAACTCGTTGCTTGGGAATTTGTTGGTTGTCCGACATCGCTTGGGCAGCAGGAATCGAACCGGGCCCCCCGCATGGAACGGTGTCGAGCAAGGGGACCCGCTATCCGGCAGATTCTCCCGGAATCACGCCCCCATGAACGGGTGCTTTGCCTTGTCCTTGCCAGCGAGCATTGTGTCGGCGCTCGGCTCGCCTTTCATGGCGCGCGCGATGGCCATTTTGGTGGCCTCGTAGTTGTATTCGCGGATTTTCCGGTCGTCCTGAGCTTCCCAGTGGATGAAGACGCCGCAGACGATGACGAGGTTCTCGCACTGGTTCTTTGGGATCACCCCGGCGGCCACCGCGTCGGCGACCGCCTTGGCCACCGCGTATTGGGCCGGACCGAACATCTGAACCGCCTGCTTCGCGCCCTTGATCGTGACCTTGGTGATCATGACAGTGGCGGGTTTGACGGCGAGGTTGGGCTCAAGCACGGCGAGGAGGTTGGAGTGCCCCTGCCTCTGGGAGGAGAGAGCATTGGCAAATGCAACACCAACCGGTCCATCCTTGGAACCAATCAAGAGGTCGATGTGAGCAATCTCGTTACCTTCGCCAACAAGTGCTTCGCCGATGTACATGGACATGGTTTACTCCGCCGGAAATTGGGTAGTAGAAAGTAAAAGACGAATAACAAGTCCTGATATAGCCTTGGAAGGCTATACCAAAAGGCCCCGTCGGATGGCAAATGCTAAACCACCCCAGGCTCGACCCGAGACGCCAACCGAGCTCCGGGAGAGCGCCGGCCGGCCCTCCATCATCGTGCTCGGCGCGAGCGCCAGAGCGTGCGCGGCGAGCACGATGAGATCCGGCTTTACCCCTCACGCGTGCGACCTCTTCGGAGACGCGGACCTCCGTGCCCAGGCAGTCTTTCACGGGGTTGTGGAGCCCTATCCGATCGGCTTCGAAAATTCGCTACGCACCATGCCCGAGGCGCCCTTCGTGTACACGGGCGGGCTCGAGAACCACCCCGAGCTGGTCGATCGGCTTTCCCGCATCCGCCCACTCTGGGGCAACTCGGGTTTCATCCTCCGCGCCGCGCGGGACCCTGTCGCCCTGGCAGAGGCGATGCACGGTGCGGGCGCCAGCCCACCCGAGACGCGCCGCGGGAACGATCCTCCGCGGAACCCGGAGGGGTGGCTCCAAAAGCCCCTGCTGGGCGCGGGCGGGAACGGAATCCAGCCAGTGGCCCGAGCGCTGCCGAAAGCGGGCAGAAGCGCGCACAAGGTGTATTTCCAGCGACACTGCCCTGGGCTCAGTTACTCGGCGGTGTATGCCGCGCTGGGAGAGCGCTGCGACCTGCTCGGCGCCACGCGGCAGCTCATTGGGGAGGAGTGGTTGGGGGCGCAGCCCTTCGCCTGGTGCGGAAACGTGGGCCCATTGACATTCGAAGCTTCCGTCCAGAGGACACTCGAGGCTTGCGGACGTAACGCCATGCGCTCGTTCGGGCTGCTCGGACTCTTTGGAATTGACTTTCTGCTCGACGGGGCGGTTGTGCAGCCAGTCGAGATCAACCCGCGATACCCTGCCTCGACGGAAGTCCTCGAGCTGGCGCTCGGTCTCTCCGCAATGCGGCTCCAGGCTCAAGCCTTCGGCCATGAAGTCAAACCCACTGAACCCCTGCGGCCCCGGCCCGGAGTCGTGGGAAAGGCCATCATCTTTGCCACGCGCACGGGGAGGGCGAGGGGCAGTAACGCCATGGAAGTCCTGGACTCATCGGGCATCCTGCCCGCGGTGGCCGACATTCCACTGTCAGGTTCCATTCTTCGCAAGGGCAGCCCCGTCTGCACCGTTCTCGCTCAGGGCGAAGATGAGGCCGACTGCCTCCAGTCCCTTCGCGCTCAGCAGCTTCGTGTTCTCCGTCTCCTGGGCCCCGGGATCTGACGGGAGGGCTGGCTCAACCCAATTCGCGGCGGCCTTGGCAGCGAAACGGTCGAGGTCCGGGCGAGACGCCCGGGGAAACGAACGCTAATCCCTGGCCGATGCCGAACCCTTGCCGGCATACTCTCCCGTGTGAGCACGATGAAACTGCCCCACGACGTTCAACTGGCCCGAAGCGTGTGCGCCGGCTGCGGCTGCCTTTGCGATGACATCGAGGTCAACTTCCGCGGCGACAAGCTGCTAGGGCTTCAAAAGGCTTGCCCGCTCGGAGAAGAGTGGTTGCGCGGCCTCGGGCCTATTCAACCCGAAGCACTCGTGAAAGGCCGGCCGGTAAACGTCGCAGACGCTCTCTTTGCCATGGCGAAGATTCTTCATTCTGCGTCAAGCCCGCTTCTCGTCGGGCTCAGCGAGCTGACCATCGAGGGGCTGTGCGAAGCAGCCAGGCTCGCGGAAGCGTCCGGCGCGATTCTGATTCAGTGGCCAGAGCCACCAGCCGGGCTCTCGCTTTCGGGCCTTCACGCCCCGGAATGTTCCGCCACGCTCGGCGAAGTGCGAGGGACCGCGGATCTCGTCGTCTTCTGGCGTGCCGACCCCCTGCGCACGCACCCGCGACATCTGGAACGATTCTCGCTGGTGCCCAGGCTCCTGCGGGGTCAGCGGGTCATGGTCGTCGTTGACGCAAATCGAGAGAACTCGACCGCTCAAGAAGCGGTGGAGACCCTTCCCCTGTCAAGCCAGGCGCCCGCTGTCGCGGAGGACATCGAGATCGTTCGCGCGCTACGCCTCCGCATCGAACGCCCTGATACGAGGAAGCAGCAAGGCCCCCCACCCGAGATCGCCCAGCGCCTTCTCGAGCGGATCAGAGCTTCACGTCATGCTCATTTTTTCCTGGGGGAAGATGCGGCGCGTTCGCCAGCGTTTTGGGACGAACTCCAGTCGCTGGCGGCTCATGCCCGCGAAAAGCACCGCATCACGATTTCGGCGCTGCCCGCCCCGGGAAACGGACGGGGTGTTGTCGAAGTCATGACCTGGCAACTCGGATCGCAAGAGCTGGCCATGAAGGGAGATCTCCTGAGCGCCGGAGCCACCGACCTTGTCTTCGCACTCGGCATGAGTGGAGACGTCCTTTCGAAAAGTCCCTTCGTGAAGCTCAACCTGCCGCGGATTACCCTGGCGTCCACCCTCGACCCCGGGGCCGAGGCTTCAATTCGTGTCCCGGGTCTTGATCCAAGACTCTCCGCCACCGTGGTCCGCTCCGACGGCATCCACCTGAGCCTCGACGGCCGTGGAGGCGGCGCGGCAGACCCCGCGGTGGAAATCCTGCGGCAGATCACGCGCGCCACTGGTAAACAGACACGTTCTTCTCCTTCGGAGCCGCCTTCTCCGACCTCCTGGGCCTGATGGTGAGGTGGCTCGCTTGCGCCACCGTCTGCGCGACCAACGCCGCAAGGGTGGTGAGGAGAGCGAGACTCAGGAGCAACGCCACCATCCGGGAGGCAACGGGTCCCCAGGAGCGTTGGATGAACCAGGCGCGAGAAAGAAATCCAGGTTCGAGCCCCAGCCAGTCGACCGCCACGACGGGAAGCGTCAGGAGACCGACCGTGGCAACCAGGATGCCGAACTCGCGATAGTTTGGAGCGGCATACACCAGGATTGCCCCAGCAAGATAAACAAGCAGGAGAGCCTTCCAGTTGCCGATCCGGGCGTGGTCCACAAACGCCCCGGCACCCTGGACGACCTCCCTGCCCGCCTGGCCGAGAGCCGCTGCAGCGCTCCAGTTGGCCTCCAGCGCCGGCAGTTGCTCAACGCCTTGATACGTCGGCTCCAGAATCGTCTGGAGATAAACCACGAACGAAATCGCGGCGACAAAGGGCACGATCGCTCTGGCGCCCGGGCCAAGAATCGGGAGAGCCGATCGCTCATGCAGCACCGGCTCACCCGGTCGCCAGGGCGGGTTCACGACCTTGACTTTCGAACAGGTCAAGGCTCCGACGATCAGACGGACGAGGGTCGAGAAAAGCACACCCGGCAAGAAAAGCAGCTTGAAAATGGGCGTCCGTTGGAGCGGGCGCACCGTCATGCGAAGGACAAAGAGCAACACGGTCAAGCTGAGAATCCAGAGCATGAACGACATGAAGACCTCCCGAGCCCCCGGGAGAGACTATGAAACTTCAACATTTCCGGCAACTGTGCCGGAAGCGATTGCGGAACAAGGAGATCGAGCTCTGTTCAGACCCTGGAAAGACGGAAGGAGTGCCCAGGATGTGGACGCCCCCCTCGACGCGCCCGCTCCTGGCCCATAGGATCGGGCGAATGACCATGCTTCTCATCACGGGCGGCCGAGTTCATGACCCCAGGAATGGAATCGATGGGGAGCTTCGCGATCTCGCGATCGAGAATGGAAAGATCGTTCACGGCGTTGCCGTGTCCACGCCGGAGCGAAGGATCGACGCCTCCGGTTGTGTCGTGATGCCTGGCGGGGTCGACATGCACTGCCATATCGCTGGAACCTCGGTCAATCGCGCAAGGCGACTTCTCGCTTCCAAAGCGCTTCCCATCGCCAGACGCTGCCAGAGCATCCGTGAGTGGAACGAGCGCGGCGGCCTGGTCCCTTCGACGTTCGTCACAGGCCACCGCTACGGAGCCCTCGGCTACACAACCGCGATCGAGGCCGCCGTGGCACCCTCGGGAGCAAGGCAGTGCCACCTCGAGCTTGAGGATACACCCAACATTGACCGCGCCTTCCTCCTGCTTCTCGCCAACAACGAGGCCATTTGCGACCTCCTCTTCAGAGGAGAGCGCGAAGAGGCAAGATCGGTTGTTGCCGCGCTGCTCGCTCGAACGGGAGCTTTCGGGATCAAGGCCGTCAATCCCGGCGGCGTCGCGCTCTGGAAGAGTGAACACGGCCGCGTGGACAGCCTCGACCAGAAGCTCGGAAGCGGCAACGTCACGCCCCGGACGATCCTGGAGCTGCTCGTCGAGTGCGCGGAGGAGCTTCGGCTGCCTCACCCCGTGCACATTCACGCGAACCGACTCGGTGTTCCAGGCAACATCGAGACCACCCTCGAGACTTCGAGGGCTCTTGATGGCCGCAGGCACCATCTCACCCATGTTCAGTTCCATGCCTACGGCGCCGAGGGCTCCGGCGGCTACTCGAGCGCGGCACAGCGACTGGTAGATCACTTCAATGCACACACGGAACTCACGATGGATGTGGGCCAGGTGATGTTCGAGGAGGCGTTGACGCTCAGCGCAGATCTGGCGCTCGAACACACCCTCTGGCAGCTCACCGGCAAGCGCTACGCGACCATCGACCTTGAGCTCGAGACCGGTTGCGGCATGGTTCCGTTCCGTTATCTTCCCGGGTCTCGAATGCACGCGCTCCAGTGGGCAGTCGGCATGGAGATCTTTCTCCTTTGCCACGACCCGTGGCGGCTCGCCCTCTCGACCGACCACCCGAACGGGGGATCGTTCCTGACCTACCCGAAGATCATCGCCCTCCTCATGAGCCGCGAGGCGCGACGCGAGGCGATGCGCGCGGCCCACCCGGACGCGTTGGCCACCACCGTCCTCGCGGACCTGACCCGGGAATACACGCTCCAGGAGATAGCTATCGTAACGCGCGCCGCTCCAGCCCGGATCCTCGGCCTCGAGCGGAAGGGGCATCTCGGCCCCGGCGCCGACGCCGACGTGACTGTCTACGACGACACGGCCGATCGCGAGCTCATGTTTCGCACACCGCGCTATGTAATCAAGGGCGGCGTGGTCATCGTCGAGAAGGGCGAGCTGCGGGAGCCCGCCCCGGGCTCCACTCTGTGCGCCGGTCTCCCGCTGTCTCGCCGCGAAAGCCGTCCGCTCTCCAGGTGGTTTGAGCAGCACGGATCCTACTCGCTCGAGCAGCTGGGTCCAGCCCCAGCCCAGCGAGAGCAAATGCAGAAGGTGCTCGGTTGAAACAAAATTCCACACTCAAAATTCATGGGACCGAGATCCTTGATACCTTCGCCGAAGCGTTCCGCATGCGATGTGCTCGCGTTGTCATCACCGCGGCCAATGAGCGATGGTCCGAAACGGCCGCGCAAACTTTTACCGGTTACGGAACCTCCATCATCGCCTGCGATGCAGAGGCCGGAGTCGAGCGAACGCTCACGTCGGCCGAGACACCCGATGGCCGCCCCGGGCATTCGACGCTGCTGTTTGGATTTTCAATGGAGTCGCTCGGCAAGGCTGTTGCAAACCGAACAGGGCAGTGCCTCATGACGTGCCCCACCACCGCGGCGTACGACGGAATGCCCGGTGCGGAGGAGCGAGTTCCTCTCGGGAAGCACCTGAGGTTCTTCGGCGACGGCTTCCAGAAGAGCAAGGTCATCGCGGGCCGGCGCTACTGGCGAGTGCCTGTCATGGACGGAGAGTTCCTGGTCGAGGAGTCGGTCGGTGTCGTGAAGGCCGTGGCAGGCGGCAACATCATCCTGCAAGGGGTCACACCTCGCGGAACCCTGGAAGCTGCGCAGAGGGCCGTTGAGGCCATCGAACGCGTGGCGGGCGTCATCGCGCCCTTCCCCGGTGGCGTCGTGCGCAGTGGCAGCAAGGTAGGCTCACGCTACAAGGCCCTGAGGGCCTCCACAAACGAAGCCTTCTGTCCCACCCTGCGCAGCCGCGCACGGCAGACGGAGCTCCACCCCGAAGCGACCTGCGCGTATGAGGTCGTGCTCGACGGCGTCGACGAGGCATCCGTCCGCCTCGGCATGCGCGAGGCCATCCTCGCCGCGGCGGGACCGGGAGTGCCCTTGATCTCGGCTGGAAACTATGGCGGCAAGCTGGGCAAGTTCCTCTTTCGGCTCCACGAGGTGCTCGCTTGAGCGGCTGGAGCCTCAGGTGGAAGGAGCGGCCCGCGGGACCCGCTGCCGTCATCGACGGCTCCGGTCTCCGGCCGGATCGGCTCGGTACCTTGGCCTGGAAGGACGTGCAATCCGCCAAGATTCTGGTCGGCCGGCTGGAGCGGCGCCTCGAAGAAATCTTCGAAATTTCCCCGCTGGACTTGCTCGAGGAAGGTCCCGGGCTCGAGGTGGAAGGGTCAACGCGCATGGTACGGCTCGGGGAAGGAATGGCCCACGGCGTGCTGAAGGTGCGGGGGGACGCTGGCAGCATCCAGGGCCTCTTGGGCGGCGAGGTGCTTGTCTCGGGCAATGCCGGGCCGGAGGTCGGCCTGGGACAGCGCAGCGGCCTCATCGCGGTTGCGGGGCGCGTCGATGGATTTGTGGGACGCCACCTGCGTGCGGGGACCATCCTTGTGTCACAGGGCGAGCTTGAGCTGCCCGGCCTCGGGATGCGCCGAGGAACAATCCTCGCGCTCGGGGGCAAGCCGCGCCTGGCGTCGGGGTTCGAGCGCGATGGGATCGTCTGCCCCACGTGGCTACGGCTGCTAGCTCGGCGCCTTGGCGCTCTCGGCTTTGATGGCGCCCATGAGTTCAACTCACTCCTGGAGTCAGGCCATCCTCTTGAGTCCTGGAGCGGAGACCACCTGTCGCTTGGGCGGGGCGAGGTCCTTTTCCCTGCCTGAAGAAGCCCGAGCGGCCACGTTGACAAGCCCTACTTGCCCAGAATGCCGTCGCGCACGGCGGAAGCGGCCTGCCGCACCATGCTGCCGAGCTTGCCGCCACGGGCCAGCGCATACTTTGCGACCGAGCGGAGGTCCCCCCGGTCCCTCCTGAGTGCCTCGCTGTAGAAGCTCGCGGCACGCGGAGAGTCCCCTGACGCCGCGAAGTGGTCGCCAAGCCCGGTGAATACCAGGGCCTCGCATTCGGATTTCAGGTCGGCCGGGCAGTGTTGTTGGCGAAGCGACTCCTGAAACTCCTCCAGGGTGAGCCCGATCGCTTCGGGGTCCTTCGCCCTGGCCACGACCCGGTAGGCGTAGTTTGCGGCCACGGCCTGTCTTGCCCCGGCCACAAGCTCAGCATCACCTTTCCCCTCTGCGAGAACTATCATTCTCCAGAGAACACGGAATTCATCGTCCATGAGAAGATTGGCGCGCTCCTTGAAGAACTTGGTCATGTTGAGCTCGTGGTCGCGGTAGCTCACCATGGGCTCGGCGAAGTAGCCGACGTCACCATCGAGCGCGAAGGCGCACCACAGATACCAATCGCCGGCAAATGGCAAGTCGAGCGGGAAGAGGCCTGCACGCTGCCACGCCGTCTTCCGTGCGAGCCCGGCGGGAGCCGGCACTATGTTGCCGTGGTAAAGCCAGCGGAGGAGGAACTCCTTGCCCTTGAAGACTTGATCCACCTCCCCGCAAGATCCGTAAAGTGCGAACTCGCCCGTCTCGCGGAACTTCATGACCGGGCAAAAAACAAAAGCCACTTCCTGGCGCGAGTCCAACAGCCCGACAAACTTCTCGACCACATAGGGTCGGCGCAACTTGTCATCGGCGGAGATGACGCAGACATATTCGCCCCGCGCCAGCTGGATGCCCTTGTTGTAATTCGCGAGGTGGCGGAGGTTGACCTCGTTCCGCACGTGACGAACCCTTGGGTCCTTCTCCGCCAGCATCTGCGCCACGGCGGGCGTGCTGTCCGGCGAGCAATCGTCCATGATGATCACGTCAAGGTCGCGGAACGACTGGCTCAGAATAGACTCAACGCACTCTCCCAGGAGATGCGCCAAGTTGTAGCACGGAACCACAAAGGTGACTCTGGGGGGGGCGGCCGCGCTCAAGTGATTCCTCCTATCTGCAGGCTTCCGCAAGGGAAGCCACAACAAAGTCTTGCTCTTCCTGCGTCATTTGCGGGTAGAGCGGCAGCAGCACGCAAGTGTCGGTCGCCCGCTCGCTCTCCGGGAGTCGGTCGCAGCGTCCCGTTGAACAGCCACAAGCGCCCGGTCCAGGCCCGCAAGTCCACTTCTCCATGGCATACGCCGGCTCCCGGTGGCTGGACATGATCCCACGGCGCGTCGAGATACCACGGTCGAGGAGTTGCTGCATGACATCGACTTGCTTCACTCCTGGCAATAACCGAACGCAGTAACTTTGCCAGTTGCTGTGAGCCCACTCGGGTTCACGGGGCGGCGACACGCCTCGGAGCTGCGAAAGTAGCTTCGTATATCGCGCAGCGAGCGCCCGGCGCTTCTCGACGATTTCCGGTAACCGCTTGAGCTGCTCACGCCCCACAGCCGCCTGAATGTCCGTCATCCGATAGTTGAAGCCGAGCTCGGGATAACTCTCGAAAATGACCTGCTTCGCACCATGGCGAACCGTATCCGGAACGCTCATTGCATGCTGACGCAGGCTCCGGAACCGCTTGTCCCATTCGGGATTCGAAGTCGTGATCATGCCACCATCACCGGTCGAGATGACCTTGCGCGGGTGAAAAGAGAAGCACGCAACATCTCCGTGGGGCTTTCCAATCTTTTCCCAGACTCCGTTCCACCGGATCTCGCTCCCGATCGCGCAGGCGGCATCCTCAATCACGACAAGTGAGTGTCTGCGTGCAATGGGCAAGATTGCCGCCAGCTCGCAGGGCATTCCGACCTGGTGAACACAGAGAATCGCCCGCGTTCGAGGCGTGATCACTCGTTCAATCAAGGCCGGATCCACGTTGTAGGAATCCGGGTCGATGTCAACAACCACCGGCACGGCGCCCTGGTACCGCACGCAGTTCATCGTCGCGATAAACGAGTGGCTGACCGTGATGACTTCGTCGTCGCTGCCAACGCCGGCGGCGATCAAAGCGAGGTGCAGGGCCGTCGTGCAGTTCGAAACCGCGCAGGCGTGCCGTGCCCCGACGTGAGCCGCAAACTCCTTCTCGAATGCTGCGACCTCGGGGCCCTGCGTCACCCACCCGGAGAGGATGGGGCGGCTCGCGGCCTCGACCTCCCGCGCATCAAAACACGGCTTGGTAATGGGGATATTTCTCTGAGTCTCAGCCACGCGCCCTGCCTTCCTCGCGCCACCAGGTGACAAGACGTCGCAAACCTTCCTTCAAAGTCACCCGAGCCTTGAAGCCAATCAGTTTTTCGGCCTGCGACATGTCCGCGAGTCGCCGGGCAACCGGATTCACCTTGCGTTCGGGACCATATTCAATCTCCCCCTTCCAGCCCATGACTTCCATGAGCGCGAGCGCGAGATCCTTCAAACTCGTCTCGATGCCGCTCCCGCAGTTGAGGACAACATCACTGGCATCGGACTTCGCCGCCAGAAGATACGCCCTGGCGACATCCTCAACATAGACGAAGTCCATCGTCTGAGTCCCGTCGCCGAAGATCACGGGCGGCTGGCCCTTGTCGAT
>SXIK01000094.1 GCA_005772855.1 Planctomycetia bacterium | reverse complement strand
CTTGGGGGAAGATAGGCCTGCTCCGCCGTTGCTCATGCGCATCCCTTAATCTGGTCTTGGCAATGAATCAACAATTTTTTGCGGTGGAGCCCGCGTCCGCTCAACCCTCCCCGGGGCGAACCATTGCCCAACATTTCACCCATTTGCCGCCGCGGGGAGCCAGCCGCTTGGGGAAAAATTGGCGGAGATCTGTGTTCATCCGCGCCCGATGGCGCTCAACGTGTTAACTTCAGTCCTGTGGGCAGAAGTCTGAAGACGTGGCAGCTCAGTTACGACCTCGCGACCCAGGGGAAGGACCAACCATTGATGTCATGGAAAGAATCAGCAATCACCGCTCGGAGTCGCGCTGGCACGTTACTCACCATGTTCGCTGCCTCGGCCGTCCTGGCCCAGGAGACCGGCGACGAGAGATGGGCCACCGTGAAGTCCTGGGTTGGAACGTTCGTGGTGAGCGAGACGGCGAGTGGGACCGTGCCGAGTCTCAACGGCTCCGTCACGTACACGATCGACCGACACCTGAATTATCCGTTTACGCTCGAAGCGCCCGGCTTCCCGATCGGCTGGTTCAACTGCACGACGGACAGCAGCCAGGCGACCATCAACGACGTCTTCGTGGCGCATGACGATCGAACCGGCTGCGAAGACACGACCCGCCAGGTAGCCTCGGGACATCTGGAACCGCCACTCCCGGTGCCCAATGCGCCGGAGGGTTGGCCGCCGTGCATCGGAGGAGGATTCCAGCTCCAGGTCATTCCGTTCGGGGACTCTGGTGTTTACACGTCCTGGGGGTTTGCCAACAACGTGAAGGGCCAAAGGCTTGAGAGCCTCCATTTTGAGCGCGATTGCTCTTCCCAGGACTTCACGACCGACACAACATTCTCGTTTCTTCCGGGGGACGGAAGCGCCCTCTGCGCCGGCGTTGGCTGTCTCGATGTCCCATCGACAGGTTTCAAGATCGAGCAACGATGGTCCTACGATCTCCTCACGTCGGACTCCCGTTGCGGGCCAGGTCAATGTGCACTACGACGTCCACCTCGACCTCGTCGGCTGCGGCGAGGAGCTCGATGTCGTCGTGAACGTCATCGACTACGACGCGTGGCGCCCCATGGGGGGCAAGACGGAGGACGAGGAAGGGAATCAGGTCGTGATCGAGGCGAGGCTTCAGGGCAAGGGCGGATGCCCCACCGGCATCAAGGCCAGCCGATTCATCTTCGAGCTCGAGGATGTGTCGAGCGAGCCGGGAGTCTGCATGAATTACCCGCTCGTAGGCGGACCCATGGGCAAGCCCGATTTGGCCTTTCTGTCCCGATTCAACACGACGGGTTGGAAACCCTTCAGCTTGCCCGCGGACCGGATTGTCACGAAGGACGGCGCCTACACCGAGTCCCCGAGAGCGTACCTCAGCTCCTTCGACTGGGGCGGCCACGCCGTGCTGAAGGTCACCGCGGAATTCGACGACGAGCCCATCGCTCCGATCGTGGGGCATCTCATCGACGATGGTTCGATGACCGCGATCCGGATCCCCAAGCGAAAAGCCGATTCCAAGATCGCCGACTCCTGGAAGAAAGATCAAGGCGTCGAGAGCCTCCCCGACAAGGACGACGAGGAGACCGTGCCGACCGGCGATGGCGACTACGGTGACGGGCTCTTTCTCTACGAGGAGTACCGCGGTTTCTACGAAGGCGAGGACAACGATCACATCTCGGGCAACCCCAAGAAAAAGGATCTGTTCGTCGTCGACACGATCAACGCCGGCGCCGGAATCGAGCTCTTTCGAAAAGCCACGGGGCTAGAGGTTCACGGGAAGCTCCAGAGGAAGCACCTCGACACGGATCGCATCGTGAACTTCAACCGGAGCGATGAAGTGGGCAACGACACGGACCAGCACGGGCTCGTCCTCGGCCGGGTGGCGGCCGACAGGGGGCTTCTCGGAATTGCCGTCGGCGGGCCTGCCCTGCCGGCTTTCGTTCAGAGCGTTCTCGTCAACAGGACCATCACGCCGAGATCCGTTCAGGCGATCGTCGGCGGAAGCACGATGAACGTTACGCAGGAGGCCTTCGTGATCGCTCACGAGCTGCTCCACGGATGCAATGTGTTCCACCACGGCCAGACTGACATCCGGGCGAGCTATCTGGTGCGAAACGTTGGCGGTAACCTCGTCTATGCGTTAAGCACCGACGACGCGCTCAGCGTCACCCCCCTCTACAAGGAGGGAGACTGCGGCCAGGCCGAGCGTGTCGTCCCGCCCAACGCGAGCGCGCACTTGAGAAACGTGTTCATTGCCTTCAAGGGAGGACAGCATTCGGGAGTAGAGAGCTGCTTGCTCCGCTACAACCTCGCAGAGTACTACGCGGGTGCCGCCAACGATCGCGTCTGGCAGCACAACGGGGTGGAGTCTCCAGGGTTTTCCCTGTGCGAAAGTAAGGCGGGCACTGGCGTGAATGCTTCGGGCCACTGCCCCGAGCCACGCTACGGCGACGCGACGGTGGGTTGCTGCAAGACTCAGCTCTGCGTGAATGACCGACGCGCGGACAAACACGTGCCCAGGCAAGCGCCGGCCAATGCCTGCGGGGCAGGCGCGGGACAGGAGAACAATGCAGGCCAGGGCGGTGCTGTTGCGGATCCCGTGCCAGCCATCTCCCTTTCCGTGAACGAAGAGGGCGACACGACCGCCTACCGCGGCTGGCCGTTCATCGTGACGCTCCAGGTGATCCCGCCGGCGTTCGGCAGCGAATCGCCAGCCGAGGATTTCGTCCTGACCTCGGGTGCAGGTGCGTGGACAACCTCGCTCCGGTTTATCCTCAAGAAGAACGGCGTCGAGGTGGGCGTCTGGCCGCTCTCGCCCATCGGCAGTCCGCCCGCAGGGCTCACGCTCAGCCCCCGGGACCTTGGCCTCGCCGCCTGGTGGGTCCTCCCGACCGACACGGCGTCGATCCCTCCGGGCGACTACTCTCTCGAAGCGACCCTCGACACCACCAGCTCTCCTGAAGGCTGGAAGGGCGTCGCACTGTCGGGGCCCGTGAAGGTCTCGGTCAGCGCGGAGCCCTCTCCGCTCGATGCGGTGCTCGAAGCCCAAAAAGCCCTCGCCTTCGCCTGTTTCCTCTCGGGCACGGGAGCCTACGCGGAAGCTCTCCAGATCGTGAACCATCTTCTCACGAGCCAGCCGGCGAACATCGGCGCGCTCTTGTTCCGTGCCGAGATCCTCGAGCTTTCCGGCGACGACCCGGGCGCGCTCGCAGCCTTCGAGGCGGCCGCAGATGCCTTCTACACCGCGTATCCCGACGCGGAGGAGCCGCCCGTGGCGCTCCTCAAGGGCCTCGAGGCCCTCCAGCGGCGGCTCATTCTGGGCGGGAGCACGGACGAGGTTCGCTTCCGCCGCGGCGACGCCAACTGGGACGGACTCGTCAACATCAGCGACCCCATCACGACGCTCGGCCACCTCTTCCTTGGGAGCCCGAGGTCCCTCGAGTGCGAGAAGAGCGCAGACGCAGACGACACCGGAACTTTGAATATTACCGACGCCGTATTCAGCCTGAACTATCTCTTCAGTGGAGGCCCCAAGCCGCCGGCCCCGGGCCCGATGACCTGCGGACCCGATGATGGAGGGACATCTCCACTGGCTTGCAATCCTTCGACCCGATGCTGATGGCGAGTGGCTGGACCCATTTTTTCGGCCGCGATCTCCG
>SXIK01000093.1 GCA_005772855.1 Planctomycetia bacterium | reverse complement strand
CGAGAAGCTGGCGGCTCCCGAGAGCCTGGCCCGGAGGCGCACGCGCAGCGCGCGACCGGAGGGGCCGCGTGTCGTTGTTGCCTCCACCCTCGCTCCACCCTCGCTCCGCTCGGAGGCGAGCCGTCGTGGGGGAGGGGCCGCCTCCGCCACCAGCAGAAACGAGCAGAAGACTTGAGATGGTCCTCCTCTGCCCATTCGGCATGTCTCACATGTGGGCGCGCGAGGTAGAGGCAATCAAGTCTTGTTCCCTGGGTTGATCTCCACCAAGGTAAGGCCATGGGTGGGAACAGAAGTTCTCTCTTTCTTGGGGACTTGTAAAGCTCCGATGCTCCTTGCGTTTTCCAGGCTTGACCTGGCCAAGTCGTAACGCATTGTTTGGTAAATGGTTGAATGTTTAATGATTTTTTCAGAAGTCGACGGTACGCGGGTTGCTCCATGGGACCTCTGTTTAATCCGCGCTCTTTGAAGAAGCTCTTTAAGTAAGAAGGAAGTCCTCGAATTCGTTGACCCATGTACTGGCCCTCTGAGGGGGTGCAAGCGAGAGAGAAAAAACGAATTGACTGTCTTGGATACCTGTCCGCAGTCGAGCAGCTACTCATGGGATCCGGTTGGGTCGACGATTTTGAGGAAGTCCTTCGGCAAATCTTTCGGGAGCCTTTGACGGATTGCATTCTGGCTCCATCCACACGCAAGAGTCGTGATGGAACCCCCACCGCGCTTGCCGCAATCTAGCCTCATGCGTGTGTCGCTACAGGGAGGGATTGGCGTTTTCCGGGGGTTTTTCCGGGCGAAACTCTGCCCTGGAAATGTGGTGTTTCTCCAGAAGGGTGCCCAGGTGTCGCCGTGTGATTTTGAGTGTCCTGGCTGCTTGGCTGACGTTGCCCCCGGAGTCCCGTAGCGCTCGCGCAAGAAAGTCACGCTCCCACAGCTCGCGTGCTTCTTTCATCGAAGACAACGTTCCTGTGCTCGGAGCCTCGGCCGGAACACCCTTCTTCGAGAGCGGCCCTGGAAGCAGCATCTCGGGAACGATTTCAAGAGGTTGATCCACCAGGATTCTCAAGATCTCGTTTTCAAGCTCCCGTAGATTCCCAGGCCATGGATACTCGATGAGCCGCTTCATGGCCTCGGGGTGCACATAGGGGGGAGATCCACCCGTCAGCCTTGAGTGCTCTTTTAGAATCTCGTTCACCAAAAGGGGGATGTCCTCGGGCCGCTTCCGAAGCGGTGGGATCTCGATGACCTCACCCTGGAGTCGATAGAGGAAGTCGCCCCGGAAGTTACTGTCCCTGCGGAGAGCCTCGAGGTCCCTTGAGCTGGTCGAGACGAGCCTGAAATCGACGGGTACCATTGTCGAACCTCCCAGCGGTCTGACCTCTTTCTGCTCCAGCACTCGAAGCAGCCGAGCCTGAAGCGTGGGGGACAACTCGCTCACCTCATCCAGGTGAATTGTGCCACCGCTGACTCGCTCGAAGATACCCTGACGATAGGAGGTGGCGCCCGTAAAGGCTCCTTCAACATATCCAAAGAGCTCGGCCTCCATCAGGGACTCCGCAATGTCGCAGATCCCCGAAAGGAAGGGTCTTGATTTGCGAGGACTGAGCTCGTGGATTTTCCGCGCTACCCAATCCTTCCCAACGCCACTTTCGCCGAGGAGCAACACTGGAATGTCTGTGCCCGCGATTCTGGGGAGCCGTTCCAGGATGGCCTTGATCGCCGGTGAAGCAGCCACCGCGATCCGTCGCCTCCCATGTCCAAAGGGGCCCGGCCTTTCACTGCCCGGGCTCGAGTCCTTCACCTCCGACGCGCGGGTGATGGGCGCAGTATCGAGCTCTTGCCGATCTCGTGCCACCAGCGCGCTTAGTTTGTGCACCTCAATTCTTGCCTGCTCATAGCGCCCCTTGGCGCTCTCAGTTTCACGCGCCTTCTCAACCAATCTGAGGCCCAGCGCCAGGGCAGTCATCCAGGGTGAGAGCTTGCTGTGCAGCGAGTCCGCAGCCTCAACGAGTGCGTTGGAGGATGAGAATTCCAGCCGAAGCACCCGGACCGCTCGAGGATGAGGTATCCGTTGAACGAGAAAGGGGGGAGAAATCACGAAGTCCACGGAGCCCCGAGCGTGAGCGACTGCCTCGCCCGGAGAAGCCTGCTCGGCGAAAGAGTCGTCTGGGGGCCTGACGATGGCCAGCGTCTCGTCAATGTCGGGATCAAGAAAAATGCACGCAGCTCGAGCTCCCAGGGCAGCCATGACAGCGTCCAGCGTCGACTCGAGGAGTACCTCGGGGGAGTCGACGGATTCGAGCACAAGGGCCCAGGGTGTTCGTTGAGTTGGCAGGTCGGTCATGTCGGGACCTCTGTTCCGGCGCACCGGCGCCCTGAGCCAAAACTTCTCCAGCCGTCTTCGGTGGCGCGGGCTCAGACCGCGAGCCATTCGAGAAGAAAGCGCTTCGAGCTCAAGTCGGACATTTGTCGACTCACGGGACGATATCCTTGGCTGGTCCAGAAGCCAGGTCAAGGCGCAAAGCGCCTCCCATGCCTGAGCGGAACGGAGACCCTTCCGGCATAGAAGAACCGCCTGCTTCAGATTATCTGGCGACTCGTTTCGCAAGGCAAGATGGAGGACACTCGTCGAAAGCTCCCAACGACGAGTTCCCTGCTGCTGGAGTGCCCGCCGCTCCAGAAGCCTTCGAGCCGTCTCCTGGCGACCGCAGGAGGCGAGGAGGGCGATCAACGCCGCTTGAACCCCTGCGAGTCTCGCTGTGTCACGTGCCTCACGAGCGCAAGTCCGAGACGCCCGGAGGGCCCGAAAAGCCTCGCGTACATTTCTCGCCTGAGCCTCCAGCAGGCCCAGGTAGTGCAGCGCCTCGGCTTGCGCCCTCGCATCGCCTTCCTTCCTTGCGAGGGTGAGGGAGCGTCCGAGGTCCGCTCGTGCCTGGTCCGGTTGGCCGAGGGAGAGGCGAACCAGGCCGCGGGATCTGAGGGACAATCCCAGCAGAAACCGGTTCCCAATCCTGCGAGAAATCCGGTATGCGTGAAACGCATGGGCGGCTGCCTTGGGGAGACGAGCCAGGGAGAGATACGCCTCGCTCAAGTTGTTGTGAGCCACGGCCTGATCGCTGGGACGCACGAGCGTGCCAGCCCGCAGGACCCTCTGGTAAAGTCGCAGAGCTTCAACCAGCCGTCCTCTCTCGCGAAGGATGCTGGCGAATCCGAGCCAGATCGTGGCCGCGAGCGCATGAGGCCCCAGCTCGTCCGACAGCCTGCGAGCTTCGCGGAAAAGCGACTCGGCCAAATCGAGTTGGTGCGTTCGGTAGTAGATAATGGCTTGATTGAAGATGGCGCGCAGAGTGGTCAGGCGTTCGCCGCGCTTCTCGGAAATCCGTTGAATTTCCCGAAAGGCGGCGAGACCTTCCTGCCAGCGCTGTTTTTGGCCGAACGCGATTCCTAGTTCGTTGAGAGGCCCCAGGAGCAAGTCCTCGCGTCTTGACGATCGTGCCCACTGGAGTGCTCGATCGAGGAAAAGCTGTGCCTGTTCGACGCCGCCGTGCACTGCTTCCACCGAGGCGAAGAGAGTCAAGATCTGGCACACGAGGGGTCCCTCCTTCGCGAGCGCTGGATCCTCTGACCGGGTCAAGAACTCACGTCCCTTCTGAAGGTGAGCCAAACCCTCTTCGCTCCGGCCGGCTGTAAAACAGAGGCGGGCGAGCTGGGCTACCTCACGAAGCCGAGCAAGGTGCCGTACCTCGGGTTCGCCCTGCCCGAGGAGCCCCTTCAGCTTCTCTTTCGCAGAGATCGCTTCGGCAAGGTTCCCCAACCTCTCCAAAGACTCACCCGAGACGTACAGACGCATTTCCTCGAACCACGGGGGAATGTGCGTGCCCGGCTTGGGCGCCAGCTCACAGAGCGCCTCGCGGTGTCGTCCAAGACGTTGGAGCAGCTTCGCACGACGCATTTTGAGGACCCAGCCCATCCGGTGATACCGAATGGGAATCCCCGGAGAGCTATTTTCTCTTTGAACGGCGCACAGGAGCTCAGCCGAAAGATCCAGAAGCGGCCTGGGGGAGGCGAGCTGTCCCAGTCGTTTCCAGGCCGCCAGGGTGCTTCGTGCCGCTCTTTGGGTCTCACCCAGAGCCCATTGATTCAAGGCTGCTGCCAGCCGAGACTCCCCGCTGAGTCCCTGGCCTGACGATCTTCGCGCCTCGTGAAATCCATCCAGTGCCCTGCGAAGTGGGAGCTCTCTCTCCGCGAGGAGTTCACCCGGGGAAGTCCTTCGGTCGAGTGAGGTCGGGAGATAGCGGGACCCGTCGTCGTCGGCCAGATGCCTCGCCAACCCTCTCCAGCGCAAGTCTTCAAGGCGATCCTGCCATAACGTGGAGTCTTCAACCCCTGAGATGGTTGCGCAGTCGCTGGCGCGCAGAGGCTCTCGCGCCAGGAGCAAGAGCCCCAGCGTCCCGCGGAGAGCGCTCGAGAGCTCGAGAGCTCCGCTGGAGCCTTGAAGCTCATCGAGGTCTCCGAGGGCAAGCGAGCCCGGCCAGGTGAGGTGCCCCAGAAAGTCGGTCGACACGCCCTTGCGCCGAAAGGCCTCGAGGGCTCCGTTCAACCTGGCGGGCATTCCTCGGCTCGCACGCTCGAGCAGGTCGACCAGGTCGCGTGGCGCCGCTTCCACGGCGAAGTATTCACAGAGAGCCGCAGCCATGGAGTCTCTGTCGAGTGGCTCCAGGCAATGGACTGTGATGGCGCTCTCGGGAATCCTGAGCGCCTCGGAAAGAAGGCGGGGCGATTCCGCGGCACAGAGGTAAAGGACTCCCGAGGATTTCCGCCGGGATTTTTTGGGGGAGGTCCCGACCCGCCTCGCAAGCTCGTTCAAGAGCTCTCGAGGAAGTTCGGGATTGTTTTCATCGGAGTCCTCCTGGATGGCCTCGTTGTCGAGCAATACAGCAACTCGGAGCTCGAAGAGGCGGGACACAAGGCCGAAGAGATCCTCCGGGGGCTTCGGCGCGGCCTGGCGTGAAGCCGGAGGCTCGTTTCCAAGCTCCTGCATCCGGGCAAACGCCCGAGAGTCCGAGGTGTTTCTGAAGATCACGGTTCGCCAACCCCTCGACTGTAGCAGGGCCGCGAGGCTCTCGAGGACCCTCGTCTTTCCCATGCAGCGAGCGCCCACCAGGCCATGCAGACCGCCTTCCTCAAGCCTCCGGGCCAGGCTTTCAAGGAGCTTCTCCCGGCAGGGAAACGCCGTTTGCTCGGCGCTTCGATGGCGCGGAAGCTGGGGACGCGAGACCCGGCTCTTGAGCTGCTCGAGCGCCTCCTGGGCGGAAGAGAATTGATGGAGCGGACGCGGATCGGTGAGCCCGGCGACGATCTCGTCGAGGGCAGGATGTACCTCGGGACACAAAAGCATGGGCCGGGCAGGCTCTTGCGAGGCGTGCCATCTTTGCCGGGAATCCTCATCACCAATCGCAAAGGGAAGCTGACCCGTGGCGGCTTGAAACAAGGAGAGCCCGAGTCCGTGGAGGTCGACCTGCGGGCCGCCCCGATCGCGGTCCCGCGAGTAGGCTCGAGTACCACCCTCCTCTCGAGGCGCCTTGCCCAGGGTTTTGAGACGAGCGACTCCAAAGTCGATCAGACGCACGACGGGCCGGCTGGCAGGCCCATCGTCATCATTCTCGATCAAGATGTTCGCTGGTTTCACATCGCCATGTTCGAGCCCGCGAAGTGAGAGGTAGTGGATCACTGAAAGAGCCTGGGCGGTTACATCGAGGAGCGATCTCCACTTCTCCGGCCCCCGAAGGTGCAGTGACCAATCGAGAAGATTGGAGCCGCGCACGTGCTCGCTTGCGATGTAAGCGGAGCTCTCGTCCTCGAGCAGGCCAAAGTCATTGGCGCGCACGATGTTGGGGTGGGCGAGTCCCGCCTGGATGAGGAACTCCCTGGAAAGATCCTCCGAGGTTGAGCCCGAATCCACCGATTTCGCGAGTACTTTCACGGCCACAAGTCGGTCTCCGTGATGCCGATCCAGAGCCAACCAAACATTGGCTTGCCCACCTCGGCCAAGCGGTCCCAGGACGCAGTACCTCTGGGGGAGACGTGGTTTCATGAGCTCTTGCTTGCGGATCCCAGGCGCGAGTTGTTCCGGCTGGGGAGAGTGGAAAGGAAGTTGGTCCATTCTCCCGGTCTCGTGCCTCCAAGTCAAAGGGGCCGAAAGTGGGCCTGAGCCATCTCGAGGAAGCTCCGTGCCGCATGGTTCGAGTTTGCGGTCCTTGGGACAGGCGATGCCGATCAAAACTGAAAGCGTTAAAGTGAGCGGCAAGGCTAACACACCGTCCCGATCGGGACACACCGCCGCTTGCGGCAGGAGGGACACTCGGAGCCCAACCGCGACGTGGCGCTTGATAACCTCAAAGTTGCTGAGCTCCATCACGGCTCGCGGCTTCAGCCCCGCCGGCTACCAGCGTGTTGAACAAGTCAGCTGAGAGGTCGGAAGTAGTCCCTTGTCGGGCCAGGGGAGCCCAGTAAGATGCGCCAGCATGCAAGCCACCCAGCGTTGGATTCCCCCCAGGGACGGCATCGAGGAGAAGCTTCTTCCGGGCCTGGAGCCTGTACGGGAGCGAGTGGAGGCGCTGAAGCGCGTGGGGAAGCGAGTCATCTTTACGAATGGAGCCTTCGACGTCCTTCACGTGGGGCACCTGCGGTCGCTACGTCAGGCGCGCTCCCTTGGTGACCACCTGATTGTCGCCGTCAACAGCGACCGCTCCGTGCGGGCCGCCAAGGGGCCTGATCGTCCGCTCTTCCCCGAAAGTGAGCGCGTGGAGCTCATCGCGGGGCTTGCCTGTGTTGACACGGTCTTCGTCTTCGACGGGGCGACTGTAGACGGAGTGCTCCTCGAGCTCAAGCCGCAGGTTCATGCGAAGGGCCCCGATTACTCGCTCGAGACAGTCCCCGAGCGGGCCACGGTCCTCTCTTACGGGGGCGAGATCGCGATCACGGGTGATCCCAAGGACCATTCTTCGAGCAACCTCCAGAGAAGGCTCAAGGGCGCTCAATGAGGATCCTCGTGACGGGAGGCTCCGGTTTTGTCGGACGCCACCTGCTCGGACACCTCGAATCGCAGCGCCATGAGGCATTCTTCACCCGCGCCAGGAGCCACTCGAGTGAGAGCGCAAGAGATCATCGGCATCGGCCCAACACGTTTGAGCTGCGTCTCCCGTCGGAGGAGCGTTCGTTCGAGGTGCTCGAAGCCGTCCGCCCGGACGCAGTGGTCCACCTGGCGGCCGTGGCATTCGTGCGAGACGCCGAGGCGGATCCAGCGGGGGCGCTGGCCACGAATCTTGAGGGCACGGTGGGACTCCTCCGGGCGCTTGGGCGGCATGACCCGGGAGGCCAGGTGCGGTTTGTGTTTGCCTCGACGGCGCAGGTGTATGACGCCCGGCCAGAGGGTGGAACCCATGGCGTCCTCCAGACCGAGGAATCACCCCTCTGGCCACAGAATCTGTATGCGCAGACGAAGCTCGCGGCCGAGTTGGCCGCGAACGTCCTCCTCAAGGCCCAGGATCGTCACGGCGTGATCTTTCGCTGTTTCAATCATGCCGGCGCAGGGCAAAATCCTCTCCTCGTTCTCTCCAATTTTGCCAGACAGGTCGCCTCGCTGGAGGCGGGGCGAGCTCCTCCCGTCGTCGGCACAGGGAATTTGGATGTGAGCCGCGACTTCTCGAGCGTGCACGACATTGTCGAAGCTTACACTCTGGCTGCTGTCGGCCGCGTGCCGGCGGGCACCTACAACCTTGCCTCGGGCGTGGCGACGCCCTTGCGTGAGGTGGTGGAAGTCTTGCGGTCGATGGCGAAGACTTCGTTTGAGGTTGAAGTGCGGCCAGAGAAGCTGAGGCCGGGTGAGCCGATGACGGTGTATGGGAGCTACGCAAAGATTCAATCCGCCTGCGGGTGGTCGCCGAAGATTCGTCTGGCGGAGATGCTCCGCGAGATTCTCGATTACTGGAGAGAGGAAGAGAAGAAGTCTCATGGCTGATGCATTGAAGGCCGCCATCCTCGGTCTGGTTCAGGGCTTGACGGAGTTTCTACCCATCTCCTCGAGCGCCCATCTCGAGGCCCTCAGGAACGTGCTTGATTTCAAGATCGAGGGGCTTGCATTTGACCTCTCGCTCCACCTCGGAACTCTCGTGGCCGTGCTGATTTACTTCCGACGAGACATCGTGGGAATCTTCCGGTCGCCGCGACGACTCGCGATCCTGCTTGGCATCAGCCTGGCCATGCTTCCAATCATCGGGGTCGGGCTCCTCTTGAAGGACTGGAGAAAGAACATGCCGTTGTGGGCTCCCGTGGCCGGTTGGGCCTTTAGCGGACTCTATCTTCTCCTCCTCGGCAAAGGCAGCGGCGGGAAACGAACGTATGCGGAGGCTTCGCCGGGCGTGGTGCTCGGGATCGGAGCCGCCCAGGCGCTCGCGATTTTTCCCGGGGTCTCCAGGTCGGGCTCGACGATCACGGCAGGGCTTCTCCTGGGGCTTGCCCGGGAAGAGGCGGCGCGATTTTCTTTCCTCCTCTCCATAGCCGCGGTCACGCTTGCCTCTGCCGATGCTGCCAGGGACCTATTGAAGTCCGGGGGTGATCACTCGAGCCTCTGGTCGGCTGCGCTGGTGGGCATGCCCGTCTCGCTCACCACGGGGATGCTTGCGATCCACCTGCTCTTGAGGATCGTGAGGGCCAACTATTTCCACCGTTTCGGGTGGTACAACCTGGGCGCGGCGGCCGTTTACGGCACCTATCTTGTCCTCAATCGACCGCCCAGCGTGTAGAGATCAGTCCTGCGGCCCTGTCGTCGTGGAGTAGAAGGAGGCGCTTGCGCTCCCGGGGGCTCAAGTCTCGTGTTGCGACCACGGGGACATGGCGAGAGGCGATCGACAGGACGATTCCAATCGCCAGATGGCTCGCGACCAGATTACTCCCCGCGAGGCTCACGAACGGGAGCGCGATTCCTGTGATCGGCGTGAGCCCAAGCGTCATGCCGATATTCTCGAAGGCCTGCGCCCCAAAGCCCACGGCGATGCCAGTTGCCACGAGCCTTCCAAACGGCTCTCTCGTGAAGGTTGCGACGCGCAGGGTTCCCCAAATCAGGGTCAGATAGAGTGCCACCAGGATGCTGGCGCCCACGAACCCCAGCTCCTCCGCGATGATGCTGAAGATAAAATCCGTGTGCTTTTCGGGCAAGTGTCCGAGCACGTTCTGGGTGCCTTCTTGAAAGCCCTGGCCGGTGACGCCGCCCGAGCTCACGGCAATGATCGACTGTCGGAGTTGATAGCCCTGATTCCTGAGCGAGGTCGAGTCGCGCTTCACGAAACTTTCGAGCCGGTCCTTTTGATACCCCTTGAGCAGCGGCACTACCCCGCTGAGGAAATAAGCCGCAGGCAGGAGCAACACGCCAAGCAAGACTGCGAAGAACAGGTGGCGCGGTTTCGCTCCTGCGACGAAGAGCATGGCGATGAGGACCGGCGGAAACATGAGACTCAGGCCCAGGTTGGGCTGGAAGAGTACGAGTGCCATTGGTACGAGAGTGAGCGTGAAAGGCCCCAGCAACCCCTGGACTTGACGTTGATCCTCCCTGAACCGCAAGTAACGGCTCAGGGCAAGGACGAGGCCGATCTTCATGAGCTCGCTCGGTTGCACCTGGAAAACGTAGAGGCTAATGAAGCGATTGATGCCTCCCGAGGCGGCCTTGACGCCGAGCATGCCGAGCAGTACGACGGCCACCAGGCAGTAGATCATGTAGGCCCGTTTCTCGAGCCAGAGGTACTCCATGCGAGAGGCAATCAGGAGGCCGACGAGCGCAATCGCCGCCTTCACCATCTGCCCGCGAGCGCTCAAGCTCGGAAACGGCTCGCCATCCGCGGTCGTCGAGTGAACGAAGAGAACGCCCACGACTGTCAAGGCTAGCGCCGAACCCAGCACCAGGGCTCTTGCACGTCGAAGCGGTCTCGGAACTCGTGAGCTGGAAATCACCTCGCAGCCTCATTTCCCATCAAGAAGGCCTCCGGCGCGGTATCGGCGAAGTAGGAAAGCAGAATCTCGATGATGGGACCGGCGGCCTCGGCGCCATGAAGCGGTGTCCTGTCAACGACCGCCACGAAGGCGATACGCGGGGAGTCGTAGGGAGCGAATCCTGCAAGCCAACCGTTGTGGAGTGCTGCATCGCCGTCCTTCCAGACCTCCGCGGTTCCGGTCTTGTAGGCAGCGTTGAACCTCTCGAGCCGCGAGGGCTTGTTCCACGCGGTGCCCTGCGGAGCGTGGCCGACTCTCCAGAGCCCCTGACGGATCGAGGCGATTGTGTGGGGGTTTGCGAGTCGAAGAGGCGACGGCTCGGAGGGGGTCACGAGGTAGGGTCGGGGGACGCAGGTGCCGCCCACTGCGATCGCCGCGTAGGATCGCAGCACCTGTAGCGGAGTCGCCTTCACCAGGCCCTGACCGATCGCGTAGTGGCATTTCTGCCAGCTCTGCGCGGCCTCGGTGCCAGTTCCGAGCGTTCCCCTCTCAAATGGCGAGCTCGGGAGGTCGATTCCCGTGGGCTCGCCGTAGCCGAGGTTGTACGCCCAGGGTTGAATCAGCTCCGGTCCGAGGTGCTTGAGCCCAAGGTAGTAGAAGTAGACATTGCAAGAGAACTGGAGTGCCTCGACAAGGTTGACGTTTCTATCCGCCGTGTGTCCGTTAAGGCTGTCGCAGGTGAGGTCCTGGATGGGGCCAAACTTGTGGAGACAGGGGTAGCGTCGGGTCTCACAGTAGGCGCCTTGCCAGGGCTGGGCCGACTCCATCGCCGCCATTGCGACGACGATCTTGAATACGCTTCCCGGGTAGATGGGCAAGGCGGACGGCCGGTCGATCAGCCAGCTCGAGGTCTGCGGTTTCCAGCGAGCCTCCAGGCTGTTCAAGTAGCCGTCCTCGCGGATGCGAAGGGGATCGACGCCCGGGAAGCCCACCGAAGCAAGGATCGCTCCGGAGGGCACCTCCATCACGGCCACGCTAGCTGCAGTTCCTGACCCGAGCGGCTGCACAGCCTTTTTTAGCGCCTCATGGAGGAGGACCTGTAGCCTGGCATCGAGCGTGGTTTGGATGTCCTGGCCGTTCCTGGGAAGCACCTCGGCCACCACCTGCCTGGGATGGTTTTTCCGATCCCGTCGCAGAATCGCCATTCCGTGCAGTCCGCGAAGAGCCTCATCGTATTCAGCCTCGAGGCCCGTGTCTCCGAGCCAATCCGTACGTCGCACCGCGCCCTTGCGCTGCTCCTCGAACTCCTCCGGGGACGGGAATCCCCGGGGACCATCGAGCAGCTTTCCTGCCTCATCAAATTTGCGCTCGTCTTCCGGATTCGCGTCAACCCTCCTTAACCAGCCCGTGAGCGTGCCTGCCGCTTCCTTGAGCGGATACTCGCGGCGAATGCCATCGACGCATTCGATGCCTGGATACCCCGACGGGTGGTACTCGATCTCTGTGACCACCGAGAGTGGTACGTCCGCGATGAGCAGCCAGCTCTGTTGACACTGGAACCGCCGGACATCTCTCGCTTTTCGGAGCAGCTTGTCAGGGGAGACCTTGTCATCCTCATCGTCCTTGCGGATCTCCTTCGCGACGCGCGCCTCGATTTTTTCAAGGACACCGGCAACTTGGCTCGAGAGGTTGGGTGCGTTACTGCCGCGCCTGGTGAGGCGGAGAATCCTCGAGAGTCTCTCGAGCGTTGTCTCCATCCGGAGTGCACGTGAGGGCTGGAACCAGATTCCATGAGTGTGATTCTTCTCATCGAGTCGGGCCTCGAAGACCAGCGGTGCCTCAGAGAGTTGCGAGATGCCACGCCATTTACGGTTCAATCTCCGCGCAGTCGCGGCGTCCACGCCGCTGACGAGGAGTAGCCATGTGGCTGTATCCTCCAGGTCGTCTCGCTCGAGGTTGCTCGGGGCAAGGAAGTGCTCTCGACCCGTCAGCTCGACGATCTGTCGCTCGACCGTCTCGTACCCGGGGAAGGCGCCATTTTTCTGGAGCTCTTCCACCAGCGCTCTCAGTGGCTCGTCGCGAATATTCAGTTGCGAGTACTTGAAGTACAGCTGATGGATTGGCTGATTCCGGACGAGCACGGTGCCATCTCTCGCCAGAATCTGCCCCCGCTGAGGGGCGTTAAAGGAAAGGCTCCGGTGCTCGGCGTGCTTTCGGTTCTCCAGGACTCGTGCGGGCACGAGCTGGAGCGAATAGAGCCTTGTCAGGATCCCAGCAAAAGGGATCATGAGGCAAATCGCCAGAATTCTTAGCCTCCTGCGTACCATTCAAGTCCTCCCTGCGACGTGCGCAAGGGCCCTTGCCGCCGCCGGGGTGCGGGATCGAGGGGTGCGAGCAGACCCAGGAGCGCACAACCCAGCGCCGCATGGTAAACCCAGGCGCACAGGCCTTGTTGCCACGTTGGAATGAGGCGCTCGAAGCCGGTGGCGAGAAGCCATCCGGCGCTGGCCCCTGCGCCCACCGCCGTGGCGACCAGGTAGTAGGCGAAACGGCCGATGGGGTTTTCCATGAGTCCATTTCGGACCGAGCCGCTCCCCACCCACCCCAGGAGACTGAAACTGAGCGTTCGTGTCAGGAATGGATCCACGGAGAGTGCATCTGCCAGGAGCCCCATCAAGAATGCAGCGAGGATAGCCCTCAAGGTGGATTGGCAACGCACTGCGTGAGCCGCCGTGGCCACCAGGAGGAGGTCAGGGGCAACCCTTCCCGCCCAGGGCAGGGTCACCGAGTAGAGAGGTCCGGCGAGCACCTGGTAGAGAATCGCCATGGGGAAAAGCAACAGCGAAAGACGCGTCACGGAGAGCCTTCCTCCCTGGCCGATCTCTCAAGAATGGTGGTGAGGCTTTCGCGGGCCTGATCTATGGCGATCGCCACCTCCGAGAGCCCCGTCGGAGAAACCGCGGCACGGACTCGCAAGTGGCCCTTCTCGGCCCCGAGCGAGGGTTCGTTGGGCCCCTCCCGCTCGACAAAGCCGATCAGAAGGCCCTCGGGATAGACGCCATCGTGGCCCTCGGTAACCAGGGCCTCGCCCTCCTTGAGCTCCACGAGCTGGGTCAGGTGGCGGATCTCAAGGATCGGCAAGCCATTGGACCTGCGGTCCGTTCCCCAGAGGATTCCCGAAGCGCCGGCGTGCTTGAAACGAACGCGGAATTCGGGGTCGAAGAGGGTCTGGATGCGAACGATGGCTGCGCCGGGGACTTCCGACAGAACACGACCCACCAGGGCCTGGCCGTGCCGCAAGCTACCGTCAGTGTCCGGCGGAGCTTTCCAGAGAACCGCTGAGTCCACGGGGATCGCCCGTCCCGAGGGAATGTGCCCCCACATCACTCCGCGAGATGGGGATGGATCGCTCAAGGGGAGGATCCTGGCCAGCGCGACTTCCTGGCGGTCGGTTGCCTTGAAGGCCGCCTGGGCTTCAAGCTCGGCCCGTGCACGAGTTAGCTCGCGGCGAAGGCTCGAAATCTCGATTTTCAAGGCCTTGGTCTCGTCGGGCGAATCCCGCGCCTCTGGGGCGGGGCTTTCGAGCAGAAGGCGTAGGCACGGTGGAAGGACCAAGAGGGTGGCGAGGGTGAGGCGCCAGAGCCGCAGGCGAACATTCCTGAACACGGCGAGGCTACAGATCATCGTCTGCGCTTTCGAGAATGCTCCTGAAGTCGTCCAGCCTCTCGAGGAAGACAGCCGTGCCGCGCGCCACAGTGGTGGCTGGGTCATCGGCCACTTCGACCTTGAGCCCCGTCTCCTCCTGGATCAGCTCCGGGAGCCCTCGCAAGAGGACGCCGCCCCCGCAGAGCGTCATGCCGTTGGCGACCAAGTCGCCCGACAGCTCCGGGCCCGTTCTCTCAAGAATTTCGCGGATGGCGTCAACAATTCTTTGAAGGGGATCGGCCAGGGCCGTCCGGACGTCCTGGGAAGTCACGGTGACCGCGCGGGGTATCCCGGCGATGAGATCGCGGCCGTGAACGGTGAGGAACCGATCGTCATCGCTCCCGTCAAGTCGGCAAGCCGAACCGAGGGAAATCTTGATCTCTTCCGCAGTATTGGCGCCGATCAGGTTGTTGTAGTGCTTCCGGACGTGGTGAATGATGGCCTCGTCCATGGTGTCGCCGGCCACGCGGATGCTGCGGTGCACGACCACGTCGGCGAGCGAGAGGATCGAGATGTCGGTCGTGCCGCCACCGATGTCGACGATCATGTGGGCTCTGGCCTCGTGGATCGGCACCTGGGCGCCGAGTCCAGCCGCTCGCGGCTCCTCCACGAGGTAGACCTTGCGGGCTCCCGCACGCTCGGTTGCGTTGAAAATGGCTCTCTTCTCGATGGCGTTCAGTCCCGCCGGCACCGCGACCAGAACACGGGGGTTAAAGCGCCCAAACCAGCGCCGGCCTTCCTGAACTCGGCGGATGAAGTAAGAGAGGAGGGCCTCGGTCATGTCGAAATCGGCAACGACGCCGTCCCGGAGCGGCCGAATGGCGTCGATCGAAAGGGGGGTGCGTCCGATCATCTCCTTGGCCACTCGGCCGACGGCAGATCCCTCGCAAAGGACCTCGTTGGTCCCCTTCAAGACCGCGATTACGGAGGGCTCGCTCACGACGAGACCCTGCCCTTGAACGCAGACATGCGTGTTCGTCGTCCCGAGATCAAAGCTGATATCGGGTGTAAAAAAGCCAGGAAGCTTCGAGAAGAACATGGTGGGGGACCGGCATTTCCACTCCAACCGGGGGCCTTGAACCTGTCATCCGCAACCAGCGGCTGGTGACTCGGGGGAAGGGGGACGTCGCCGGCGTCCTACGAAGACGCCCTTGCCAAGGACCTTGCACAGGGTCTGACATACCCTCGCCGGGATTCTCTCCACTCCGGGTTCTAGGCTAGCTTCCGGCGCCCCCGAGAGTTAGCACAGGGGCCAGCTCTCAAATTCCTCTGGGTCCGGTAAGAGTTTGGGGAGGATAGTGCAATGGCCCCAAAATGTAAAGGCTTTGGTTGGCAAGAAGGGATCCGAAATGCCACCGCAGGACCTTGGTCGTTGACACTCAAGGCAAGTGGAAGCCGCCTACCAGGGGAACCAATCTGGGTCACCTCACCGTTATTGCAAATGGCTGCTTGCCACGCGGTTTCGGCCTGGCACAGGGACGCGGTCGGTGGGAGCTGTTTGACATCGCCTCTCCCTCACTGTACGGGCGACGGACCTGCAAGGCCGCGGCATCGAGGGCGCTCGGGTAGACCTATCTCCAGTCATGCGCGGCCCCACGACTGTCCACCGCGAGATTGCGGGCCTCACTTCTCCCGAGGGAGCATGGACGGCGCAGGGTCTCGAGCGCTCCGAGAGGCGCCTCACGGTGCAAAAGGATGGGTTCCTGGCTCACGATGAGACCGTCGCGGTGGAGAGCGAGGGCAACCAGATCGCGCAGGTGCGTCTCGAGACAGGCGCGACACTCACGGGGCAAGTCATTGATTTTGAGGGGAATCAGATCCCCGGCCCTCGCTCACGGCTCCTCGACTCCTCGAGCGGCGACCCCGGACCCTGGTTCTTCTGGGGGCTCTCCGGTGGAATCCAGGGGCACACTGCGACCTACGATCGAGGTCAGCTTCGCATGACCACGGTTTCCCCGGCGAAGCCGTTGACGCTGGCCCTCCGTGCTCGTGGGTTCGTCCCTGTCCTCACTGCTGTTGAGGCGATCGCCGCAGGGACGGAGAAGACGTTCGATACGATCAGGCTTGAGCGGGGAGGTGGCTTGAAGGGGCGCGTTCGGACTTCGGGCGGCCAGCCGATTGCCCATGCTTCGGTCATGCTTGGTTTCCCCGTCGACAACAACTGGTTGGAGGCCTCGGACCTGGGCTCGCACGCGGCCAACCTCGACGGTCGGTTCGACGTGACTGGCCTTCTTCCGGGGCGTTACTCGGTGCGGGCTGTCGCTCTTGATTGGGTCCAGGCTGCGCCAATGATCGTGGAGATCTCTGGCTCGGAGACCCTGGAATCGGAGGTGCTTCTCACGGAGGCTGCATCCTACATGGGCAGGGTCCTCTACGAAGACGGAAAGCCTGTTCGCAGGGCAACCATTTGGATCGACGACCCTCGCAAGGCGGACTACACCACTGACTTCAGTGGCTCGACGGAGCAGGATGGCCGCTTCCTCTTCGAGGGGCTTCCTCGTATTCCCATCGACCTCACCATCGTTTGCGGCCGTCTTCTGCCGCGGCAAGTGGCAAAGGGCCTCTCCCCTGCGCTCTTCCCGAAGGAGTTGCGCGTCCCCCGTGGAGCGGACCTCAGGATCCGCCTCGGCGGGGTCCCCAAAGGACTTGAGAGGTTGCGCGTTCAGATCAGGCCAGGCGAAGGCCCAGAGATCGATGAAACCCTCTACCACAAGGGTGGCGAGCTTCACTTCACGGATCTGCCCGCGGGGCCGGTCGCGGTGGAGGTGAGCGCGCAGGGTATCCAGCAAGTCGCGGGACAGAACGTTACCTTGAAAAATGGCGAGACTTCCGAGCTGTCCTACGAGCTTCACCCATCGCCCACCTCGAGCCTCGGACTGTTTGTGGTGGACTCAAGGGGGGTGCCTGTCCCTGACGCGTCCGTCTTTACCCAAGGCCGTACCGACGAGCGGGAAGCGGTGAAAACCGGCCCTGACGGGAAGGTCCAACTCGAGTGGAGCGGCGACCCGCCAAGCGGGCTCGCAGTTTACCGAGAGGGTTTCGCGCTCCTGACGATCAAGAATCCCCTCTCGGACGCAGTGTCCGGCAGCCTGAGGCTCGAGCTTGCCCCCGAGTCGGTCCTCGACGTTCGGGTGGAGAACGAGGACGGCGTTCCGATTCAGGACGGGAACGCTCAGATTTCTCCCACGCCCTACGAATGGACTCCGGCGCGTTTGTCCTTGGACTGCTACTATAAAAGTATCGGCAAGGGCGGGCGGGTCCGGTTCTCGGCGCTTTCGGCCGGTGAGTACAGGCTGAGCTTTGGACGAAGCTCTGACGAGTGGGGCAAGCTACGGGTTTCCATGGGTGTCCTCGAGCAGAAGCAGGTCGTCTTTCGGATGCTGCCCGCCTTCGAGGTGGCTGGGGCCGTGTTGCACAATGGGGCACGCGTGAAGGGTGGAAACCTGTACTTTCGTTCCGCCGATCAAGACGGAATCCAAGCGGAGGTCGACGGTAGGGGAGCCTACAGAGCGTTTCTCCGTTTGCCGGGGCAATACACAGTGAGATACAGTGGCCGTGGGGAGCTGGGGAACTATGAGCAAAGCTTTCTGCAGCAAATTGGAGGCGCTCAGACATTGGATTTCGACGTGCGTACGGTGTCGTTCCGAGCACGGGTCCTGGGGCCTCAGGATGAGCCTCGTGAGTACATGAGGGTCGAGCTTCAGATCGAGAAGCTTCCCGATGGCGAGAGCCCTGCCCGAACCCTCGAGGGGTCTCTCCTCAACTCGGGGCTTCAACTTTCAACCGATCGGGAGGGCCGTCTTCATTCCCCCTATACGCACCCGGGTCTCTACCAATGGAAAGTCTACGATCCGAAGGGAGCGGACGGGGTGGTGGGGAACGGGAGCGTCAAGGTCTTCGAGGACACGGAGGAAGTCTTGCGTGTACGCTGACCGCGCGTTCTGTCCGAGGCGAAGCAGCCGCTTGGTCGTCTGAGCCGTCCTCAAGAGCTGTTTGATCGCCGTGCCCATCTTGTTCCACGGCCCCGGCAAGTTGTGCGTGGTGGCAGGGCAAGTGGCGGTTGGGTATTGGCCCGCCGGCCAAATGTTTGCCGACCCCGTCACGCTTCCTGGCAAACGGTGTTCTTCGTGGTTGGCCCGGGGAATGACCCTCCGGGCCACCCGGAAAGCCACTGTGGCCAACACGGGCCAAAAGCTGGGTCAGAACATGAACACGGTAGAGAACCTACCAAGGAGTTTTCCATGAAGCGTTCCATCCTCTCCACCCTGGCAGTCGGAATCGTCGTCGGTTTGCTGACGGGTACCTCGACCATCAACGCGCAGGAGCGACCAGGCTCCGTGCTTCAGCGATTGAACAGCGGTGATGTCAATGGCGACGGCAAGCGAGACATCAGCGACACCATTTATCTCCTCAATTGGCTCTTCGCTGGCGGCCCGGCGCCCATCAAGCCCGAGGGCGACGATCCGGCGGCCGAAGTCCTTGCTCGCATTCAAGCCAGTGCTGTCGCGACCCTCGCGACGCTGCCGACCGAGGAGCAGATCGCCAAGCTACCAGCACGGATCAGCAATGGTTTTCTCAAGGCCCGTAAAGTGTTCACTGCTGCGGCTCGAGATGCCTTGCAGTGGAGCCCGAAGGATCTCCGACACTACGCGGTCTCTGTCGAATTGGTGGCCGTCTTCATCGGCATAGTCAACCCGTCCCTTTGCCAGCTCTTTCCAGAAGCCTGCATTGACGAGGAGTGCATAGAAAAATGCCGGGACGCGGCCGAAGCTTGCAATAACGGCTGTCCCTCGACACTCACGGATCCGATCGGCGCCGCCGCATGCATGATCGATTGCAGCACTGAGCTGGTCCAGTGTGGCGCGGATTGCATCAACTGGTCAGCAATATGAGTACCCTGCCGTGAGCCCCCTGCCGGCTCCGGGCCGCGCACGAAGAGGAAGCTCAAGAGAAACAGAGCGTCCTGGACCGTGCGCGGCCACCGGATCGGGGCTCCGGCCGGCTGTTGTGAATACCTGGGCGGAGTCCAATGTTGAATCTCCGATACGATTCTGCAAGTCCAGCCAGCAGCCTTTCGCATCCTGCAGATCGCCGCACTGCGCGGGTGAAGCGAAGCTGATTGCGAATTCCGGTCCGACTCACCTTGGGCCGGGCGTCGCAAGTCCCGCCCTACTTTGATGCGGACTTGGACTTCAGGCGGCTGTTGATTCCATCGTACGGATCACCACCGGCTTTCGTCGGATCGACATACTGGCCAAGATCGCGCAGCGCGATCACCTTGCAGTTCTGCTGTTTGAGATACATCAGATACCGCTCGAACTCCTCAGGCACGAGGGTTACCCAGGGGTGGAGTCGGGCGGGGACACCGTGGAATGTCAGCACGCAGATCTTCCCAGCGCGGGCCTGGTCCACCGCCCACACGAGGTCGTCGTGGGTGAACTTCGGCCCCGCGGCACCGGTCGAAGGGATCAACAGCGGATGGTCCACCGCCGGATCATAGGCCAGCCCACGGCCCCCTTCGCGGTTCTGCGGAATTTCCGGAGCGTTGCCACGGCGGGCGAACCGGTAGGTGCGCTTCTTTAGCACCTCGACCGCCTGGGCGCTGTGACGGTAGCCGGGGTAGCAGAACGACACCGGTCGCGCAATGCCCAGCTTTTCGCATTGCTCCTCGATGTAGGCCAGGTCGGCGTCCAATTCGTCGCGCGGCTGCTTGCTGGCGTCGAGATGCCGTCGCGTGTGATTGCCGATCTCAAAACCCAGCTTGTCGAGCTGCTGGACTTCTTCCCAGGTGAGAAAGGTCTTCTTGTCCTTGTCGGCTCCCAACCCTTCCGTGATGAAAAACGTCGCCCCAAAGCCATACTTCTTCAGCAGTGGCGCGACCACTTCGATATCCGTCTTGTTGCCGTCGTCGAATGTCAGCACCACCAACCTGTCTGGAATCGGCTTCAGCGGTTCCGCCGCCGCTGCCTTGTCGGTGGAAGGGCTGGCAGAGAGGAGCAGGCCAAGAAAAAGCAAACTCAACGCAACGGCGCAAGGCAGCAAAGCCGAGGAAAAACGATGGAGCGCGGGGAAGTTGCCGCTCCCGAGGACAAGTTTTTGTGGGTAGGACTTGGTTGTGGCCATATTCATGTAGTCAACCTTTGATCATCAGCATTGCCGTCCGCGCAGCTTCTGCCAAACTTCACTGGGCGCCGGTTCTGGGGCTCGCGCCGGAATCGTTCACCGAACCTCTTGATTTTCGCCGAGGCTCCCACCGAGTCCAGAGAGTTCTTGGGGCCAAAGGGGCGTGGAAAGGAGTCTTGTCTCGGCGGGGGGGAGTGAGTTTCAGCAGTCCGGTCGACCCTTCTGACCACGGGAGACCTCAATGCCGCAATGGGCGTTGCGCGCACGCCCCTGGCTAGCCCACCGCGATGACAGGTCTGCAGGGAGCTCCGCCATGACCCTTGAGATGGACAGGCAAGCACCAGAGCATGCAGGGCTGGGGGATCGAGAAGACATCCTCGGGGAGTCGCAGGTCTTCGAGGATCCAGACGTGAGCTCCGAGGAGAGTTGAGTGAGTTGCGCTGTTCTCGGGCTCGGTCGTTCCGCCGACCGAAAAGTGGTCGATTCCGACGCCGCGCACCCCGCTCGAGACGAGCCACTCGGCGCCTTCCACCGTGAGGCGGGGGGAGAGGTGTTGCCACTCCTCGCTCCTGGAGCGTTTGGCGCCCCAGCCGGTCCCAAGAATGACGGCCGCGCCGGCCAGATCTCTCGGCAATTTTGCCAGCAGGACCTCGGCCGTGATTTTCCTGACGGGCTCGCTGTCGCGCAGGTCGGCGATGAAGGCAGGCCCCGCGAATGTCTCCAGAGGGAACGCATCGATACTGATCCCGGTTGGGATTTTGTGTAGCGGGGCGTCCAGGTGGCTGCCCGTGTGGCTTGGGAAAACGAGCATTTCCGTCCGCCAACCATCGGTCGGGTGATCGGTCAGAACCTCACACCGCACGGCGGGGTGGGTGGGATAATTGGGGCTCTCGTGGTACACGGGCTGAGAGAGGTCGATCAGTCTCATGGAAGCGCTCAGAGTCCATCGAAATTTTCCGGCTGACCGCGCGGCCAGGTCGGGGGGCATCTAACTTGGACCCTCTTGTACCCCTGCGAGGAGGTCCAGGTCCATAGCAGCCTGTTGAACAAGCCGGGGAGCAGGCAGAGGGCTCAAGGTTCGGGCTCCCCGGCTTCCGAAAGACCCTGCTTGCGGAGGTAGTAGCCAAAGTTCTTGGGGTCGATGCCAAGGAGCTGGGCCGCCTCGCGCTTTTTTCCTCCGCAGCGGGTCAGCGCCTCGGAGATTAACTCTCGCTCCAACGTCTCGACTCGTCGGCGGATGTGAAGGTTCCCCTCGGCTGCTGTCTCGAGAAAGGCCGGCGCCGCGAGAATGCCCCTGAAGATGGACGCGTCGATCGGATCTGCTGATGAAAGGATGCACGCCCGCTCGATCACGTTCTTGAGCTCCCGGACGTTTCCGGGCCACTCTTGCGCCGAGAGGAGCTCGGTGGCGTCCTTCGTGAGGCGGATCTGTGAAGTTTGCGAGGCCTTGCCCGATCGTCTCCGGAACAGTGCGACAAAATGCTCCGCGATGAGGGGCACGTCCTCCCTTCTGTGGCGAAGAGGCGGCACATGGATTGGGAAGACATTCAGGCGGTAGTAGAGGTCTTTCCTGAAGGCGCCGTCCCGAACACGAGCGGGCAGATCCTCGTTCGTGCTCGACAAAATTCGAACGTCTGCGACACGCAGGCGCGACTCTCCCACGACCTGGTACTCCCCCGTCTCGAGCACCCGAAGAAGCTTGGCCTGCATATCGTGCCTCAGAGTTCCGATCTCATCCAGCGCCAGAGTGCCTCCCTCGGCCTCCGCGAAACGACCGGCACGGTCGGAGATTGCGCTCGTGAACGCGCCACGACGGTGGCCGAAGAACTCGCTCTCGAAGAGGTTCTCGGGAATGGCGGCACAGTTCACCCGTACAAGGACCCCTCTCGCACGGGCGCTGGCACGATGCACCTCCGCCGCCACGAGCTCCTTCCCCACCCCGCTCTCTCCTGTCACGAGGACCGTTGCGTCGGTGGGAGCGACCTGGGCTATCAAGGCCCGCACCTGAGAGAGAGCCAGGGAGTTACCGATCATGTCCGTCGGGCCGCGGAGCTCCTCGAACGCCCCACGCAGATATTTCACTTCCGAGACGAGGTCGCGGTGCTCGACGGCCCTGCGGACGAGCACTACGAATTGCTCGGGGTCCACCGGCTTCTGGATAAAGTCGAAGGCTCCGGCCTTCATTGCCTGCACCGCGTCCGCGATCGTGCCAGCACCAGTCAGAAGGATCACCGGTAGCTCTGAAGCTTGACGCTTCGCTGCTTGAAGGAGCACCAAACCGTCCATGCCGGGCATTCGCAGGTCGGAAACGACCACGCTCACCTTCACCGTCTCGAGCGCCTCGAGCGCCTGGGAGCCGCTCGACGCTGATACAGTTGCGAAACCCTCGCTCTCGAGAAGGTCCACGAGGGACTCGCGCACGAAGTCCTCGTCGTCCACGACCAGTACGCGCTGCTTCACTTCTCGCCCCTTTCTTGTCTTGCCAGTGTCGTCACCGGGCGTGCGGTGGGCAAACGTAGCAGAAATCGGGCCCCACCCCCGGGGCTATTCTCGGCGCGCAAGCTACCGCCGTGGGCCTCCACGATGCCGTAGGAGATCGAAAGTCCAAGGCCCGTGCTGTTCGCCGTCGTGAAGAATGGGTCGAAAATCCTGGGGAGGACTTCAGGCGGAATCCCAGGGCCCGTGTCCTCGATGGCGATCTCAACCTCGTCGGCTCCGTCGGTTCCGGGCACGGGCTTCGCGGTGATCGAGATGGTTCCCTCTCCCCCCATTGCCCGACCAGCGTTGAGGAAGAGGTTCAGGAACACCTGCTCGAGCCGGCGTCCCTCACCGTTCACGTGAATCGTGGATTCGAGACCTTGCAGCTCCACCTTCACTTGTTTGAACTCCTTTGTGTAGGCCACCATTTTCAGCGCATGGGTCACGGCGGCCGCAACGTCGGCAGTGCCCGTCTCCACTCCGGGCCGCGCGAAGGAGGAAAGGTCACGGACGATGTCCCGGATCCGGTGAAATCCGTATCGGAGGAGCTCGACGTATCGCTTCTGCTTCTCTTTCGAGCCTGATTCACGCTCGAGAAGCGCCAGATAATTCTCGATGCCTTCCAGCGGATTGTTGATTTCGTGCGCCACGCCGGCGGTGAGGAGCCCCAGAGATTCGAGCCTTTCGGAGAGCTGCTTCCGGCGTGTCAGCTCAAGTTCCTGTTGCCGGTAACGGGCGGCTTCTCTTAGCGCGACCTCCCGCAAGCTCATGCGCACAAGAAAGAATCCAGCAATGGCAAGGGTCGCCGTGGCTGTCACCATGGTACCCACAACCCAGGCATACTCCTCGCTTGAGGCTTGCGAATTGCTGCGAATCGCCTCCGTGGGCACCAGGCTCACGAGTGTCCACCCCAGATCAACGTCGCCGATGTTTTCGGACAGCACGATGCCACTGGCAGTACTCATGGATGATTCACCGCTTCGAATTCGCTCGAGCGCACCGGGGATGTCCCACTGAAGGTTGCCGGCCGTCGGCTGGCCCCTCTCCCTGGACGGATCGGTCTGCGCCAGATAGGCCCCCTCCGCGTCGACAAGGCCTGTGTCCACCTGGGGAAAGGGCCTGAACGACCGAACCCGATTCAAGATGGGCGAAGCGTAGATTGTCAGCAAGAGGTATCCGAGGCGGGTTGTGCCCCGATCGATGGGCGCTCCGATGTAGAGAACCTTGCGGTCGCTCTCTGGCACCTCCACGCGGTCGCTGTCGTGGATGAAGCCCGAGGCGAGTACAACGCCTGGCAGCAGGTTGCGCAGCAAGGCCAGGACGCCGAAATCCGGATCACGTTCCAGGCGAGGTTCGGGAATCGAGCCGACCCCATTGCCCGTTTTCTCGCAACGGAAACGCTCCTTGCCTCCAGGATCGAGCAGGCGGACATGGTCGATGCCCCGGAAGCTGACAACGTAGGGCAGGAGGCTGGCCTCGAGCGCCCGACGGGGCCCTTCAACCCCCAGGCTGGACTCCAGCACCTCTTGAACGGTCAAGAGGCGGGAGAGATAGGTGGCGTGCTCACGGGCCCCGGCCAGCAGACGTCGGAGCTCTCCCGCGACCTCCCGGACGCCTCGCGCCACCGTCTCGATCAGCGCGGCTCTCTCCCCGTCCTGAATCACCCGAATGCGATAGGCGCCGTGGGTGATCTCAAGCGCAATGAGTAGGACGAAAAGAATCGTCAGGACGATATGCCGCAGGGACTTCACGCCGAAAAGCATACCACTTTGTTGGGGGGCAGTTGAGGCCTTCACTGGCAGGAGCTGCCCGGAAACGGATCGCTCGGGTCGCGTCTTCGAATGGCAGCGGAACGGGCTGTTACAATCCGTGCTCGGCTCTCTGGTCATTCCGGCCCAACCCTGGAGGTTTCATGACAGTGGCATTCGCGAGGCGGCTTGAGCGGCGAACTGCGTGTGTCGCCCTGGCCTGGTGGCTTGTGGGGGCAAAGATCTGGGCAGCTCCTGCTCGAATTGTTGTCGACGCGGACCGCGGTGAGGTTCGGCTCCCCTCCCGGTTCGTGAACCCGTCACGAATTCTTGAGGTCTTTGCGTGCGACAAGTCGGGACCTACTCACGAGACGGTCCTTGAGTTTGATGCGAGTCGAGCGGACCTGGTGCGCTCGCTCCTTGAGATTGGCTGCCGAAGCGCGAGCTACTGGAACGGGACCTCACCCACCGATTTCGAGAAGAACCAGGGAGACCGTATCCTGGTTCTGCTGAGGTGGGAACACGGTGGCAAGATACACGAACGCACTGCCGAGGGCATCCTGACCGACGGCGAGACGGGCTTCCCGATGTTCGTCCGCGCCTTTTCCTTCGGGGCGCGAGGTAGCTCCAGGGTGGAGCCGATGAACGATGGCGGAGAGGAGGCTGGGGGAGATCGAGGGGGGGAGGGCGTCGAGATCTCGCTTGGGGCGGCAATGCGTCAGTCGCCGCCCCAGGCGATCCTCACGCACCCGACATGCTCGAAGATCCTGCAACCCTGGATGCTATCGCCGTTTCTCGACACGCGAGTTGTGGAGAACCACCGAGAGCTCATCGACAAGATGGTGCCGGTCACCCTGATCCTCCGGCGGATCAAGAGCGAGGCGGAGCTCGTGGAAATTGCCAGAGAGAGCGCAAGAGGCCGCGGCCTGACGGAGGCGGATGCACTCCATGATGCGACTCTCCTCATCGCACGAGAGATCGATTCCTTGAAGTCGCAGTACGAGGCGCTCCTGGGCGAGCTGAGGAGCGCGCTTGAGGCAACAGTTCCGGCCAGAGGGGAAAAAACCGCGAACTTGGCAGCTGGTGAAAGAGTCGAAGAGCTCCTCAGGCGCGGCCGGTGGCTTTGCGCGAAGATCGAGGAGCGCTACTTGAGCCTCTACGGCCTCGAGGAGGCCCACAAGACCGCGTGGGTGGAGAAGCAGAAGGAGATGCCCGGAGACGTTCGGGAACAGGCGCTCGTCCTGGCACGTGATGGCTTCCGCTTTGAGCCGTTACTGGCGAGGAAGCGCGTGGAACTCGAGGACCTCGACCTCCCTCACCCCGGGGAGACTCCAGGGGAGCTCAATTTGCGCCGAAACTGCCTCAACGCCGAGGTGGAGGCCCTCGAACTTGAGCGCAGACACCTGCTCACCCTTGCCAACGTGCGCTACGTCGAGACACGCCTCGAGGAGTCGAAGAATGACCCCTACGTGCGTCGTCTGTTCGAGGAGGACTGGCTGCGCCAGAAGGCGATTGCCAGTCAATACGCTGCGCGGTGGAAGGTCGCCCAGACGGAGATTCGGGAGCTTCGGGGTCTTCTCGACGGCACATGGGAGGCCATGAGACCCGAGGTCGTCAGGGTCCGGGAGCGCGCCCGGGAGGAGCTCGAGTGCGGCAAGATCGACGAGCAGCTGGCAGTTCTACTCGAAGAGTTTCGATACGCCGAGGCGGACGCCGAGTCTCCGGACCACCGGCGCAAGGCTGATGCCGACAAGAAGCTCCTGGAGCTTGGGGCCAGAAAGACCAAACTCGAGGAAGATGTCCGTGCGCGTCGAGCGAAGCTGGAGGCGAAGTAGGGAGCTTCCGTGAGGGGTCCGGGGGAATGCCAGGGCCTCCGGGAGTCGGAGATGGCGACTCCAGCAGATACTGCCAGCGATCTCGAGACGATTACCGTTACTGTCGTCGGACGACAAGGCTCTGGCGGCTCTCGAGACCGTTTCGAGTGTTCGAGATGACCGTGAAGAGGTTGATCCCCTTGCGGAGCGGCACGGAGGTGTCTATTTTGAGCTCATCCTTGCCTGCGGCGCTGGTGAAAAAAATCTTGTCGGGGAGAACCTCCCGCTCGCTCGCAATGCTCGAGATCACCCAGGCCTTGAAGTCGTCGGGGTCGGCAGACTTGATGATCGCTGCAAGCTTCAAGTGATCCTTTAGCGTGCTCAGCACCGATTGGTTCGACTCCGGGTCGACAATCGTTGCGCTGATCGTCGGCGGGGCGAAGTTGATCCCATTCGGGAACGGCTTCGCGGTGTTGCTGTCGCCGCGGGGAACCGTCAACTTTCGTGAGATCGCCGCGTTGGAGTAGCTGTCGGCAGCGACCAGCTCGAACTTGTACTCCTCGAGTGGTTCACCGGAGCGCACCTCGAAAAGAAACTCTACCTCGGTTGCCGCCTGAGGGGCGAGGTTCGTGAATTCAATGCGGCCCTTCTCGAGGAAGATCTGCCGGCCGGTTTCATTGCGCAGGATGGCGATACCCTTGTGTGCGGTGGCCGTGCCCACGTTCTGTATTCTTGCCCTGAGAGTGGCTCGCTTGCCCTCCTTGAGCATGAGTAGTGGCAAGCCGCTTGTCGTGTCGAGCAAGGAGGCGCAATAGGCAAAGGCGGGCCGACCCGAGTCCTTGAGCTCGATTTCGATTGTTTTCGAGAGCGCCACCTTGTCCGTGGGCCCGGTGTCACCCCCGGGCAGCTCACCCGTGGAGCTTACCTCCACGTGGACAAGGTCATTGCGGCTGTACGGGAAGTAAGGTAGCCGCACCTTCGCAGTGCGATCAACAGACTGACCCGCCTCCACTTTCCCGAAGAGGAACTCCAGGTCCTTGTAAAGGAAATGCTCCGACTTCGACAGGCCTTTCATTCGGTGAAGGGGCTTCGTGCCCTTGTTGGTCAGCCTGGCTGTGAGGAGCAGCTTGTTGACGGGGACAGGGTCATCCTTCTCCTTGGAGGGCTCTTGAATTACCTTGCTCGACAGCTCCAGCTCGATGGTGGAGCTGTCGAGAGCATTGACGGAACCTGACGGATCCTCGCTCCAGTCAATACCCTTTTCCTTGAGGTGCTTGACGACCTCCTGAAAGAGCTCCTCTCTCTGCTTGAGGATATCTTCCTTCTTGGCGACAAAAATTTCGGAAGGATTCCATGGCTTGCCGCCGAGCTTCATGAGGCTCAAGGCCATCTGGACCAGCTTGTCCTTTTCGGGCTCAAGCTCCCCGCTCATGAAGCGGTCTTCAGACCCATCTCTCTCCTGCGGCAGGAGGAGGTAGTTGAGGGTGTACCGCGGGGTCTCCTTTTTGGCGTACGTGGAGACGATGTGCTTTTCGTAGTTTCGCTCGCCCGCTGAAAGCTCGTTGGGGAAGAGGTCGATGTCGTCATCGTCGATGGTCGGTTGGGCAAGGATGTCGGGCACAACGCCATTCTCCTGGATGGAGATCTTGCCCGGGATCAGGTATTCGCTGACGGTAATCTTGAGCTGAACATCATTTTGGAGCTGATGGAGCTGTTGCACAGAACCCTTGCCGAAGGTTCTCGATCCGAGGACGATCGCACGATTGTTCTTTTGTAAGGCGCCAATCACAATCTCCGCTCCCGAGGCCGACTGCTCGTTGGCAAGTACGACGATCGGATAGTCGGGCTCGATTCCGTCACGGCCAGCTGGCGTGGGGCTGATACGGTTGTTCCGGCCCGCCGTGATCACGATGTCACCCGTTTCGAGGAAGAGGTCGGACATGTTGATCGCCTGGGTCAAGAGACCACCCGAGTTGTTTCGCAGGTCGAGGATCAATCCGGCCAGAGGCTGCCCCTTGTTCTCATCCTTGAGCCGATTCAGACTCAAGGAGAGGCTCGGCGTCGTGTTCTTGTCAAAGTTTCTGACTTGCACGTAGCCCACGCCGCCCTTCCACAGCCCCTCACTGTCTTGATTCCAGTCCTTGATGAGTTTTGACTCGACACTCTTGATGATCACCTTGCCCCGTTCGACCGGCACCGTGAGCGAATCGAGCTTCTCGGGATCTTCTGCAGTGGGGCGCTTGATGGTCAGAGAGACGGCGGTGCCACACGTGCCCCGGATCTTCTCGACGGCTTCGCTGACTGTCATGTTGATCGTTGACTCATCGCCGATCTTGACGATGAAATCACCCTTCTTGAACCCAGCTTTTTGCGCCGGGGTTGCGGGAGCGCCCTTCAAGACCTCGAGCACTGTCAGCTTGCCATCTCGAGTGCCGACATACATGCCGACCCCGCAGATTTCGCCCTCGATGTGGACCGAGAAATCCTTGAAGTCCTCGGGGCTGAAAACAATCGTGTGTGGGTCGATGCCGGACAGAAAGCCGTTGGCGGCGGCGTAGCGGATGTTATTCAGCTTTGTCTCACCTCTGTAATTTTGTTTGAGGAAAACGAAGACTCGTTCCAGAACCTTGACCGCCTGTTCGAGGGTTTCGACGCTCTCGAGGTCGAAGGATTCCGCCTTCGAATCGACACGCAGAGTGACTACGGGGCTCGACGAGTCCGAGTTTTCAACGTAGATCTCGTCAACGGCGTTCTCCAAGGCTGCGAAGGCTTTCTTGAGCAGGAGTTGCGGATTGATCCGGTCGAGGGCCAGATAGAATCGCTTGAGGTGCATTCCGAGGTCTTGAAAAAGATCCGGGTAGTCAGGGTCGGCCGCGTCTCCAGGGCTCTGCGCCCTGGACGGCGTCGAGGTCAGAGAGAGGCTCAAGGTGGCGCAGGCGGCGAAAAGAAGGATCCAGCCGCGAGCGACTCGCGCCAGGTGCATGGAGCTCTGGCCGCGTTCCAGTTGGGACATGTCAACTCCTTATCCGTGTGGTTTTAAGATGACAGGAAGTCTACCATGCCGGGGGAACAGCTTGCGAATCGGGACTGGACATCGTGACCCCAGGATCGTCTCCGAGAAAAATTCGCTTGCATGGGGCAGGGCTTTTCAACCCGTGGGACAGGTTCGCGCGACTGCGTGGCGAGGGTCGGCGGTTTGGCTGAAGGGCTGGTCGTGGGGATGATCCGTGAAACAAATCAGCCCTCCAGGCGGATGGATTTGATCGTGGACTCGAACTCGGCCCTCTTGCGCTCGTACTCGGCCTCGGGACAATGAAAAAGGATCTCGAGAGTTCCTTTTTCCGGCCCACGAGGCACCCTGATCCACACCCGCCGGGTGGGCACGGAGGTCTCGTTTCCGGGTGGCCTCGATTGCAACCCAAGAGTTGTGGGCGCGAACGATTGGCCGTCGCCCATGCCGGTTGCTTCAATACGGGCGGCGGGCAACCCGGCGACCGTGACTTCGCCCTTCGACTGGATCTCCAGGAATGGCAGGTTCAACAGGAGATGGTAAAGTTCGACGGAAAGCTCGGACGCCTTGGCCCTTGGAATGAAGCCGGTCTTCAGGAGAGCAAAAATCCCGGGCTTCGTGTCGTAGGCCTCAAGGACCTCTCCAGGAAGGACGAGCTTCGCGGATCTCTTGTTGTCGAGGCGTTGCCAGCCGGCCGCTGCCGAGAAATCGTAGCCGCCCCGGGAGCGGGGATCGGGCAAGCAACCGTTTGCGAAAACTGGGGTGCTGAGCACGAGCCAAAGGAGCCCACGGGTCGTCTCGGGAGTCAACGGTTTCGAATCTCCTTCAAGGTGCCCTCGGGGATCGTGCCAAGGTTCTGCGGAGTCATCTGCCCTGGCCAATAGATCTTTACGTTTTCGGCCCTGTCAGCCTGACCCAGGCCGAGCGTGATCACCTGCTCGCACTGGCTCAGGTAGCTCCGGCCACTCGTGAGCTGCGCCTTGAGCGTCTTTCCGGCCACCTCGGCCGTGACGCGGGCCCCGAACGCGTTCGTGTTGCCATTCTTGCCAACGAGCTTGAGCCGGATCCACCGATTCTTGTTGCTGCCGTCGTTTCGGAAAAGTCTTGCTTCTCCATTGTTCGAGCAGAGGACAACGTCCAGGTCGCCGTCGCCGTCAAAGTCGGCGTATGCGCAACCGCGTCCGACGACCGGCTCGAAGAGGTCGCCCCCAAGTCTCTCGGGTCCCAGTACCTCGTAGCCGCGCGGCGCGCCGGGTCCGGCGTTCCAGAATACCTGCACAGGCTGGGCATACCTCTGTTCTGCCTGCACTTTTTCAATCTCGCTCTCGAGGTGCCCGTTGGCTTCGAAGATGTCGGGTCTGCCGTCAAGGTCGAGGTCGAAGAAGAAGACGCCAAACTTCATGTACTTTCGGCTCGGGTTGCCGATACCTTCCGCTGTCGCGTCGTCCGAAAAAGGCAACTCACCGGGCAGGCTACTTCGATAGAGCGCCGTGATCTCGTTGGCGAAGTTGCCGACCACGATCATCTTGGTGCTCCCGGAGCTTCCAGGGCTCGAGCCGAGATCCGCGCAGTCGATTCCCATTGCGCCTCTCGTCTTTCCCGACTCGTCGAACGCGAATCCGGAGAGGATGCCGATTTCTTCAAAGGTGCCGTCCTTCTTGTTGAGGAAGAGGAAGTTCTGTACGGTGTCATTGGCGACCGCGATGTCGGGCCAGCCATCCTCATTCAGGTCGTGGACGGCAGCGCCGAGCCCCTTTCCGAGAGCTTCACCCGTCAGTGAATTCCTCACCTCCAGGCCAGCCTTCGCAGAGACGTCCTCAAACTTACTCCCAACGTTTCTGAGGAGTCGCGAGAAGGTCCCGGGGAAATTCATGGGGGGCCCGTAGGCGCGATCGAGCCCCGTGATCTGGAAAGCCTGGGCAAGGTCCGCCTCGGGTGTCCACTCGACATAGCGGCAGAAAAAAAGATCGAGCATTCCATCTCCGTCGTAGTCGAGGAATGCGGCACCGCTCGACCATGTATATTGTCCACCTCCTGCGATGCCAGCGGCTTGTGTCGTCTCCTCGAAGCGCTTGCCGTCGACGTTCTTGAACAACCGCTCGCCGCCGACTCCGGTGAAAAATACGTCGTCAAAGCCGTCGCCGTTGTAGTCGCCAATGGCCGCTCCCATGCCGTAGAACGTGAGTGCCAGCCCCACTTCTCGGGTTACGTCGGTGAATCGGCCCTTGCCATCGTTTGCGTAGAGGGCTTGAGTGGGCGGTGGCCCAGGGGGTTGGTCGCCAGCCCAGTGGCAGGAGTTGATGAAGAGAAGGTCCGGATCGCCATCCCGGTCGAAATCCAGAATTGCGCATCCGCCGCCCATGGTCTCGGGCAGTAACTTTTTTCCCTTGGCGCCGCTCACATGGCGAAAATGAATTCCCGCCTCCCTGGTCACATTCACGAACTTGAGGCCGACGGGCAGGGAGCGCAGCGCCGGCGTGAACTCGGCCGGCCTGGCCGGCTCTGGCAGGAACGTGACGGGAGCCGCTCTGCGAAAATGAAGGTAGAGTGCTGCGCCAGCGATGGCAGCTACCAGCAGAAAGGCTAACAGAACAAGCGCCGTGGATCCCCGTGATTGCGTTCGCGACCGCGCGTTGGATTCCAATCCTTGGGTCATGGCTTTGGCTTCAAATCGTAGATGACAATCGACTGTGCCGCCTTGTTGGCAGCGGGGTTTCGCTCGCGGTAGATCTTGTGCGCCCGATTCCGTGCGCTGTCGTCTGGCCTGTAGCGATTGAAGAGCTCAAGGTGCCGCTTCGTGGTCGCCAGCGTGGCCATTTCGGCTGTTGTGTCGAGCTCTGCGCGAGCGAACTGGTTGAGCTGTGCGTAGATCTGGTTCAATATCCAGTGGGCGGTCATGTTCTCCGCGTCGAGCTTCAAAGTCTCCAGGAAGGCGTCACGGCTCTCGATGAGGAACCGCTTCCTCTCTTCCCTGGGACCTTGTTTTGAGCGATGAAAGAGCGTGAGGCCCAGCTCGTTCCAGACGTCGTAGTCCTTCGAAAAGTCGAAGCCTCGCTCGGGCGCCCGGGTAGCCAGAACTGCCTTGAAGTCCTGGATCGCGGCGTCCAGGTGATCATTCTGCCGGTTGACCTGGCCACTCAGCCACGAGACTACCCATGGCGGCGGCGGCTGTGGGTGGTCGATGGCCTTGCGCGCGGAGTTCACGGCGTCATCCAGGCGGCCCTCCTTGAAGTAGACGCGGACGAGGTTGAGGTGGCCGTCCGCCCGCCCGAGCTCCGCGACTTTCTTGAAGACCTCCTCGGCCTGCTTGAGCTCGCCCTTCTCCGAGCCTTCCGATCCCTCGAGAAGGAGGCCGATCCCGTAGTCGTTCCAGCGCTGCCACGGCTCGATGGGCGAAGTCTGTGAGGTCCCCTCGATCGAGGGCCTTCCATCGGCTCCTGCCACAGGCAGGTGCACACTGTCCTCACAGAGCACCACGGGCTTGAAGTTGGGCGCACCCTCCTTACCAAAGACATGCTCCATGAACGTGCGGTCGAACTTCCGGTACTTGAGTCGTGTGGAGATCTCGACGGCTCCGGTAGCCCCGGCTGGAACGTTCAGAAGGTAATGAACCACTTGCGCCGAGCCTGGCCCGATCTGGTGGTTGTACAGCGGCACAAAGATGTCCTGTGGGTTTCGACGATCGATGCGGTTCCCGTTTCGATCGAGCATGAGTGTATTGACAAAATGGGACCACGGGTCCACAAAGCCCCTGGCATCCATCCCGCCGCTTTTCCCGATGGCGATTGTGCCACCCGCGGTTTCGAGATTGGCCTCGCACTCCACCCAGACTTCGTTCGAGTCGGAGGTTCCTTGCGTAAACGCATGACCCATCTTGAGCGTGCGGATCACGACCTCCACCAGGTACTTGCCCCCGGGTTGGAGGAGGGGAAGCTCGGGGCGTATCGGCGCCGAGAGGGGGCCATCGATCGTGCCGCCTTCTCGCAGCGCGAAGATGTCCATCCGCAACTGGCCGTCGCGGAGAAACTCCTCGTGCGCCTTGCGCGTCTTCTCGTCGCCGCGAAGCTCTGCCAGGCCCGTGTTGGCTCCCGGAAACAGGTGGTTGTGAATCTTGCCGTCCTTGTGCCCGAAGTCGAACGAATCGCGAAGCGGCATGTGACAGCTCTCGGAGCAGTTGACGAACGCTTTCTGTGGATAGTAGAAGCTCTTCGCTCCGTGGCCGGAGGCCCCGCTCAGCAGGTAACTGTCGTAATGGTTTTGTCCCCGGAGGAAATCCTTGTAGGCGTTGACCTCCTTCGGGATGTGCACCTTGTGGCACGTGGAGCAAAACTCGGCTGACTTGTGGATTTCTGGTTTCAAGAAAGTGCGCTTGTGGAATCCTGGCTTCGCCTTCACGAGGCGGTTGTTGATCCACTGAAGGAACGGGTTCTCACTGAAGGCGAATGGGTAGTGGAGCGGCTCCTCGATGGTGAAGTCGGCGTTACCCAGGGTGGAGTTGATGTTCGTGATGGCGTGACAGATCGTACAGGTGATCCCGGCGTGGGCGGTCGGGTCGTTCAAGTCGTCGAAGTCGGGGTCGTCGAATCGGCCGCTAAAGAAGGGGACGGGATCATGGCATCCGGCGCACCAGCGGGAGGCCTGCGTGCTTCCGTCTCGCTCAAGTGCAACCCGACGCGTTTCGCGCACGCTGAAGCGGTAGACCGGATTGTTGAAGCTCGAGAAGTGATGGGCCGAGTGAAACCAGTCCGAGTAGGTGTCGGGATGGCACTTGAGGCAATACTCATCCATCTGGAGCGTCCTTGCGGGGATGAAGTTGCCCGTGGCCGTGCGGGCAAGGGAGGGCTGGAAGTACTTCTGGCCCTCCCTGGGCCCCACCTGGTTCCACTGCCTCGGATCCTGCGAGTGAAGGAGCACCATGACGCCGACGAAGACCCCGACGCTGGCGCCCCAGGCCCAGGCATACTTCCACGCGATCGCGGGACCCTGGAGCCTGTGAAAGACGTAAAGCAGGACTGCGACGATGGGTGAGGCAAGGTGAAGCCAATAGGCGATGCCATTCCACGGCTCACCCAGGTCGCGTTTCATCAGGGCGCAGCCGGAGACAAGGACCACACATCCCGCCGAGAAGAGCGCGATTCCGGCGTGGACGGCACGACGGTTGGGTCGAAGGATTGCGGTGCGCATGTGAAGCACGCCGAAGGCAACGAATGGAGCCGTCATGAGGAGCCCAACCACGATGTGAAGCAGGAACATCCAGAAATAGAATGGGTTTTGATATTCCTTGCCCGTCCAGTGGCCGAGGAGCGTGATCGCGGCAAGGTAGGCTCCGTTCGCGCTCAGGATCGCGACCGCGACAAAGATCCCGATGAGCACCTTCCTGAGCACGGGTGCGACCGCTGGAAGATAGGGATTGCCCCTGGCATCGAGGAGCGGCTGAATCGGTTTCTGGCTCATGCAGTCAGACGGCGGCGAGTTCCCTCGGTGATCGGATCGAGTCATGCGCTCCTGATACATGGAAAACTCGTACCATCAAATTATACCTCGCGCGCCCACACGTGAGACATTCCGAATGGGCAGAGGAAGACCATCTCAAGTCTGCTGCTCGTTTCGGCGGGTGGGGGAGGCGGACCCTCCCCCACGACGGCCGCGACACGCGGCCCCTCCGGTCGCACGCTGCGCGTGCGACTCCGGGCCAGGCTCTCGGGAGCCGCCAGCTCTCGCTGGCGCCGGCTCCCTCCGAGCCGTTTGCGGCTCCGCCAACTCGCCGCAAACCCCCCCCTCGGCGCCTGATGGGCGCCGGACGCCTCTGGCGCGAGCAGCCGCAACCTTTCGCAGGCTGCAAAAGGTCTCATCACTGCCCGCGTGCGGTATATACTCCGCGGGGGGGTAGAAGACCTCCACCATGCCATGGCGCCTGGTGGCGCCCCTCCTCCTCGCTGGGAAGGGGGACTCCTCAAGAAAAAGGCGGCCTGGGGAGACAGTGAATCTGGCTTGCGAACGAGT
>SXIK01000016.1 GCA_005772855.1 Planctomycetia bacterium | reverse complement strand
TCCGGGGCTGCGATCAGCCTGACGACGAGAGCAAGGGCAAGAAAGGCGGCAACGTCAAGCTCAAGTCCACCGGCGGCGACGTGAACATCGGCGGCAAGCTCCAGGGCGGGAAGGGCGGCTCGAGCCCCGGTGAGCCAGGGGATGGGGGCGACGTGAAGGTCGAGGCCCCCGAAGGCACGGTGAGCCACGATGATGCCGGCGACGAGAACGAGGAAGTCGGCGGAAAGGGCGGCGACAAGACCGGCAACAAGGGCCCCGGCGGCAAGGGCGGCGGTGTTACGAACGTGGCAAAGAAGCTGAAGGGCGCGAGCAAGAAGGGCGGCGAAGGCGGGAAAAACGTCCGCACAGGCGAGAAAGGACCGGATGGCATCGTCTCGTCCGTCGGGTATTCGGGCATCACCGCCGACAACGGCTCTGGAATCACGCGAGCGCCCGACTTCAAGTTGGTGGGTGAGACTGTGCTCGTGGGCGCCGCAACGTCGGGACGAATCGAGCTGGCCAGGCTGCCGGCTGACGCTCTCCTCGCCCAGGGAGACCTGGAGATCGATGCCGGCGGCGGCATCATCGACCTGCGCGGGATTCCAGCGGGCCGAGTCGTGCTCCGCAGCGACCACGGCCGCATCCGCCTCCTGGGAAGGCCGCTCCTCGATCCGGACGTCTCGCTGGAGAGCATCTCCGAGCCCGACGCCACGCGAATCACCGTGGTCGCCCAAGACCTCGACGAGCTCGTCTCCTCTCCGTCCTTCTGGCCATATCTCGGGGACCGCTTCGCGCACCCGGTGCAGATCGGCCCCGCTTGCAAGAGCGAGCGGATCGAGTCGCAGGACGCGGACTCTGTCGTTGTCACCGGAGCGGGCCGCGGCGCCGGACCGGAAGGCGATCAGCTCGCCTTTGCGTATCGCCCGGTGACGGGGGACTTCAGCGCCCGCGTGACCCTGGCGGCATCGGATCTCGACCTCGGACCGTTCTCCAGCTCCGGGATGCACGGCATCCTTGCGCGCCAGGATGGCACCCCCAACTCACGTTACGTCATGATCCACGACAGCTCGACGGCCTTCGGTGAGGGTGTCCGCATGAACTACCGCGCCACGCACGGCGGCAGCGACGATATCGAGCTCAACTCGGACGGGCGGCTCTTGCAGTCGGCGACGCTCCGCCTCGATCGCGCAGGAAACACGTTCACGGGCTTCATCCTCGCTGAAGACGTTGCTCTGGGCGATGCGCTGGACCGTGCTCTGGACGGCGCTTCCGCCTCCTGGATCGAGCTCGGACACGCCGACTGGGGCCCCGCCGCGCCCGAGACCATCCTGCTGGGGCTCGCGGTCACATCGGACGAGACTTGCGGACTCTCCACGATGACGTTCCGGAGCTGGGAGCTCCTTCCAGGCAAGCCGCGAGCGGCGTTGGAATTCTTCGACCTCGGCCTGAAAGACATGGAGTTCAGAGTGAAGGGCCCCAAGGAACGGGATTGCTGGAGCTTCAGCATCTCTGCGATCCCCGGCTCCAACCCAGAGGACGTCGCGATCCCGGTGGTCCTCCATGCCGGCGGCGTAAAGGTCGCGGAAACGGTCGTGGAATTCAAGGGCCAGGGGATCGGCGGCGAGAAATGCTGCGTCTCCCCGGAAGGTTGCAATCCGGTGCCCGATGGTTTCACGGCCTCCTGCTCCGGTGAGTGCCCAGGCCTGCCCGGGTGGGGGATGTGCGTCTATGAAGCGCAGATCGACTCCATGATCCTGCCGCTCCCGGGGGGCACCATCGTCACCGCAGTGATCGACCCGGATGGCCTGTTCGTGGAGACCGCGCCCGATGCGTTGGCCAACAACTCCGTCACCCTCGAGTACCCCTACTTCGAAGGCACTGCGTTTGTGGACCTCGGCATCACCGGGATGACTTTCGCGCCCGCGAGCCGCGACGTGTGGGACGTCGACGTCGACTTCCTGGTCGTGCCAAGTTCGGATACGCAAGATGCGACGATCACCGTGGCCCTCCTTGCCGATGGCGTACGGGTCGCGGAGTCGGCCACAGCGCACCCACGCGAGATCGGCCACGGCTGTTGCTCTTCCGATGAGGAATGCGGCCCAGGGGCCTACTGCGGCTACAAGTGCGATGACGGGACAGGGACCGGCACCTGCGTGCGCAAGCGTAAGACGAAGCTACAGGTCTCGGGGCTGCGGTCGGGCGCGATCGTCACCGCAGTGATCGATCCGGAGCACCTCCACAGGCAGACGTGGCCCGCTCTCGAGGAGAACGATTCGCTGTCGAAAGAGCTGCCGTTGCTCGAAGGCGCCGTGTTCCGGGACCTTGGCGTCAACCAGGTGACTCTCGAGCCCGCAGGCCCCGGCCTCTACCGTGTGATCCCCGAGCTGCGCATGGTGCCGGTCGCGGGTCAGAGCTTCAGCGCGTTCATCGAGGGACGGATCCTCGCGAACGGCGAGCCGGCCGGCGAGCCGTTCTTCGTCGCGGCGGACCTGACCGGCCGGAGATTCGGCGAGTGCTGCGCCCCCGACGGCAACCCCTGCGACAATCCGCCGTACTGGATCTGCTTCTGCAATACGGAGCTCATCTGCAAGCCTGAGTCGCAGGAGACTCCGAACGTCTGCGCCTGCCGGAACGCCGCGCCGCCCGACACTCTCTCCCTGGTCGCGGCCGCGAGCGGCATGGAGGTGACGGTCGTCTTCAACGTTGACGGCGCGCACCTCGAGATCGGGCCGGAGGGACTCTCGAACAACTCTCTCACCGTCACGGTCCCGACTGCCGGCGCGACATTCGTGCGCGGCGATGGCAATTCCAGTGGGACCGTTGACCTCTCCGACGCGATCGGCGTGCTCGGCCACCTCTTTACCGGGGCTCCGGCGCCGGCCTGCCTCGACGCCGCCGACTCCGACGACAACGGCGTCCTGGAGATCACGGACGCGATACGCGTCCTCGTCTGGCTATTTGCCGGTGGCGCGCCGCCAGCGCGACCGTCGCCGATGTCCTCGAGCTACGCGCCAGCGGATTGCGGTGAGGACCCCTCCGCTGACTCCCTCGGGTGCTTTCTGGCTGGCGTGGCATGCCAGTAGAGGCCGTGCGCGCTCGGTACTCGCGGTACCGCCAGTGGGATTGACTGGGAACGGTTCAACGAAGGGGATAATCTGCCGAAAATTATTCGGCTCCTGGTCTTCGCCCGGGCATAAACCGGCACCTGCTGCTCGCCAGCCACACAACTCCAAGGTTACCCCATGAACATCAAAGCCCTCCAGGCATTTCGTCGCAAACTGGCCCAGGGTCAGCCCGCCTGCGGCCTCTGGGTCACGCTTGAATCGCCTTGCCTCACCGAAGTGGCCGTCGCGCTGGGGGTCGATTGGGTGGTGATCGATGCGGAGCATGGGAGCCTCGATTGGAAGGAAATTGCCGAGCATGTCCGGGCCACGGTGCGCAGTGAAACGGTGGTGCTGGTGAGAATCGCGGAACGGAGCACCTGGCTCTCCAAACGCGCCCTCGATATCGGGGCAGACGGCATCGTGGTTCCCTGGATGGAATCTGCCGGGCAATTGGAAGACGCGGTCCGCGATTGCCGCTATCCCCTGCAAGGGCGCAGAGGGATCGGCGGTGAGCGTGCCACCGTCTGGGGCCAGTGCTTCTACGAACACACCGCCGAAGCCAATGAACATGTGCTGGTCGTGCCGATCATCGAGAGCGTCCGAGCCGTCGCCGCTGTCCCTGCGATGTGCCAGGTGGACGGTGTGGAGGTTTTCTTCTTCGGCCCGGCGGACTATTCCGCCAGCGCCGGCCACCGCGGGCAGTGGGAGGGACCCGGCGTGGCGGAGCAGCTCCTGGGGCTGAAAGACACGATTCGCCAGGCGGGAAAGCATTGCGGCCTCCTGACCACGAGCGCCGAGAACCTGCTCCAACGCCGCGAGCAGGGCTTCCGAATGCTCGGCCTCGGAACAGATGCCGGGCTCTTGCTCCGCTCCCTGCACGAAGTGCTCAGAGCTTTGGGGCGGGATCGCTGCCCGGCGACCAGTCTTGACCCGGCCGAGGGCCAAGCCCTCCACGATCCGTTGCCCGCTCCCCCGGAGAGAATGAGGCCGGAGCGAGAGGAAGTGATCACCTCTTGCGGAAAAGGCCCGAGCGCCGAACTCCAGAAGGGCGTCTTCCTTGAAGCGTTGGTCGGCCAGTTCAACACCGCCCGGAACCTGACCACGGGTCTTGTGACCTTCAAACCTGAAGCGTCTCTCGATCAGCACAACCACCCGTGCAGCGAATCCATCACAGTCCTCCAGGGAGAGGCCGAGGTCACGGTCGAAGGGCGGGTCTACCGCCTGGGCCCGCTCGATAACATTGTCATCCCACGCTGGCTGCCGCACGCCGCACGCAACCCACTCTCGTCTTCAACTTCGCGGCTCCACGTGGCTCTGGCGATGAGCGTGCCGGAGCGTGTTCTCGTGAGCCGTTCCTTTCCTCGAGTCGACATGGCTGCGGATTCCACGGGCATGAGCGGGATGGAACGCGTGACGCGCTATCGCTCCGCCAGGCGCTCCTTCGGGGTCAGCAAGGGTGCCGAGTTCATTGACTATTTCAACAGCGAGCTGGTGCCTGGTATCGAGATGAGTGGTGGCTACGGGCGTTTCGAACCGGGAGGCCGGCTGCCCGCTCATGTCCACGATTTCGATGAATCGATCTGCATCACCGGGGGAAATGCCACCTGCGTGGTGGAAGGGCGTACTTATTCCCTGCGCGACTGCTCGACCGCGATGGTGCCGCGCGGGAGGGTACATTACTTCATCAACCATTCCGACACCGCGATGGAAATGATCTGGGTTTATGCCGGTCCCATGCCCGAACGCATTGTGGTCGACGAGAAGTGCGCCACGACGGAGGGGAATCCGTGGAAGTGACAAGCTCGT
>SXIK01000015.1 GCA_005772855.1 Planctomycetia bacterium | reverse complement strand
GCACGGTCTCCGCGGGCGATGCGTCGGGGCACCACCCGGCGGTCGCAGCAGAGCGCACCCGACAGCCGGCGCTGCCAGGAGACGATTCTCGGGCTTCAGTGAATAGGTGCCGGTCGATCGAAAAACAGGAAAGGGAAAATGGCGGGGACCGAGATTTTTTTGAGGCGCAGGATAACGAAGCGACGCTCGCCGTTCCTTGAATCGCTGCCCTGGTAAGAGAGTGGAGCAACACCCGTCCCGCGCTCACCGCTCCGTCCCCGACGCCTCGTTCCTCCCCTCCGCCTCATTCTTCTCCTTCACCGTCCCCTCCTCCGCGTTCACCGGCTCCATCTCCACCCGCACCACCGTCTCCTCCCCCACCTTGATCCTGGCTCGCACCTCCTCGGGCCGGCAATCCGGCGCCTCGACCACAAAAACATGCTCGCCCGCATCCAGCGCGGCCGCGCAGCGAAATTCCGCTTCCCTGCGCCCCCGGTGCAGCTCATACAGCGTCTCCATCTTGCCCGCTGGCTCGTGACGGCGGACGGTCGCGCCCGGGACTGTTCCACCCCGTCTGGTCAAAATACTCCAACGCTCAGTCGCGTCAAGGTTGGAAGCCGCAGGACACGTCCCCAGTCGCGTCCATCAACTCAACTGAGAGCTCCCACCTGCCACGGGAAGGCAACCTCACCAGTTGCGCTCGGAGCCGCACGGGTGGAGCTGGACTCGTCGCGCTTGTGGGCACAGGATCCCAGCCGAGGCAACGGCATGGCAGGATCTGGATCCGGCTCACTGGACGGCGGCAAGATTGTCCGACACTCTGCACCGTGCGGGTGAGAATAGGCGCTATCCCGAACGCACCTCGGGGTTTCTGGGTTTCCAAGGCTGCGGGGTAATTGGGCTTGCCGTTTACCTTGGCCCAGGCATTGACGCACCGTTTTGGGAATGATAAGATGAGATTCGCAACTACAGTAACCACTTGACTTTGAGATTACCCTAACGAATCGCCTCCGAGATTGTTTCGCCAAGAATATTCGCTGACAAGCCGGGGGCATGCTGGGAGGTTTTTTTACTAGTGAGCGCCGCAGACGAATACTTCAAGAAGGCCGAATTGGCCATGAAGAAGGGCAACCATGATTACGCCATCGAACTGGTCCTTCAAGGCTTGATCATTAATCCGAAGGAATCGGATTGGCGGAGGAAGCTCCACAAGATTGAGACCCTCTCAATTCAGGAGAAGGGTGGAAATCCGCAGGGCGGCATGGGCATTCGATTCAAGGTGATGCCCATACAGGCCAACATCAAGAAGCTCACGATGCAAAAGAAGTGGGATGAGGCCATCATCGAAATCGAGAAGTGCCTGCGTTTGCAGCCACAAAGCGTGCCGACGCTGTTTGCGCTGGCACAGTCGCTCGAAGGCCTGGAAGCCGACGACAGCGCCATCGGAACGCTCGAAGAGATCGTCGATATCGACAAGGGCTCGGTCGAGGCCTACCGCAAGCTTGGCATCCTCTGGGCCAAAAAGGATGAGCCGGAAAAGGCAATCTCTTACTGGGAGAAGGTCGCCCAGTACAAACCGGACGACAAGGAGGCCGGCAAGGCGATCCGCGATCTTTCTGCAGCAACGATGGTCAAGAAGGCCGAGGAAAAGAAAAAGCAGTCCGGTGACGAGTCCTTCAAGTCCATGCTCAAGAGCGAAGAAGAGGCCGCCGAGCTTGAGAAAAGAGGAAAAGTCGTCCGCACGGATGAAGACCGCGTCCAGGCGATCAAATACAAGAAAGAGGATCTCCGAAAGGATCCAAGCAACTCTCGACTCTGGCGCGAACTCGGCAGCCTGTATCAGGATCTCAAGAAATGGGCGGAGGCCGAGGCTTCTTTCCGCGAAGCGCTAAAGGTCAACCCACAGGACCTCTTCGCGATGGAAAAGATGGGGAGCTTGAAGGAAGTCCGGCTGGATGAGGAGCTCAAGAAGTCGCAGCTCGATATCGAGAACCTCAAGGCCGAGGGACAGGATACGAGCGAGGCAGAGCTTCGACTCAAGCAAAAGGAGGATTCTGTCTTGAAGTTCAAGGTGGAGGAGTACGAACGTCGGACCAAGGCGCACCCCACCGACTATGAGCTCAAGATCAGGTACGGCGAGCTTCTCCGCAGGTTGGGACGCTATGACGATGCGATCAAGGAGTTTCAAAAGTCGGTCAAGGACCCCAAGTTCAAGATCGAATCGCTCAACAATACCGGCAGGTGCTTCCTCGAGAAGGGGCTGCCCGATGTGGCGGAATCACAGTTCCTCCAAGCTCTGACCTCTGTTGCTGACAAGGATTCGGATCTGGGCAAGGACATCAGATACAACCTCGGAATCGTTAACGAAAAGAAAAAAAACAAGGATGGAGCTCTCAAGTGGTATCAGGAGATCATGGCAAGCGACATTGCCTACCGCGACGTCTCCGAACGCGTATCCAACCTGATGAATGGCGGCACTTGACCAGCCCGCTTGATTTTTCTCTTGTTTCGGCGGGCGGATTCGGTTCAATTCTCGCCTTTTCTACATTAGTTTTCCTAAGCCCCCCACAGGACGCCCCAAATGGCCCATAGTGCGCAGGCAACCAAGCGAGCTCGCCAGAGCGAGAAGGCGAGAATTCGCAACAAGAGTGCTCGAAACGAAATCAAGACTCTAGAGAAGACCCTCCAAGAAAAATTGACGGCGAAAGATATGGAAGGGGCGAAGGCGCTCTTCCGAACGGTGATCTCAAAGCTCGACAAGGCCGCGAAAAATCACGTTTATCACCGTAACACGGTGGCCCGCCAGAAGTCGAAAGTTGCG
>SXIK01000092.1 GCA_005772855.1 Planctomycetia bacterium | reverse complement strand
GCCCGGCGCCCATCAGGCGCCGAGGAGGGGGTTTGCGGCGAGCTGGCGGAGCCGCAAACGGCTCGGAGGGAGCCGGCGCCAGCGAGAGCTGGCGGCTCCCGAGAGCCTGGCCCGGAGGGGCCGCGTGTCGTTGTTGCCGCCGCCCTCGCTCCGCTCGGACGGCGAGCCGTCGTGGGGAAGAGGGTCCGCCTCCCCCACCAGCAGAAACGAGCAGCAGACTTGAGATGGTCCTCCTCTGCCCATTCGGAATGTCTCACGTGTGGGCGCGCGAGGTATAGAAGCAAGTGTCTGCGCCAGCGACCTTTCCGAGACGCCAGAAGGTGAGCGTCGTGGAGGGGTTCATGTGGGCACCCGACTGCTTCCCCCAGGGCGAAAAGATGAGGCACACGAGCGTGCTCCCCATGGCGAGTCCCATCAAGACTCGTCGAAGGAACGTCTCCGGAATCGCGGAATGAAGGGGTGAGCCTGGGTGCTCGAGCAAGGTTGCAAAAAAGGATGCCGAAACAATGAAACAGCCCAGCAGGGCGGCTTCCATGAGATACTCGGGCCAGTGCTGTCCGATCGCGCTTCTCATGCGGCCTTCGATGCCAACAACGGAGGTGACGTTTCAGGCTTCGAGTGGAGCACCGCCTCGACCCAGACAGCTGCGATGCTCCCTGGCAGCGTTCCCCTGGAGTGACCTGAACCAGTCCGTGCAAGGTCGGGCCCGCCGAACGTCGACGTCCACAAGCCCAACGTGATGCGCACGGCTGCATCGTGTAACCTACTCGGGGACCCCGTCCACGCAGTGGTAAGCACAAAGATTCTTCAGCCTGGTCCAGGATTGGCCAGGCATCAGCCTGCACTTCTTTCCATTACAACAGGAATCCGAGCATCATGCCGAGCCATCGACGACATTTTCTGAAAACGGCCGCTGCCCTGGTTGCTGCATCCTCCGTGCCGCAATGGTACTTGAAGCAATTTGCTCGGGCTGCGCCCGCGCCTTCCGCAGCCGATGATCAACCCACCGTCGCCTTGATCGGCTGCGGTGGCAGGGGTCGAGGTGATGCCCAGAACGCCTCCAGATTCGGTCGCATTGTCGCACTGTGCGATGTTGATGAGAAACACGTTGCTGAAGCAAGGAAGCTCTGGCCCGGGGCGGAGACTTTCAAGGACTTTCGCAGGGTCATGGATCGCCAGGACATCCAGGTCATCGTCTGCGGCACGGTGGATCACTGGCACACACTGGTCTCGCTGGCGGCGATGCGGTCCAAGAAAGATGTGTACTGCGAGAAACCGTTGACGCTCACGATCGATGAGGGAAAACGCATCGTGAAGGCCGTCCGCGACACAAGCCGCATCTTGCAGACGGGCAGTCAGCAACGAAGCGACAAGATCTTTCGCCTGGCTTGCGAGCTTGTTCGGAACGGGAGGATTGGCAAGCCGCAGCATGTGTCCGTCTGGCTGCCACGCGGCCGCCGCGAAGGTCCGTTCGCGAAGGCAACACCACCTGCAAGCTTCGATTGGAACCTGTGGTTGGGCCCAACTCCGGAGGTCGATTATGTCCCCGAACGAACGCACATCACTTTCCGCTATTGGTGGGATTATTCTGGCGGAACCATGACCGATTGGGGTGCTCACCACAACGACATTGTGCTGTGGGGTCTGGGACTGGACCGCAGCGGTCCGGTCTCCGTCGAAGCGAAGCCAGCTGTCGAGATGATTCCCGGCGGCTTCACGGCCATGAGCGATTACACGGTCAACTACACCTATGCCAACGGAATTACACACACCTGCCACACGACGTCCGCCAACGGCTGGAACGGCGGCGTGATTGACCCAAAGGGCCAACAGCACGGCGTCAAGTTCGAAGGTTCCGCCGGTTGGATCTGGGTGACTCGAGGCAAGATCGAGGCCAGCGACCCTGAGCTCCTCACGACACCGCTGCCCTCGAACGCTACCCGGCTCCACGCAAGCGATGACCACATGGGCAACTTCTTCGACAGCGTCCGATCGCGCAAACCACCGATCTGCGAAGCGGAGATCGGCCACCGCTCGGCAACTCTCTGCCATCTCGGCGTGATCGCACTACGACTCGGTCGCAATCTGAAGTGGAACCCTCAAGCCGAACAATTCGTCGACGACGCCGAAGCCACCCTCTGGCTCAGCCGCGAAATGCGTAAGCCCTGGAGCTACGACCAAGTTTGAAGGCAGTGTCCTAGTCTGGTTCTCCCACGCCATCAAATTTCACCTTTCCCTCGATCCAAATCCACAGCGTGGAACCAGGAACACAGACGGCGCTAACGACCCAAAAGCCAGCTCGATGGTGCCGAGTCACCCAGCGCAATCCATCCCCTCAACACACCCTTGTTTCACAAAATGGAGGAGTGCAATTTTCTGGTTGCTGTCACCCCGTCACTCGAGTCTATAGCTTATCCCTTGCCCGGGAGAGGAGATTACTTGGGTCTCTCAACCTGATCAGCGACAATCATGGCACTAAAGGAGCCAGCTCATGGAACAGTTCACCGGTGGTGAAGTAGCAGTTGAAACCTTGCTCGCCAATGGCATCGACACCGTATTCGGAATCCCGGGGGGGCATAATTTCCCCGTTTACGCTGCGTTGGCCCGCCGGCCGCAGGTGCGGCACGTGCTGGGCCGGCACGAACAAGGCCTGGGATACATGGCCGAAGGCTACGCCAGAGCCTCTGGCAAGATTGCGGCCGTGGCCATCACCAGCGGACCGGCCGTGGCCAATGTTGCCGGGGCACTGGGCCAGGCGACCACGGACACCGCACCCATCCTGGTGATTGCCTCCACGCCGCGCGCCGAGTTGCTGGGCAAGAACCGGGGCGGGCTGCACGACTTGAACAACTCACTGGAACTGGCCAGAAGTGTGAGTCGTCATGTCGAACACGCGACCACGGTCGAGGAAATTTCACCCAAGTTGGCTGGCCTCATTCGCAAGCTGCGCGAAGAGCGGCCCGGAGGGGCCTATTTGCAGGTACCAGCAGATGTCCTCGCGGCACGCGGGCAGGTCCAGATCGCGGTCAATCCTCCGTCAAAGCGACGCCAGCCCGACAGCGCCGGGCTAAAAGCAGCTGTCGAGTTGCTGGAAAGAGCCGAGCGGCCGCTGATCATCGCCGGCACTGGAGCAGTCATCAGCGAGGCCGGTCAGGTGATTTGTCAGCTGGCCGAGCGGTTGGGCGCCGTGGTATCGACTACGACACTGGCTCGCGGGTTGCTATCAGCCAACTTTCCGTGGGTCGTTTTTCCCGATGGTGCGCTGGCCACTGAGTTCAACGAAGTGTTCGACACCGCCGACGTGATCCTCGGGGTTGGGACGATGTTCAAGCAGGAGGACTGCGCCAACTGGACCATCAAGTTCAGTGGCAAGTTGATCCACATAGATATCGACCCGGCCGAATTCGGGCGTAGCCACAAGACGGCCGTCGCCCTCCACGCCGATGCTCGGGCCGCTTGCGAAGGACTGCTGACGCAGCTCCGCCGCCCGACACCGGCACCGGCGTCCTGGCGGGCGCACGCCGCGGAATTGCATCGCATGCGGCTGGGACAGCGACGCGTCAGGCAAGGCGTCGACATGGCTTTTGCCGAGGCCTTCCGGGAAGCCCTGCCGGCCGACGTCATGCTCTTCGCCGACCGCTGCAATATCGGCTACTGGACGTATCGCTGTTTGCCCTTTTACCAGCCACGCACGTTTCAATTTCCCATGGGCTACGGGGGCCTGGGGAGTGTGCTGCCGCAAGCCATCGGGGCCAAGCTGGCCTGCCCGGAGCGGCGCATGGTGGCGGCGCTGGGCGACGGTGGCATCCAGTTCGTGCTAGGCGAGTTGGCCGTGGCCGTGCAGGAGCAGACGCCCATCACCATCGTGGTGAGCAACAACCAGTGCTACGGCGCCATCCGCGCCGGGCTGATGCGTAACTACGGCGGCATGGACTTCGGAACGAAGTTGAGTGGTCCAGACTACAGCGCCATTGCCAGGGCCTACGGAATCGCTTTTGTCCGTGCCACAACACGCGACGAGTTTCTGCGCATTCTTCCCGACGAGATAAACCGCAACCGCCTTGGATTGATAGAGTTTCAGAACGATCTGGGCGATCCGTAACACAGAGGACCAGGACGAATGACGAGAGACACTATTTTTGAGATGGCAACCTCCAGCCTCCGCTTCGGTCCGGGCGCCACGCGAGAGGTGGGCATGGACCTGGTGGACATGGGCATTCGCAACACTCTGGTCATTGCGGATCCTTCTCTCGTGGACAAACAACCCGTCCAGACGTTGCTCGCATCTCTTTGCGAGCAAAAAGTTCAATTTGCCCTTTTTGACCGGGTACACATCGAGCCCACGGATGCGTCGTTCCAGGAGGCCATCGCCTTTGCCCGGGCCGGAGACTTTGACGGCATCGTGGCCATCGGCGGCGGCTCCACCATCGACACGGCCAAGGCCGCCAATCTCTATTCTAGCTACCCGGCAGACTTTCTCGAGTACGTCAACGCGCCCATCGGCAAGGGGCGGCCAGTACCCGGCCCCCTCAAACCACTCATCGCCATTCCCACCACAGCCGGCACGGGCAGCGAGACCACAGGCGTGGCCATCTTCGACCTTGTGGAATTGAAGGCCAAGACGGGCATCGCCCACCGCCGGCTCAGACCCACCCTGGGCATCGTCGATCCGGAGAACACACGCAGCCTCCCACCGGCCGTGGCCGCTGCTTCAGGGCTGGATGTGCTTAGCCATGCGGTCGAGTCGTATACGGCGATTCCCTTCAATGAGAGGCCCCGGCCCGAGCGCCCCCTCCTGCGCCCTTCCTACCAGGGGCGTAACCCCATCAGCGACGTGTGGGCGCTGGAGGCGCTACGCGTGGTGCGAAAATACCTGGTGAGGGCCGTGGAGGATCCGGGCGACGACGAAGCTCGCGGGCAGATGATGTTGGCAGCCGCGTTTGCCGGCATGGGGTTTGGCAACGCGGGGGTACACCTGCCCCACGGGATGTCGTATCCGGTGGCAGGCATGGTGCGCCGCTATGTGCCTCCCGGATATGCGGTGAGCCACCCGCTGGTACCACACGGCGTGGCGGTCATCCTCAATTCGCCGGCAGTGTTCCGTTTCACGGCCCAGGCTTGTCCCGAGCGCCACCTGCAGGCTGCCGAGGCCCTGGGCGCGGATGTCACCCACGCCCGGACGGCAGATGCCGGTCCTGTTCTCGCGGATCAGATTCTTCAAATCATGCAGCGGCTGCGGGTGCCCAATGGCCTGCGCGCAGTCGGCTACGATTTGGGGGACATCCCGGCTCTCGTCGAGGGGACTCTGCCACAACATCGCGTAACCAAACTCTCGCCGCGGCGCGCCGGCGAAGAGGAATTGGCCGGGCTCTTTGCAGAGGCGATGGTCTACTGGTGAGATAGACTCCAGGGGAACAAGAGCGCTCCTCCGCTCATGAAGACTCAGGCATTCGCAATGTCTACGATACAACCCTTTTCATTCGGGATACTTTCCGGTGCATCCCATGAGTAACCACTACGACGTCATAGTCGTCGGCGTTGGGGGAATGGGCAGCAGCGCCCTCTTCCACCTTGCCCGGGCCGGTTTCCGGGTTTGCGGCCTCGAGCAATTCAAGCCGGGGCACGACCGTGGCAGTACCCATGGCGACTCGCGCATTGTGCGCAAGGCCTACTTTCTGGACCCATCCTACGTACCGCTGATGCACCGCAGCTATGAGCTGATTGCCGAGCTCGAGGCCCGCCGGAAGGTCACGCTTTTTCACAACGTCGGCCTGATCAGCGCCGGCGTGATTGACAGCCCTTTTCACCGCGGCATGGAGAAGTGTTTCGCCACTCATCAGCTGCCTCACGAGCGATGGACAGTCGATGAGGCACGCCGACACTATCCCCACTTTCGCCTGCCAGAGGATTCCATCGTCTACTACGATCCCGCGGGCGGGCATGGCAATCCCGAGGCCTTCGTCCTGGCCCACGTCGAGTGCGCCTTGGAGGAGGGCGCCCAATTGCTGAGCGACGAGCGCATGGTATCGTGGAGTGCGAGTGCTGGCGGCGTCGAGGTCCGCACCGGCCGTCGCACCCTGCATGCCGACAAGCTCGTGCTCACCACCGGCGCATGGATCATCCCGGAGCTAACCCAACTGGGTGTAAAGATGACCCTCAAGCGCAAGGTCCAGGTCTGGTATGAGGTAACCAAGATCGAGCTGTTCCGGCCCGAGGTCTGCCCCGTGTTCATCCTCAAGAACCGCGGGGGCGACTTCTACGGCTTCCCAACGCTTGATGGCCGCACCGTCAAGACTGCCGAGACCAGCGGCGGCACCGAGCTCGTCTCCGCCGACGATCAGCACGGGCGCCTGCTCCTGTCCGATCATGAGAACCTCACGCGCTTCATGCGCAACACCTTTGGGGAGCTCGTCGGTGCACCCGTCGCCCACAAGGAGTGCTTGCAGACTTTCACAGAGAATCAGAACTTCATCATCGATCAGCACCCCGCAACAGCGCGCGTCATGCTCTGCTCCCCCTGCTCGGGCCACGGTTTCAAGTTCGCACCCGTCATGGGCGAGGTGCTGTGCCAGCTTGTCGCTGGCACCCGTCCCGAGCTCGACATCAGCCTTTTTCGATTGAACCAATTCTTGCCCCTATCATGAAAATACTGGTCCTGAATCCTTTTGCCGGCGTCACCCGTGAGGCTGAGCACTGCCGCCGCGTCGCCCGAGCGGACACCGAGCTTGTCTTCGAAAATATCGGCGACGTGTACCCGCTAAACTACGTCACCTACATCTACTACCGACACCATTGCGCCGCTCATGTGGTCGAGCGAGTGCTGCGCGCGCAGGACCAGGGCTTCGATGCTGTCTTTATCTGCTGTTGTTACGATCCGGGCCTCGGCGAGGCCCGCGAGGTTGCGGACATCATCGTCACGGGCGCGTTCGAATCCGGCGCCCACTACGTCAACCGCATCGCCCAGCGCTACTCGGTCATCGCGACCGAGCCGAAGACAGTCCATTGCTACCGCGAGCTGGCCCAGCTCTACGGCACTGATTCCAAGCTGGCATCCGTCCGGCATATCAACCTTTCAGCCCGTGAATCCTACGCGGAGCGCACCGATCCCAGCATCTTGGTGGAGCGCACGCTCGACGTGGCCCGCCGCTGCATCGAAGACGACGGCGCCGAGGCCATCCTCATGGGTTGCACGCTGCAGAGCTGTCCGCTCACCGTCGCCGGCCAGGGTGACTTGGAGGGCGTGCCCATCATTGATCCCGTGCTCGTTGGCTTCAAGAGCACCGAGTTCCTCGTCGAGGCACGGCAGGCCGGTCTGCCCGTCATCAGCCGCCACGGCACCTGGCAAAAGCCGCCGCTTGAAGAGGTGGCACTGCTCCGCTCACACCAGCCACGTTCCTGAAACACGAACCGAGAGCTGGGAGCCCGTGCCAGGTGCGCCTGGTCACGCTCCTCCGTCCCACACTTCGCGCTCACTCCGGGCGCCTCCGGCGCCGGTGGTGGGTGAGGATTGGCCACAATCTCCCAACCGTGACCACGCGGATTGTAGTCAGCCCGCTGGTTGATCAACCACGCATCCCGTAGAGCTCCTCTGCTTTAGCCGCCGAGATTTTCCCGTCGCGGATATCCTGCAGTAGGTCCTCACGGTCGCGCTCGAGCGGGTTGCCGAAGCCACCCCCGCCCGCCGTCTCTACCCGCACCCGCCCGTTTTTCGGCACCTCGATCGTACATTTCGAGGGCAAATCTCTCGTCTCACCCTGGGGGTCAAAGATGAACTTCTGCGGCCGGCCTGATCCGCCGCCCTTCAAGCCCCACGGCGCGAACTTGCGGCCGTCCGAAAGCACCGTCCAGGAGCACGGAGCATGGGGGAACTCGAAGTCGCGACGGATCCCGAGCCCACCGCGATACTTGCCCGCTCCGCAGCTGTCCTGGATCAATTCGTAGAGGCGGATGCGAATCGGATAGCCGAGCTCGACCTCCTCGATGGGCGCATTTTCCGTATTTTGAACGTTAGTTTGTACCCCGTCCGGACCGTTCTTGCCGGGGCGCGCACCGTTGCCACCCCCAATTGTCTCCATGTAGCAGAAAAATTCGCCGCGCCGCGGGTCTTGACCGCCGAAACCGATGTTGACGATGCAACCCTTGCCTGCGGCTGGAATCCGGTCCGGCAAGGCAGGGTGGAGGGCAAGAAACACGAGCTCCGTCAGCCGTGAGACAAGTTCCCAGCCACCGACCACCGCCGCGGGCCGCTTCGCCGTACAGATCAGCCCGTCCGGGCCGTCAAGATGGACACGCCTGAGCAGGCCTTCGTTGACCGGGATCCGGTCGTCGATAAGGCATCGCGTGACAAAAGCCGCGGCCGTCGTTGCCATGGCACGGTTGCAGTTGATCGGACAGGCCCGCTGCAGGTCGGAGCCGGTCACGTCGAGCCGAACGTGGCCGTCGCCGATAGTGACCTTTGCATGCAGCTTCACTGGCCGATCCGTGATGCCGTCGTCGTCGCGGAAACCCTCGGCGTCGTAGACTCCCGCCGGCAACTTACGGATCTCGCAGTCAACCCAGCGCTCGGTATACGCAATCAGCTCATCGAAGAACGATTCGATGACATTCTGGCCGTAGCGTTCAGTCAAGGCCCCCATGCGGAGGGCGCCTACCACGTTGGCCGACAACTGCGCGCGCAGGTCGCCGTTGGTTTCGCGCGGCGCGCGAATGTTGGCAAGGATCAAATTCAGCACGTTGTCGTCAATCTTGCCGGCAGCGGCCACAAGCGTCGGCGGGAGGATGATGCCTTCCTGAAACAGCTCCCTGTTAACCCCCAGGCTTGCTGGCTGCGAGCCGCCGACATCGACATGATGCGCCATGTTGGCCACATAGCCGAGCCGCCGCCCGCCGAAGTCGACCGCCGTGATCACGGTAATGTCGTTGAGATGGCTGGCGCCTCGATGCGGGTCGTTGACGATAATCGAATCCCCGGGCCTGAATCGCCCCTGTCCATATTCGCGGATCGAATTCGGCGCGACAACGCTCATCGCAACGAGATGTGCGGGTTGCGCAAAGGACTGTGCGATGCAGCGAAGTGAGGTGTCAAAGAAGGCGCAGGAAAAGTCCGCGCGCGTCTTGATGTTGGTCGAGAAGGCCGCGCGTCGGATCGTCACCGCCATCTCCTCGGTGATGTTCACCAACGCGTTGCGGATGACCTCGAAAGTCACCGGATCCATTGCCGGGCGTACTGCCGCAGGCAGGTCGGCCCTATCGATGGTAGAGACCTCGGCAGGGACTCTCTCCCGTGTGTCGGAGCGCGTGCGGGACCTTGCCTCGCCAAGGCTGACCACCAAGTTGCCAAAATCATCGACCGCGACTGTGGTGTCAGGTGAGATCACCGTGGTGCAGTCCATCTGCTCGACAATCGCCGGGCCCGAGAAGCGGTCGCCCGCCAGCAACAGCGCGCGCTCATACACGTCGGTCATCACCATGCCCCCGGCCTCCCCGAAATAAACCTCCCGGCGAGTCTTTAGCGCACGTTGAACACCATCGATGGCACGCTCGAGCTGGCGCACCTTCGGCCGGTCAATTTGGCCAATCCCGGTTATGCGCAGGTTGACGAACTGCACTGGCTCGCGCTCGTTGGCAAATCCATATGCCGTCGCGTGGCACCGGTGGAACGCGACGGTCAGCGCCTTCCATGTCTCACCGTCGATAAGATTGGGCACTTCGATCTTGAGCTGGTAGGACTGCCCGACATAACACATCGCGATCTCTCGCACGATCCGGATACGTTCCGGTGTCACGCCCTCCTCCCGTAGAAGTTCGCGCGTCGAAGCCTCCATCTCGCCAAACACCCTGGCGAGCTGCACCGGATCGGTCTGCGAGGCCACTTTCATGTACGTGCGCACAAGCTCGTGCTTGAGATCGGTCGCGAGCAGCCCGACTGCCGAGTTGAGCCCCGGCGTCGGCGGAATCAACACCGTACGGACCCCCAGGGCGCGCGCAATCGCCACCGCCTGCATCGGCCCAGCACCGCCCGACGGCACCAGAACATAGTCACGCGGGTCAATCCCTTGCTCGACCGAAATAAAGTGCAGCGCGCTTGTCATCTTCGCATTGGCGATATCAATAATCGCCTGCGCCGCCTCGATGAGGTCGAGCCCCGCCGGCTTTGCCGCCCATTCCAGCACCGCCTTGCGCGCAAGCTCGACCTCGAGCTTGGTCTCGCCGCCAAGAAAATACTCCGGATTGATCCGACCCAGCACCAGGTTGGCGTCGGTGAGCGTCGGATCGGTGCCGCCCCGCCCATAACAGGCCGGCCCCGGAACCGCGCCCGCACTTCGAGGCCCGACGGTGAGAACGCCGCCCGGATCGACATGCGCGATGGAGCCGCCACCGGCTCCGATCTCGACCAGACTGATCACAGGGGTGAGCACAGGATAGCCTTGCCCACGCTGCGCCGTCACCGTCGCCACCGCCGACGATCCGACCTCGAACTGCTCAGCGATCCTTGGAGTCCCGTCATTGACCAGGGCCGCCTTCGCCGTGGTGCCCCCGATGTCAAGCGCGAGCAGGTTCTTGTGGCCCGCAAGCTGGGCGATGAAGGCAGCGCCGATCACGCCGGCCGCCGGCCCGGATTCGATCAGATGAACCGGATGCCGCTTGGCGACATTCGCCGCGATGATCCCCCCGGAAGAGCTCATCAGGTGCAGCCCCGAGCGGATCGCCCGTTCCTCCAGCCGCTCCTCCAACCGCGCAATATAGGGACCGACCCGCGGCTGCAGCACCGCGTTTACCACCGCCGTTGAGGTACGCGGGTACTCCCGGTACTCCGGGCTAATGTCGGAGGACAACACGACCGGCATATCCGGCAGCTCCTCGGCAAGGATTTCGCCGATGCGCCGCTCATGCGCCGGATCCTTGTAGGAGTGCAGCAGCGCAACCGCGATTGCCTCCACACCCTCCGCAGCAAGCTCGCGCACGACCGCTCGCACTGCGTCTTCGTCGAGCGGGACCAACACGGTCCCGTCGGCGTCCAGCCTCTCCGGAACGCCCCGGCACAAATAGCGCGGAATCAGCGGCTTTGCCTTCTCATAGAACACGTCGTAGAGCTTCGGCCGGGTTTGATAGGCAATCTCCAGGACGTCACGGAAGCCTGCCGAAGTGATCAGCCCGCCCCTGGCTCCCTTGCCCTCGATGATGGTGTTGGTCGCGATCGTGGTGCCATGCACCGTGAACACGAATTGTTCGGGTGTCAGGCCGTAGATCCTGGCTGCCTTGTCAATGGCATTGACGCAGCCTTCCGAGGGATCGACCGGAACGGTCGCGACCTTCGCAACGAGTATCTCTCCCGTCGTCTCCTCCACCAGCACCACATCCGTGAACGTACCGCCCACGTCCACCCCTACCCTGAAGCGCCGACGGTCTCCCTTCCCGTTGCGCACGCCGCTGTCTCGTCCTGTCACGCGTTTTCCCTTCCTCACCTGGTCCTGGGCCCATCCGCCGACGACGGCGAAGTTGGATGAACGCTAACATTCTCCGTGAATTGATGGAACAGAAAAACTGCTGTCACAGCTTCTGGCGTTGTACACAGCCCCCGGCCAAGCCAGAGGGTGCCAAGAAGTTTTCGATGCCCACTTACGGCACGCTCTACCGCGGGGCGATATCCCGATCTTGGATCCGATTCCCACCTTCACGTTGTTCACCTCCGGTGTCGAAGTGATCCTGGGCCCGGGCCTCTCCACCGTGCCGGATCCAGTCCCTCGCCCGGGGAGCCAGGCCGCGCAGGCAGAATTGGACCAGCTCGGGCGGCCCCCCCTACTTCGTCTCCGCGGCCGGGGGCGGATCCAGCGTCTCGACCTTGAGGGCCTTGTCGGCATCCTTCTTCTCATCCCTCGACTCTCTTTCAATCGGGGGGAGGAAGTTCAGAATCCGGACCTTTTTCCGCTGCCGCACAAGAAAGGACTCGAGCAGGCGTCGGTGGTTCTCTTCGCGGATTCTCCTCGTGAGCACGTCCTGGACATCTTCAAAGCTCTTCGGCTCTCCCTGCTTCAAGTCCTCAACCATGAAGAACCGGATGTCGTTCTTGGCCGTGGGGACGGCGTCCGAAACTTCACCCTTCTTGAGCGTCCGGAGCACCTCGGCTGTTGGCTTCACCCAATCCTTCAGTTCTTCAAAGTTCTTGCGGTAGAGGATTCCCGCCTTCTCCGGGTCCTGTCCCTGAAGCTCGGCTATTTCCTTGGCGAGCTCGGCGAAGTCTTGCTTCTCGCGCACCCCCTTCCGCACCTTTTCGACCAGCAGGTCCATGCGATTGTCTCGCGAGTAGTCAATGATCAGTTGCCAGAACGCAACCTCAATGGGCGTCGAAAACTCATCGACATGACTCTGGTAAAAGGCCTTGAGCTCCAGCGGAGGCACAAACTCGTCGTTGGCCTTGTAGACCTTCAAGAAGAGAAATTTCGTGATGGAGAGCTCCTGCTTGAGGTCCTTCCGGAAGTCGTCGCGGCTCAGACCCTCGGTCTCCTGCACGATGCGGTAGTAGTCCTCTGGGTCCCGTATCCGCTCTCCCCGCTTCCTGGACTCCTCGACCTGACGGCTCACCTCGGCGTCGATGTCGACGTCACGGATATAGGGTCCCTCACCCTTCTTCTCCTCCTGCCGCACAAGCTGAAGCAGAAGTTTCGTGTCAATCATGCCCAGGAGCACATCACGCTCAATCCAGGCCAGTTCTCGATCAACGACGCTGGCAGGGAGTCGGCGCAGGAGCTGGAATCGACGGCGTTCGACTTTCTTGTCGAGCTCGGCCCGTGTGACGACCTCATCCCCGACGATCGCCACAATCCCGCCGGGCCCCTTCGGCGTCATGTTGACGGGTCCCTCCGTCTGAGCACACCCCGGCTCGGCCAGGAGAGGCCAGATGGCACAGGCTGCCAGCAAGGGAAAGAAGCGTTTCATAAGCTTCACGAATCTATCTTCGGCCGCTTGAAATTCCACCAGCATTTACTGCGCGCGAGGCCCTCCCTGGAATACTCTCCGGGAACTTACCCTTCGTCAGCCACTCCAGCACGATCGCAAACACCTCCTCGTCACTCACGGGGGAGGGATAGCGACGGGCGACGTCCACGATCGGAATTGCCGCGGTGCGGGAGTCCAGCACCACGACGCGTCTGGGACACTTTTCGAGCACTTCCCGCATCGTATCCTTGCCCTGCAAGATCAAGTGACGCTCATCGCGCCCGATCGATTCGATCCCAAGTCGGGCGCAAGCGACTCGGAGCCGCTGCACAGCGAAAAGCTTCTGCGCCACCAGTGGAAGCGGACCGAAGCGATCCTCCACCTCCTTCTCGAGGTCACCGACATCCTCATCCCTGGCGGCAGAGGAGATTCGCCGGTAAAGCTCGAGCTTCGCGGTCTGGCCACCCACGTACTCCTCGCTCACGTGGGCATCGATGGTCAGGTCGATCTCCACCTGCACCGGCTCGGCCTCGGGCTCACTGCGGAGACGTCGCACCGCCTTTTCCAGAAGGCGGCAGTACATGTCATAGCCCACTGTCGAGATGTGCCCGCTCTGCGCTGCACCAAGGATGTTCCCGGCGCCACGGATCTCGAGGTCGCGCATCGCGATCTGAAAGCCCGAGCCAAGCGCGGTGAACTCAACCAGCGCCTGCACTCGCTTCTGCGCATCGGGATTCATGTGCCGGTGATCGGGCAGTAGAAGATAGCAGTAGGCCTGGTGCTTGCCACGGCCCACGCGACCGCGGAGCTGGTGAAGGTCGGCGAGCCCATAGTGGTCGGCATCGTCGATGAAGATTGTGTTGACGTTGGGGATATCGAGGCCGCTCTCGATGATCGTCGTGGAGATCAGAACGTCGAGCTCACGCTCGTAAAAGCGCAGCATGAGGTCCTCGAGCTGGTGCTCATGCATCTGCCCGTGGGCGTAGGCAACACGAGCCTCGGGCACGGCTTTCTCAACTTCGAATTTCACTGAATCAAGATCATGAATTCGATTGTGAACGAAGTAGACCTGACCCTCGCGGTTCAACTCCCGGAGCAGAATCTCCCGTACAAGCCTTGGCTCAAAGCGGCAGATTTCCGTCTTCACCGGCATGCGGCCTTCTGGCGCAGTCGCAAGACTCGAGATGTCGCGAACTCCGAGGAGCGACATGTGCAGAGTCCTGGGAATCGGAGTCGCTGTCAAGGTCAACACATCAACACTACTGCGCATCCGCTTCAGTCGCTCCTTGTGAGCAACTCCAAAGCGCTGCTCCTCATCAATGACGACGAGCCCGAGGTCGCTGAAGGAGACGTCGTCCGAGAGAATCCGGTGCGTTCCGATCAATATGTCGACCTGACCGAGCCGGACGCCCTCGATGGTGGCTCTCTGCTCGGAGCCAGTTCGAAATCGGCTCATGACCTGGATCGAGACCGGGAACTCCGACATACGCTCGCTGAACGTCCGATAGTGCTGCTGCGCGAGTACAGTCGTTGGCACGAGGACGGCCACTTGCTTGCCGCCTTGTACAGCCTTGAACGCGGCTCGAATTGCCAGCTCGGTCTTGCCAAAGCCAACGTCGCCGCAGACGAGTCGCTCCATCGGACGTGGAGCCTCCATGTCTGCCTTGATCGCCGCAGCCACCTCGATCTGGTCAGGTGTCTCGTCGAATGGAAACGAGGCCTCGAATTCGCGCTGCCACTCCGTGTCCGGAGGAAAAGCAAAGCCAGGTCGTTCCCGGCGTACCGCCTGGGTGTCGAGCAGGTCGCTGGCCAAGTCAAGGAGCGCCTCCTCGACATCCTGCTTCTTCTTCGCCCAGCTCGCGCCCCCGACCCTGTCAAGGATGGGCTGACGGTCGCCGCTCCCGATGTACTTCTGAACAAGGTCGATCTTTGCCACCGGCACGTAGAGCTTGACGCCCTCGCGAAATTCAAGCGCCAGAAACTCCTGTAGCACGCCGTCCTTCTCAAAGGACTGCATGCCAAGAAATCGCCCGATTCCGTGCGCCAGGTGGACCACGAAATCGCCTTCTTCAAGCTCCAGAAAGCTCTGGATCGCGCGACCCACCGCCGCTTTTCGGCGGACGCGCCGCAAGATGTGGCGGTTGAAGAGCTCTCGCGTGGTGAGAATGGCGGCGCGCAGACAAACGATGTCAAAACCGCGGCGTATGGGCCCGATGCGGAGCCGCATCGGGCCCGGAAAGCCCCCTTCATCTCCGAGGCCATTGCTCGAGAGAATCTCGCGAAAACGCTTCACCTCGGCGGCCGTTTCGCAGTAGATCTCAAAGGCATATCCGGCGGCAATTCGCTCGCTGATACCCTTCAGCACCTGCGCAAGATCCGAACCGCGAAATCGCTCCACGGTTGAAAATTTGAGATCCACCCCCCCCTCGCCCACGGCCAGGGGTAGCGCCTGGGCACGCGCCATTCGAAGCGATCGGAGACGATCCATGAAGATGTCACAAGTGGCCTCGCCATCTTGGCCCATTAAATTGTGAAAAATGTTCTCCGCGCGGTCGCGGACGAGGCGCGGCTCCTTCAAAAACAGCCGCGCCTTCGCCTCCAGGAGGTCGATCACGAGGCTTTCCTTGCCTCGAAAGCAAGGCTGGTGTAAGTCACTCGTCGAAAGGGCCACGATCTGGACACAATCTCTCTCGCTACCCGAGATCGAGCGCTGCGTTTCAGGCTCAAAGTCGCGGATCGACTCGATGCTGTCGCCGAAAAACTCCACACGCACTGGGTTTTCGGCCTCAAGCGCAAATAGGTCGAGAATGTCCCCTCGGCCGGAGAACTCCCCTCGCGCCTGGACCAGGGAGACTCTTCGGAGGCCCATGCTTTGAAGGTCCTCGCAAACTTTCAGCGGGCTGTGTTCCTGACCCTTGCGTATCTCCCACCGGGCTTTCTCCACCTCTCCGAGAGCAGGCACTGGCTGGAGCACAGCCTGCACCGGAGCGACGATGAAGAGGGGGACTTCCGTGACACCCTGGCGATCGAGAAGCTCGATCACCTGAAGCCGCTGTCGGTAGATGTCGGGGTCGGGGGTGGCGTCGGGGAGAAAGAGCGATTCCCAGGCCGGAAAGGCTCGTACGGGAACCTGGGTGAACGTTTCGAGCTCCTCCTGCACTTCATCCGCCTCCTCCTGGGTGGCGGTGATGATGAGGCAAGTCCCCTCCGGATCGGAGCCGTCGGGGTCCTTCCATGCCGCGAGGAAGAAGGCGAGGGAGGCGCCGCTGAAACCGGCAAGGAGAGGCGCTGGCGCCAGGAGCTCGCGCCGCGCTTCGTGAAACTCATCGGAAGCCCGGTACGAGCTGATTGGATCGACCGAATCTGCGGTCATTTCGTTCACGCCTGCATCAGGGTTCCGTCTGCGGGCCTGTCGACCTCGCCAGAAGCACCTTGAGCGCCTCCTCAGCTGCGGATTGCTCGGCCTCTTTTTTCGATTTTCCGGTGCCAGCCTTGAAGATCTCCTTGCCCACGACGGCAGCAACCTCAAAGTGCTTGAGGTGGTCAGGGCCTTTTTCGGAAATCACCTTGTAGGTGGGGGTGACGTTGAGCTCCCTCTGCGCCCACTGCTGGAGAAGGGACTTGAAGTTCTTCTGGTGCTCATCTTCAACCACGGCAAGCACCTTGTGAAACAGGTTGCGGAGAATGAAACGCCGAGCTTGCTCAAGACCACCATCCTTGTAGATCGCTGCGACTACTGCCTCGAAGACGTTGGCCTGAAGTGAGGTGGGCAGGCTTTTCTTGCGGGTCACCCCCTTGCCCACGTTGTAGAAGCCCGCCAGCCCAAGGCGGTCGCTCTCCGCGGCCAGCGTGGCGGTGCTCACGACGACGGACTTGATTTGGGTGAGATCGCCCTCGTCCTGCGAATGGAAATAGTTATAGAGAAACTCGGTCATGACCAGACCAAGTACAGAGTCACCCAGGAACTCAAGGCGCTCGTTTGAGGGGTTGTCGAGCGTCTTGATCGACGAGTGTGTGAGGGCCTGCACGAGCAACTGTGGCTCACCGAAGCGATAGCCAAGCTGTTCCTCGCACTCGCGGACTCGGGCGAGGTCGGCTTCACTGAGAGCTTCGCGTTGCAGGCTAAGCGTGTTCATTCTCCGGAAAAACTAATCTCGAAGTATAGCGGAACATCCGAGGACAGCACGAAAGTCTCTTCGAGCCAGGATATCACTCGGCCCGTCAAGTGAGTCACCTTGAGGGGCCTGGCTGCACAGAAAAGGCTCTGGATTTTGCCTGCAGCACTCAATGGGTTGTCAATACCACTCCAGGGAGGCCACCGCCGGGTGCCAACGAACCTCCCGGGCCCTGGGGCCAAAAAGCCCTGCGGAGAACTCCACCGTGACAGCGTCCAGTCGATAACCAACAACTCCAACGGGTGCTCGTTTAAGAACGCGAAGACAGCTTCGCCGCAAGGCACGCAGCTTGGCCGCATCCAGGCGCTCGAGTCCCGTGACCCCGTCGCGCACGCCCCGGTTGCGAGACTTGACCTCGACAAAGACGAGAGTCGAGCCCTCACGGGCGATGAGATCAATCTCCCCGTGCCCCACACGCACGTTCCTCGCGAGAATCTTGAGCCCACGCCCCCTGAGGTGCCGCGCTGCGACACGCTCCCCCAACTGCCCCAAGGTGGCGCCCGGCCGAAATCTATTCCAGAGCTCTCTTAACCACCCTTGCACGGCTCGGGCGTCCAGTCAACCCTCGGCCATCGCTATACGACCGGCACCCCGGCACTCTTTGTGGCAGCCCCGGCCTCAACCAGCTCATCATCCCGGCGCTCCTTGACCTTCGTGGCCTTGCCCACGCGGTTCCGCAGGTAGTAAAGCTTGGCGCGGCGCACCCGGCCCGGACGACGGACGAACACATTTTCCACGGCTGGGGAGTGAAACGGGAAGACTCGTTCGACTCCCTCACTCTGGACAATCCGTCGAACCGTGAACGATCCGCGGATGCCCTTGCCTCCCTTCATTTTGATAACGGTGCCGGTGTAGACCTGCACGCGTTCTTTCTCGCCCTCTCTGATCTTCACGTGGACGTCGACGACATCTCCCACCTGGAATGACGGAAGCGTCTTTTTCAGGTACTGAGCACTGACTTTATTGATGATTTCCATAACAAGGTTCCTTGACTTGGGCGCGCTCCTGCGAGGGGCAGCCCGGCACGCAGCGCTTCTCCATTCCGGGTGATTCCAGGAGGTCTTGGCGTCGCTCCTCCGTTCTCTTGAGCGACTGCTCACGCCTCCACTTCTCTATCTGCTGATGATTGCCCGAGAGGAGCACCTCCGGGACTTGCATGCCGCGAAACTCGGCAGGCCGAGTGTATTGTGGATAATCCAGTAGGTTCGCCTCGAAGGACTCGAGTTGAGCAGAGTCGGGGTGGCCAAGGGCGCCGGGCAGGAGCCGCACGACGCCGTCGAGAATCGCCATTGCGGGGACCTCTCCGCCGGACAAGACGTAGTCTCCCAACGAGACCTCCTCGAAACCCTGAGCCGAGAGCCCCGAGAGAATCCGCTCGTCAAACCCCTCGTAGTGTCCGCAGATGAGAACCATCCAGCTCGCCCGGGACCACTCACGCAAGTCTCTCTGAGACAGCCTTCGGCCCTGTGGAGTAAGGATCACCCGTCGGGTCGAAACCGGTGGCGCCCTGCATTCAGCCAGCACGCTCTCGACGGCTTCAAATACCGGTCCTGGCTTGAACAGCATGCCAGGGCCGCCCCCGTAGGGTCGATCGTCAACTGACCGATGTCGGTCGTGGGTGAAGTCGCGAAGGTCCGTGAATCGAACCTGGACAAGCCCGGTCTTGATCGCGCGCGCCACAATGCTCTCCCCGACCACGCCGGCAAACATACCGGGGAAAATCGTCAGGATGTCGAAGGAGAGTGCCATGGGGTCGGCCTATCACTGCGGATTGTAGGAAATGGGCCCGGAACAGCAGGGGGTCAAATCTCTGTAAGTTGCGGCAACGAGTCTGGAGGAAATTGAGCGGCGCTCGAAGGGTTTCACTCCCTGGGTTTCTTCGGCGGCTTCGGCTTCTTGCCTGGCTTCTTCGTGGCGATCGTGCCGGAGGCATTCGGGGCAGGGGCGGCGGCCTTGCGGACGCTAGCTGCCTTCTTCCGCCTCTTCTTTTTCGGCTTTGACCGGAGTAGGCCAGAGACCTTCTCTCGTTTGAAAAAGTCCAGAACGGTCTGGGACGGGGAGGCGCCGACTCCAAGCCAGTACTCCGCACGCTCCTTGTTGATTCGGAGCTTCTTCTTGTCGTCCGCGGTGTACGGATCGTAGAAGCCAAGGTTTTCAATAAATGCCCCATCTCGTGCCTTTCGCGATTCAATGGCAACGAGCCGAAAGGCAGGGCGATTCTTCTTCCCTACGAGCTGGAAGCGAAGCTTGACCGACATTTAGAAGCCTCCGGGCATGGTGTAATTCGTTGGAGCCCCCGCCGTGGAATCCGGCCCCGCCAGCACTCTCTTCCAGAAAGAAGCTGGAAGGGAGCAGGAGGCTACCACCCCATTGGCGAGGTAAAGAACCCCTAATTATGCCAAAGTAGATAGTCTTTGCAAGGGGCTTGGCACTCGTTGGGTTTGAGGAAACCGGCTTACCGGCCCGAGGAACCCGTCCACGTGGCGGGCACTTTTCAGCACTGACACCACAATCAGCGCCTGTTCTTCTTCTTGTTTTGCCGCTCCGCCTTGCGCCGCTTGCGGATCTCATCCTTCGAAAGCCCGGAGGCAGATCCGGTCTTGGGGTTCCCCGGCTGCTGCGGCCCGCCCCTTCCCTTCTGCGTGCCTTTTTGCTGCTGCGGCCCGGTGGCCTCAACCATTTTGTGCATCATGCCCGTGATGTCGGACATCTGCTTTTTCGCGCTGGCCAAAGCCTTGATCTTGCCCAGGGGGCCCTTTCCGCCGGCCCGGGAGAACTCGTCCATGAACTTCTTCATCATCTGAAACTGCTTGAGAAGTCCGTCCACCTCCGTGCGGGCAACTTGAGCGCCCCGGGCGATACGATCGCGGCGGGAAGTGTTCAAGATCTCCGGTCGCTCACGCTCCTTCGGCGTCATCGACTGGATGATGGCCTCGATCTGGGACAACTCCTTGTCCTCGACGCCCATGTCGTCGACGTGCGCGCCGAGACCCGGAACCATCTTGAGGAGGTCCTTCATCGACCCCATCTTCTTGACCGCGGAGATGTGCTTCAAGAAGTCGTTCAGGTTGAAGGTCGCAGAGAGAAGCTTCTCCTGAAGCTGCGTCGCTTCCTCGGCGTTCACGACCTTCCGGGCATCGTCGACCAGCTGGAGCACATCGCCGAATCCAAGGATGCGCTGCGCCATGCCATCGGGACGGAAGGGTTTGAGTGTGTTCTCAAGCTTCTCGCCAACACCAACGAACTTGATCGGCTTGCCGGTGATGGCCTTCACGCTCAACGCCGCGCCGCCGCGGGCGTCGCCATCAAGCTTCGTCAGGATCACACCGGTCAGCGAGAGTTGCTCGTTGAACTGTTTGGCGCTCTTGACGGCGTCCTGCCCTGTCATGGCATCACAGACGAGGAAGATTTCTTGCGGCGTCGTGAGCGCCGCGACCTCCTTCACCTCAGCCATCATGGCCTCATCGATGTGGAGACGGCCGGCGCTGTCGAGGATTACGGTGTCGCATCCCTGGCGCTTCGCGAAATCGAGGGAGTGGAGGCAAATCTGTGGCGGTTTGACTCCGGACTCGCTAAAGACTGGAACGCCGATCTGCTCACCGAGCTTCTTCAACTGCTCGACAGCGGCGGGGCGCTGCACGTCAGCCGCCACAAGGAGCGGGCGCCGCTTCTGTTCCGTCTTGAGAAGCAGCGCAAGTTTGCCGCACGTAGTCGTCTTGCCGCTTCCCTGAAGGCCGGCCATGAGGATCACGGTCGGCCCCTGCTGGGCGTAGTGCAAGCTCGTGTCGACCGGCCCCATCAGCTTCGCCATCTCCTCGTAGACGACGCTGATGAACTGCTGGCCGGGATTGACTCCCTTCAAGACACGGTCGCCAAGCGCCTCCGCCTCGACCTTTGCGAGGAAGTCCTTGATAACCTCGAAGGCGACATCAGCTTCAAGCAGCGCGACTCGGATCTCGCGCAGGGTCTCCTTGATGTTCCCTTCGGTGATCTTCTTCCGGGTAATGTTGCCAATGATGTCCGTGAATCGACGGGTGATGGCCTCAAACATGAAGCGGGGGTTCTCTCTCGATCGCGCGGAAATGGGCCCCGAGGCGACGCGCCCGTCGCAACCGGGTTAACGGAAGAGGCAACAAGTTACCATTGACCCAGAGCGGACGCAATTCCCCGCCGCCTCGTCGCGGTGCTTGCATCGAGAGCTGGCTCTGCCCGCGCGCAGACCCGTTCAACAGGCCGCGAGGCTCTCGGAGTACTTCGTAGGCAGGCAAGGCAGCTCCGCCAGGAGTCAGTACTCATGTGCGTTCGCTCGGCGCACCCGGGCCCATGAGCTCCCGGTAGAGGTTGGCGTACCGTTGGGCAATCGCGTCAATATCGAAATTTTCCTCAACAAAGCGGCGGGCTGCTCGGCCGAGCAGCTCCCTGAGCGCCCCGTCGATCGCAAGCTCCCGGATCGCCGCGGCGAGCCCCTTCGCATCGCACGGCTCGACAAGAAGGCCCGTCTCGCGATTGCGGATGAGGTCGATGTTCCCGGGGATGCGCGTCGCAACGCACGCAATGCCGTGCGCCATGGCTTCGAGGAGCGCGTTGGAGATGCCCTCGGACAGTGACGGCAGGACGAACACATCCGCCCTGGCAAGATGGGCGGCAACGTCGTCCACGCGACCGTGGAAGTGCACAAGCTCCTCGACATGCTTCCGAACGGCAAGCTGCTCACATTGCCCGCGCTCTGGCCCTTCGCCCAGGAGGTCGACCCTGAGCCGCGGATTCTCCCCCGATCGAGAATAAATCTCGAGCGCCTCGATGAGCATCTTGGGGTTCTTCTGCGCATCGAGCCTGCCCACATAGCACACGAGGACCTCGTCCCCTGCCTCATGGTGGGCCCGCGGCGTCACTTCGCGCACGGGAAACCCGTTCGGCACACGGAAGAGCTGCTTTTCCTCGAAGCCAAAGGCTCTGCACTCGGCTTCCGCCTCCGCGTTGAGGCAGACAACTCGGTGGATCGCGCAGAAGGACTTTGCCATGAAGGCGCTCCCGGGCACCTCGCCCCCCGCCAGCATGCGTTTGAAATCGCTCCAGCCGCCACTCGCCATCACTTTCATGACCGTGGGCTTCTTGAGCCACCTGCCCGCAAGCGCCACCGCAAACGCGCTCACCGTGGCCGAGTGCACGTGGATCACGTCGTAGCTGCGCCGCCGAAACCACAGGTGGAAGAAGAGGCTTGCAAGGTAAATATACATTCCAAGCTTTCGGAGACCCTTGAGGTGGAAGAACTTGAATGCGGTAAAGAGGGCAAGCACTGGTACGCCATCCACCTCGGTCCGAGCAGGCTCTTTCCAACGCCATCGACCGGTCACAATCCGGGATGCGATTCCTTGCCCGCGCAGCGCCCTTGCGAGCCGCAGCGCCTGCATCTGCGCACCACCGAGCCCGTGAAGCTTCTCCACGACCATGAGCACACGAGGCGAATGGGTCTCTTCCATTGGCTCACCGAGTCCTCTGGGGCTGGTCCAGATACTGCCGGCACCACTCCTCGAAAAACACGAGAGCGTAGACGCTTGTGGAAGCGCCACCACGATCCGAGAGCTGCGCGTCAAGGAGAGCCTTGACACTGCGATGCTCAAACCAACCACGCTCCCTGGCGCTCTGACCCAGGAGAAGATCGCTCGCGTACTCCCGCCAATCGCCACGAAACCAGTGCTTGAGCGGGACGCCAAACCCCATCTTGCCACGATGAAGCAGTTCGGGTGGCAACCAGTGTCCTGCCGCCTTCTTCAGGATCCGCTTTCCGAGGCGCCACCGGGGCGGCACACCAGCCGCGAACTCGAGGATTCGGTGATCCAGAAGTGGCACTCGCACCTCGAGCGAGTTGAGCATGCTCATGCGATCCGTCTTCACAAGGATGTCGTCGGGTAGGTATGAGTTGATGTCGATGTACTGCAGCCGCGTGAGGTAATCAGCGCCGCGAGCTCGCCTGTCAAGATCCCTGATCAGCTCGTAGTCCGGCCGTCCGGAGGCAGCACGCTCAAGGTCCGGCGAGAGGATTCCATGAAGCGCCGCACCTCCAAGGTAGCCCGCCAGGTCGGCATAGCGCGATGCTGGATCAAGAACCAGTCGGCGCGCCGCCGTGGCTTGGCGCCCCCGGGGCAATGTCCGGGCCAGCAGCGAGAAGATGCCACGCCGGAGGCCCCCCGGCAAACAATCAAGCTTCGCATACTTACGTGCCCACTGGTAACGGCGATAACCAGCGAACCCTTCGTCGCCGCCATCCCCAGAAAGGCATACGGTCACGTGCTCGCGAGCCATGCGGGAGACGTAATGGGTCGGGATGGCTGAGGGATCCGCGAAGGGCTCGTCAAACTGTTTCACCAGGCGAGGCAAGAGATCGAGCGACTCCGGCTCGACGATCAGCTCGTGGTGCTCGGTGCGGTACATTTCGGCTACCTTTCGCGCGAAGGGCAGCTCACTGAAGTCCTCTTCGCGAAAGCCGATCGTGAAAGTCTTGACCGGTTGATCCATGAGTCCCGCCATGATGCCGACGAGAATGCTTGAATCGATTCCGCCGCTGAGGAAGGCACCCAGCGGGACGTCACTCATGAGTTGACTCTTCACGCACGATTTGATCAGGTCCTCGAGCTGCCGCGCACACTCCTCCTCGTTCCGGTGCGATGGGCCCCGAATCGGCATTTCCCAGAAGCGCTCGATGCGGACCTTGCCTCTCTCGACGAGCATCCAGTGCGCCTGGGGCAGCTTGCGAATGCGCTTGAAGATTGTCCGCGGCGCAGGAATGTACTTGTAGCTCAGGTAGTCGATGAGCGCCTCCGGGTCGGGACTTCGATCCACCGAGTCGTCCTCGAGGATGCCCTTCAGTTCGGAGGCAAACGAGATCCCCTCGTCCGAAAGGTGATAGAAGAACGGCTTGATCCCGACCTGATCTCGCGCCGCAAACAGGCGCCTCTTTCGCTCGTCCCAAATCGCAAACGCGAACTGCCCCACCAGCTTGCCGGGCGCATTCGTGCCGTGCTCCTCGTAAAGGTGCACGATGCATTCCGTGTCGGAGTGCGTCTTGAAAACGTGCCCCTTCGACTCAAGCTCCGCGCGAAGCTCTGGAAAGTTGAAAATCTCTCCGTTGAATACGATCCAGACGGTGCCATCCTCGTTCGACATGGGCTGCGAACCGCCCGCAAGGTCGATAATGCTGAGGCGGCGGTGACCCAGCCCGACGCAACCGTTCCGGTAAAACCCGTCAGCGTCTGGCCCACGATGCGCCAGCGCGCCCGTCATGCGCGACAGGAGGTGTGGATCCGCGGGACGATTGGGATCAAAATAAAGGAAACCGGCAATGCCGCACATGGAAACGTAAGCTCCGGAAGGTTACTTACCCTGAAACTCGCCAGGGTAGTCCGATCATCGGGCTTTTCGCCTCAAATCTTGGCAGTTCGCTTTACGAAGAGGGTCTCCCCCAACCACGCCCGTGGTCCTGACGATCTCCCGGGGGCAACACTGAGCCCGCTTGACCCGGGCCCCGGGCTCGTCACTCAAGGGCCGGCTGGACGGGCTCGACCATGACCGGAACCCCCTGGACAGAAAACGAGAACCTCCCCTTGGCCTCCCCGGGCTCGTTGTTCAATGTTCCTGCTGCGAGGAACCGGGTCGAGAGCTTGAGCTTGATCGAATCCCCCTCACTCCTTGCCTTCGCCTTCGCAGTCACGGCGACCTTGCTCAGCACAAGCTCCGTGATCTCCAGGTTGAGATCATCAAACGCGCTCTCAAACGTGCTCGCGACGGTGGATCGTAGCTCGTCGATGTCGGGCGACAGGGTCAATTTTCCCTTTCCGTTGTCGAAATACTGCCCTTGCAGCGTGGCGCCCGAGCTCAGGTCCTGAAGAAGAAAGTGTCCGGTTTCAAGCGTAAAAACCACCTGATTGGAGTCATCCAAGAGGTCGAGAGGGCCAAAGAAGAGCTGCAGATCCGCAGTGCCAGCGATCTTGCCGACTTTCCTCAGGCTTCCCTTGACCGGGCCCGAAAGTTCCCAGGCGCTGCTCTCGATGAGGACTTGACGTTGTGGCTTCTTCGCGGCGGCGGTGTCCTGAAACAGGAACGGCACGCCCATGGCTGCGGCGAGCAATGCGAGGCCAAGCGAGGAGGGAATCCAGATGGAGCGCATGGTGTATTGCCTGAATTTGGATCCTGGTGTCCAATGACGGGAAGTTTTTTCAAGAGTACGGCCGCAGTCGGGAAAGAGTCAATACGCAAGGCACCGATGACCCGGGGACCGGCCCCCGAACCCGGAGGCAATGGTGAGAGCTCCGATCGCTGTGCTTCGGGGATCGCGCCCGACACTGCAAGCACCCCCCCACCACTACTCCACTGGAGAGCCCGTGGTTCGACCGCCCACCAGTAGGGAGGCCCAGTATACTCCTGGCAAGGGAGGGTCAGCCTCCCCCGCAATCAAGAAAACTCGGAGCCCATGCCCTTCTTTCTCGGGCCCTGAAGCGCCAACGTCGTAAAATCCTCGCCAACTCAGCATGTCAAGGCTCCGAACCCGGCTCGACGTCGAAAAGCTGACACGACTCCATTCCGAAGCTCGGCGTCTGCTCGAGTTGCCGGAAGCAACGATTCAGAGCAAAGTCCCGAGCATTTCGGCGTGGTCTGCGCTCGTGCACTTGCACCACGTCGCCCTCGTCAATGAGATCGCGCTTGCCAAGATCGAGGAGATCCTCGCTGAAGGAAACCCCGGTAGCACAGGCTCCAGGGGTGGACTCCACCCTCTGGGCTGGCTCTGCATCCGAATTCTCGGCTTCATTCCACGCGGCCGAGGGCGTGCCCCCGAGGTTGTCATCCCTCCGCCCGGGTCAACTCGCGAGGCCGCGCTCTGCGCGATCCAGGCTCGAATCGCGCAGACCACCCGTCTCGCGCCTCTGAGCCGGGAGATACGGGCAGCATGCGGGCGAAGGAAGCACTTCGTCTTCGGCTACCTCCGTGCCAGCGACTGGCTTCGCTTCGCAATCATTCATACGCACCACCACTTGCGCATCGTTCAGGAAATCCTCCACGCTTCGAAAACCTATTCTAAGCAAAGAAAACCCTGACGGGATCGCTTCTCGCCGATTGCGGGCGGGCCCGTCAGGGCCTCGGTGACGCCTGGGATCCTCCCAGGGAACACCTGAACGATCAGGATAGCCGCTAGGAGGCCATCACCTCGCAAATCACCAAGTTACAAATCATCCTCTTGGACCACCTCCTTTCCCGGCTGGGATTGGGCGGAACCAGACTCCGCGCCTGCGACCGACCGCCGAAAGACGGCCCGGCTCCCGCGACCCAGCGGTCATTACAAAACCGCCGCAGACAAGGCCTGCGTGTGCCTTCGCGGGACTATTACTTCAAATTTAGGCCCTCGTCTCGCGATGTCAAGGGAGCACAACCCATATCGCCCTCCCGCGAAGCGCTTCGCGTTCGTGTTGGACGCTCCAGGCGCCCCGCGAGACACGTTGGACGGATCGACGATGGAGAAGTAGTACCTCCTGCCGGGGGAGGGAGCTCACCTTCGAGGCGACGATGCCTTGCCTTTCACCATGGAAGGTCCTCTATCCACGTGCGCTCCGACTCGAACTTCCCCTGCGGCGATTCCAGCTTCGACCAGAGGCTCGACATCTCGGATTCCGTGACGATCCTGCTCACCCTCTTTCACTGCGATCCGCCGATCGGGTGCAGCGAGGCCAAAGACTCGAACGACAGAGGCAAGGTCAACCTCTCCCACGCCGTATTCCCCTTCGTGCATCTCTATCCTGGGCGTGGCCGCCCCCTGGCACCCTTCCCCGATGCAGGCAAGGATCCCACGCGTGACGAGCTTCACTGCATCGAGCACAATTGGCGCGACATGACACCCAGTTTGGATCCAACCGCTCCGTTGTGGAATCAAGTCGCGCTCGTCACGGGGGCAGGAAGGGGCATCGGGCGGGCCGTGAGCCTCGCGCTGGCTCGCGCGGGGGCCCACGTGATCCTTGCAGCTCGCACGCCGGGGCAACTGGCTGACGTCGAGAGGCAGATTGGTGCGGAGGGAGGCAAGGCCCTGGCAGTGCCGGCTGACGTCTCCGACGAGGCCAGCGTGATCGCTCTGTTCGAGCGCGTGAAGCGCGAGCTCGGCCGGCTCGACATCCTCG
>SXIK01000091.1 GCA_005772855.1 Planctomycetia bacterium | reverse complement strand
GGTTCAGCAAGATGGGGAGGTCACGGTGTGACTGGATCCAGTCCTTGTACATGCGCCAGATAATCATCTCGGAGGTGGGTCGCACGTAGAGCCTCTCTTGAAGAACCTTTCCGCCACCCTCCGTGACGACTGCGCACTCGGGTGCGAACCCGGCGAAGTGCTCCTTCTCCTGCTGGATGTAGCTCTCCGGAATGAAGAGCGGAAAGTAGGCGTTTTGGTGCCCTGTCTCCTTGAACATCGCGTCGAGACTCTTCTGCATCAGCTCCCAGATCGCATAGCCATGCGGCCGGATCACCATGCAGCCCTTCAAGTCAGGGGCATAGTCGGCCAGCTCTGCCCGGAGCACGATGTCGATGTACCATTGCGAGTAGTCTGCGGCTCGCGAGGTGATCTTCTTTTCGTCCTTGCTGCTAGGGCCTTTGCCGCCTTGTGGGTCAGGGCTCACGGGCTTCGTCATGGGGCTCTCCCTGGGGGGATTAAAACCGTCGAGTGTAACCGAAACCATGGCCCCTGCGAGCTCGGGAAAGGCCAGAGATCCGCAACGACACCTGGGCCGAGGCGCGCGGCCGCGTCTAGCTCAAGAGGCACTCGGCCCAGCGGATCAGGTCGACCCGATTCTGCACGCCTAGCTTTTCGAGTAACCGGTCGAAATGCGTATCCACAGTACGTGCGCTGATGTTGAGCTTCTCGGCAATCTCGCGACGTGCCAAACCGTTGAAAAGATACTCCAGCACCTCACGCTGCCTCTGGCTCAGGTCGGGCCGACCAGCGAGCGGAAATCGGGTGATGACAAAAGTACAGCCCTCCAACCGGATCTGAATGCTGGGAAGGGAGGCCTTGAGGGCGAGGGTTTTTTGGACCTCAGGGCCAGCGAGCTGAGCTTCCACCTGTTCGAGGATCACTTTCAAGTTCCCGACGAACTTCCCAATGACCGAATCAAAGGCCCTCTGCGCCTCGGATACCTCCAAACCCTGGTCGCTTTTCATGACCGACGCTCCTTGAATTTGCCAACCAACCATTGAGAAGAGCGCATCGGAAGCAGTATCGTCAGTCCTTCAAGAATTTCAGCACCTATTTTCATTGTTTTTGGATTTTCCACCACCTGTCAGTACAGGCCGAGGCGCCTCACTGCTTTTCGGAACAATGTGCGATGGGATTACCGGAACAAAAACAGCGAACTTGCTTGAGCGATACGAAAATTCGATGATTAAACTGTGGACTTCACCCTCACACAAACCCCGGATTCCATGGAGCCAAGAGCAGCCAAACATCTGAACGAATTCGCGCTCCCGTACACTCCGGGACCGCGCCGAAAAAACTTCAACGTCCTCCTTCTGGTGGTTGACGACCTCCGCGCTAGCCACCTGAGAGCTTACGGCCACGAACTCCCAACAACGCCCAATCTCGATCGACGCATCCCATCGGGTACGCTCTTCAGAAATTGTCATTCACCGGTCGGCTGGACTCTGCCGAGTTGCGCGTCCATTGTGACAGGACAGGATCCAGACGATCACGGTCTTGTGGACCACAACCGAAAGTTTCTGAAGCCAAAGCTCGGGCACTTCCTCGGCGATGAGTACTTCCGCCTGGGCCTCACGAACAATGGCAATGTCGTCACGGATTCGATTCCCTCCGAGACGCTCGAAGGTCTTGGTTTTTCCCGGCGTCCAGCCAAGTGGAAATGTTTTGGCTGGGACTCCGGTTTCGACCAATACATGTGGACTCACCGTGAGAACCACCTGAGACCCTTTGAACTGGCGAAGGAGTTCCTGGCAGGCACGCCCAGGACCTCCCGGGAAAAGCCCTGGTTTCTCTTCTTTCACACGAACGTGGTCCATGATTACCACATGGACCGAGAGTATTATCGGGAAGCTCGAGATTTTCTCGGTGAGGAGGTGCACCCTCAACTTTTGAGCGTGCCTGACGGGCCCGATATCTGGCGCAATCCACCGGATGGTCTCGATCTCGACACCGTGAAGCGTCACCTGAGCGCCAAGTACGACGCAGGGATCCGGTTCGCCGACCGAAAAGTGGAGGAATTGCTCGGGTTCGTTGACTTCTCAAGCACGATCGTCGTCTTCGTAAGCGATCACGGCGAAGGCTTCGAGCCCGGGCAGGGTCGAGTGCACCACTGTGGAAGGCTCCACGGCGATCTCACCCACGTCCCTCTCATCGTCTGGCTGCCCCCGGAGCTCAAGGCACGTTTCGAACCGAAGGCCGTCGAGACGAGATTCGCGTCGACGATAGACATTACCCCCACCGTGCTGACCCTTCTGGGCGACGCTGTCGCGGGCTTTGAGGGCCAATTTCTCTTCGACCTCCCCATTCATCGCCGCCTTGCTGGCTGCGATCGAGGCTATATCTACTGGAGCGAGAACTGCGTCCGCGAGAGCTACGACACGTGCCGGATTGAGATCCGTTCCGAGCTGACTTACCCCCTCAAGCGAATCACCGTACGCAAGAATGACGCTGTCCAGGAGTTTGCGTACAACCTCGCCCAGGACCCCGGTGAGCGGCAAAACTTGCTCCAGGCTCTGCCGCAGCCGATCCCAAATTTTGAGCCGGTGAGCTTCGTCGTTGCCGTCAACGACTGGGAGGAGCTCCGCGTGAACTTGCTCAGTTCACCTGTCGCGGCCTCTCGCGCACATCAGTGGATCCTGGTTGAGAACTCGGGCAACTGTCGCTACAAGAGCATCGGTCGCCTTTACGCAGAGGCCCAGGAAAAAGCAAGAAACGACCTGGTTTTTTTCATCCACCAGGACGTGCTTCTACCCCAAGGATGGGAGGAGAGAATGTTCGCTGGCCTGCTGGAACTCGAGCAACACGACGCGAGCTGGGGCGTGCTCGGAGCCGTGGGCGCGCTGCCACCGAAGCCAGGCGTTCAAAAGCAGCTACGAGGGCACTGGTGCGATCCCAGCGGGCACTGGCGCCTGGGGCCGTTACCAAGTGAGGTCGATTCTCTCGATGAGCAATGGCTTGGTGTACGGCAATCCAGCGGTGTCAAGTTCGATCCGGTAATGCCCGGCTTTCACTGCTACGGGATCGAGCTCTCGCTCTCGGCTCGTGATCGCGGGCTAAAGACCTACGCCATCGACGCCTTCGTGTGGCACAAGTATCGCGATCCAAGCGGCTACCTGATCTCGAAGCAGGAGGACTCGGCGAAGATCCGGAGGCGATGGTCTCACGAGTTCTTGCAGGAGTTCGAGCCGTCGGCGAAGTACGTCGAGCGTAAATGGCGGAAGTTTCTCCCGTTTCAGTCAACTTCATGGATCTGGGGGAACCCGTGAGCGAAGCGCCCACCTTTGTGATCGGCTGCGCCCGCTCGGGCACGTCGATCCTTGGTGAGGCCATCGCCGCTCACCGACGTGTTGCGTATCTCTTCGAGGCGAGTGTGATCTGGAACGCGCTCACACCCGAACGCGCCGACGACCGTCTGACGGCGAGCGACTTGACTCCCGAGATCGCAGTGGCTGCGCGGCAAGCGCTTGAGAACGCCTGGAGCGAGCTCCCTGGAGACGTGCGAGTGGAGAAAAATCCCAAGCACGTGATCCGCATGCCCTACCTCTCGGCCATCTTCCCGGAGTGCCGCTTCCTCCACATTCTTCGCGATGGGCGCGACACCGTCGCCTCGCTTATGTTCCGCAACCGAAGCGAAAACTGGGGGCACCTGAAGACCCCGGGCTGGAGTGAGCTGCTTCGTGCTTACCCCCGAGCAAGTCACATTCGCTGCGCTCACCAGTGGCGAGACTCGGTAACGATTGCCCGGGAAGATGCGAGGGCTCTCGCGTTGGGCCCGGCCCGTTACAGGGAGTTGCGTTACGAGGACCTCTTGCGAGATCCGGCGTCAGCGATGAAGGGTGTACTTGAGTTTTTAGGGCTCGAGGCGAGCTCTCAAGTCGAGGCCTTCCTCCCCAGGATCCAGGACTCAACCGTCGGCAGCTACCACGCCAGGCGCCAGGTGCGACACTATGTCGAGAACCACTCGCGGCGGATGGGAAGGTACCTGGAGAACCTGACCGCAGAGCAACTCAGCGACGTGAAAGCCGTCTGCGGCGACCTTCTCCAGGACCTTGGGTATGGTTGAGGGTGGACGGAGCCGCCCATGGCGGCAATCCCACTGGTACCACTCGAGGGTCTTGCCCACTTCGTCGTTCAGTCGACCCAGTCGGCAAGAAAAATGTTCGTCTCGCCTTTTTTCGTCGAGTTACGATTGGACGCCCAGACGAGCTTCTTTCCATCCGGGGAAAACATTGGGAATGCATCAAAGGTTGGGTGAATCGTGACCTTCTCCTGCCCGGATCCGTCCAGGTGGACCAGGTAGATGTCAAACGGATCAGAGCTTCTGGCCCTTGGATCACTCTGATTCGAGGCGTAAAGTAGCTTCGTACCCGACGGATGAAAGAATGGGCAGAAATTTGCGGCTCCGTTCTTCGTGATCTGCCGCACATCGGTTCCGTCCGCGTTCATGACGAAGATTTCTAGCGCGGCCGGTTTTACCAGTTCACTGGCAAGGAGCTCTCGATAAAGTTTCTCATCCTCCCCCCTTGGGCGGCTCGCTCGAAAGCAAATCTTTGTGCCGTCAGGCGAGAAGAACGCTCCACCGTCATATCCGAGCGTGTGGGTGAGTCGAGTTGGGTGGGATCCATCGGGGTTCATGACGTAGAGGTCAAGATCACCGTCACGAACCGAGGTGAATACGATCTTCTTTCCATCGGGCGAAATAGTCCCCTCGGCGTCATACCCCCTGACATTGGTCAATCGCCTGAGATCGCTCCCGTCTGGTCTTGCGGAGTATATCTCATAACTGCCCGAAATCGCCCAGAAGTAACCACCACTGCGGGGAGCCTCCGGAGGACATTCGGGGCTGCTCTCATGCGTGGATGCATAGATGATCCTCGAACCATCCGGGAAAAAGTAGGAACAAGTCGTTCGGCCCTTTCCTGTTGACACCTGGCGCACATTCAGGCCGTCCAAGTCCATGGTAAAGATCTGATCGCATTTCAATTCCGCTCGCTTGGATTGGAAAATCAATCGCTTGCCATCACCGGAGAAGTAAGCCTCAGCGTTTTCGCCCCCGTTCGTGAGCTGGCGAATATTCTTTAGATGCTTCTCTGTCGTTGGCTCCTGGTTCAACGGCTTCAGCGCTCCCGCAGTGCCCCCGGGGGGCTCGCAAGCTGCGAGCATTACAACGCTCAAGATGCAACCTGGGGCTCTTGGGATCATTCGGCCTCTCTCCTGTCATGGGCTGACAAAAACTTCACGACTTTATCGACCAGAAAATCCCCCGTCATGTGCAAGTTCTTTTCAGCTTGCTCCAAATTTCCCTGCTGAATCGGCGCGTTGAATGTACCGACATTTTCGATGTAGAGCGATCGGCCGTCACGGACGTAACACTCAACCCTGACGGAATACTTCTGCGGCTGCTCGTGTGTGGGGGGAAACATCAGGCGGAATCCGAACATAGTCGTCGGGCGACCCAGGAGCTCGACATCCTCGGAGCGAACTCGAAACACACTCCTGGCGAGATACTCCGCAGCCGTGCGGAAGCTATTGGGCGCAGAGGTGATCCGCACAGTTGCCTGCTGGATCAAGATGATCGGGATACCAAGGGTGGGCAGTGCTGTCTTGAGCACTTCCATGACTTTTTTCCCGAACTGCTCTGACGAGACTCCCGTGTGGTCCTCGGTAAGCTGGACCCTGTCGTTCAAGAAGGTGAGCTGGCTAAAGCCCTCACTTTCGGCCTCCCTACGTTCAATCCGTGCGCCTCCCGGCACGCGTAGGAAGTTCTCGTAACCGCAACTCTTGCAGACGTGGTTGTAGACCTCCCGCAATTTTTCCGGCTGGTGTGCCACCGGAAGGTGGATGAACTCCGTGAGTAAACTGATGGTCCGTGGTTCGCTAAGCACCGGTTCCTCGCCTCATTGGGTCGTCGATTGAAGAGCTTGAGATCCTCGCCGGAGCAGTCCCCATTTCCCAAGGAATTTGTTCAAGGTCTTTCCCCGATGATCCGAAAAAGAGTTGTCCGTACCCTACTCCTCGCGGAGGCCAGGATGTCCCAATCATGGGCTCGCGGAGTATCACTTGCCCGTCCACCGTGGGGAGGTCAGCGCTCCATGCACTGGCCTCCCCCGCGGTAATTCTTTCCATGCCGGCTCCTTCCTCATTCAACAGAGAGGCGTGAGCTCCAGGGATCCGTGCTTCCGGAGTAGGTCAAGCTCGTCGGCGTCTGTTCCTTGTTCGGCCTCTCCGCCAATCATTGGAACTGCTTGACTCGCTCGGAAGCGTCCAGCCACTGGAACCAAGGCTCATGGACCGATCAGAGCCTCTCCGGCCATGAATTATTGTTCCTCGCCGGAGGACTCGTCCTCGGCACCCTCGAAGGGAGCGCTGCCCTCCTCGGAACTTGGCGCAGAAATTCCATTCTCGGCGTCTGGCAAGACTTCCTTGGCTCCCTCACTCAGAACCTCCTCCTTGATCACTCGTTCGATGCTGATGAGTCGATCGCCTTCTTGCAGGTTGATGAGTCGCACACCCTGGGTAGCACGTCCAATCGACCGCAGGTCAGAAACAGACGTTCGCATGATGATGCCGTCCTGCGTCATGAGCACCAAATCGTCCTCGTCAGTAACCGCCTTTATCCCCACCACGGCACCATTTCGCTCAGTCGTCTTGATGTTGATCGTTCCCCCACCGTTTCGCTTTTGAAGACGGTACTCGGAGACGGGCGTACGCTTCCCAAACCCGTTTTCACAGCCAGTCAGCAGGGTAAGCCCCACGACTGACGGATCCACGACGACCATGTCCACGACTTCGTCACCTTCGCGCAGCGCAATTCCTCCCACCCCCCCGGCCGTTCGACCCATGGGCCGTACGTCATTCTCCGGGAAGCGAATGGCCATGCCCTGCTTTGTGCCCAGGATGACTTCATCGCCGGCAGACGTTATTCCCGCTCCGATCAGCGCATCGTTGTCGTCAATGCCGATCGCGATGATGCCTGATTTCTTGGGCCTGGAGTAAGCGCTCAGGTTAGTTTTCTTCACGGTACCACTGCGGGTCGCCAAAATAACGCAGCGCTGGTCATCAAACTTTCGTACGCAGAGTTGTTGACTTACAGCCTCCCCGGGATCGAACTGGATCAAGTTGGCCAGGGAGCGACCCTTTGCAGTGCGATTCATATCAGGAATGTCATAGACCTTGAGCCAATAAACTTTCCCCCTGTTCGTAAAGAACAGAATGTAGTCGTGCGTGGAAGCGACAAAAAGGTCCTTGATGAAGTCGCCTTCCTTGGCCGACGACCCAGTGATGCCACGGCCACCTCGGGTTTGGCTACGGTAACTTGCCAGGAGCGACCTCTTGACGTACCCCTCCCGGCTAATGGTAACCACAACCTCTTCCTCGGTAATCAAGTCCTCGATATTGACGTCTTCGGCCGCCTCGACAATCTCAGTCCGGCGATCATCGCCATACTCCTCAAGAATCTCATCAAGATCTCGAACGACTATGTCAAGGACGAGACGCTCGTTAGAAAGTATAGCTCTATACCCATCAATCTTTTCATGAAGCTCCCTCAGCTCATCCACCAGCTTCTGCCGCTCGAGGCCCGTTAGCCTCTGAAGCCTCATGTTGAGGATTTCAGTAGCTTGAATCACACTGAAAGCCACCTCCTCAACAAGCCTGTCTCTAGCAATTTCAACCGTGCTGGAAGATCTGATCAATGCAATGATCTGATCGATGTGGTCCAGGGCTTTCAGCAAACCTTGAACTATATGAGCTCGCTCCTCCGCCTTCCGTAACTGAAAACGGGTTCTGCGACGAATAACTTCGATTCGGTGCTTCTTGTACTCGACCAGGATTTCCTTCAACGTGAGAGTCTCGGGGCGACCCTGGACGAGCGCGATATTGTTGATGCTAAAGGTCGTCTGAAGCGGCGTGAACTTGAAGAGCTGGTTTACAACCACTTGCTCGTCAGCATCCATTTTCAACTCGACGACAAGGCGTATTCTCTTGTCGCTTTCGTCCCGGACATCTGAAATGCCCGCCAAGCGTCCGTCCTTCACGGCGTTTGAAATAGCTTCAATAATGGTGACCTTGGACTCCTGATAAGGCAATTCGCTAAAGACTATGGACTTTCTCCGTTTGGACTCCTCGATCGAGTATTTCGAACGGACGGAGATCAGTCCCTTTCCTGTCTTGTAGGCCTGATAGATGCCAGCGCGGCCGCAAATCTGGGCACCAGTTGGAAAATCTGGTCCCTGCACGAACTTCATCAACCCTTCGATGGTGATGTCAGGATTCTCGACCAAGGCCTTCAGTGCGTTGCACACTTCACGCACGTTGTGCGGAGCCATGCTGGTGGCCATCCCAACCGCGATGCCTGTAGATCCGTTGCAAATCAGGTTTGGGAATCGAGCGGGAAGAACCGTTGGCTCGTCTCGTTGATCGTCGAAGTTGCGCGTCAAGTCGACTGTTTCCATGTCCAGGTCCTGGAGCATGTCACTCGTCGCCGCGGCCATACGAGCTTCTGTATAACGCATGGCCGCGGGTGGGTCGCTATCAATCGATCCAAAGTTTCCTTGACCATCCACCAGCAGGTAGCGCGTATTAAAATCTTGAGCCATTCGAACCAATGTTGCATAAATGGCTTGGTCACCATGTGGATGGTAGTTGCCCATACACTCACCCACGATCTTGGCACACTTTCTGTGCTTCGACCTTGGATTCAGGTTGAGGTCATTCATCGAGATAAGAATTCTTCTCTGAGACGGCTTCAAACCATCGCGAACATCAGGAAGCGCACGGGAGACAATGACACTCATGGCGTAGGTCAGGTAAGATTCCTTGAGCTCATCCTCAATGTCCTGGGATACTACTCGCTCCCCAGATCGCTCATTTGCCGGTGCAAGTCCATCAATATTGTCGGGGGCCATTCAACAAGGTTTCCTTATTCTCAGATATGACAGTTCATCAAACCTTTATGCTTCTCGCGGCCTTGATCGGGATATCCCGATCAAGGCTCTCCGGCAATTGCCGCCAGACGCGCACGGCGCCCATCCAGCGCCGAGAAGGGCGAGGCCGTCCCCGGGGACGGCCACCACGGCGAAGGTCTTTCTTTCCCGCGAGGACTGTACTGACACTCGGACCCTAGACATCTAGATTCGTGACGTCGAGCGCGTGGTGCTGAATAAACTTCCGACGCGATTCCACATTGGTACCCATCAGTATTGTGAAATACTCGTCCGCCTTGTAAGCATCTTTCAAGGCCACCTTCAATAGTGTCCTGGTTTTTGGATCCATGGTTGTGCTAAAAAGCTCCTCAGGGTTCATTTCACCCAGACCCTTGAATCTCTTGATCTCTACGCCGCCCTTGACGTTTTCCTTTACCTTCTCCAGGATTCCGTACAGGTCATGGACTTCCGTCTTGATACCACTACTGGCGCTTGTGAGGGTCGCAATGGCTTCAAGGTTCTTCGCTACAGCGCCAGCCCTGGCGGCTCCGTCAGCATGTTGGCCCCTATCGAGCTTGAAGACCTTCGGTGACAAATGAAGGCTCTCGAGCTCTCGTGTGATTCTTTCGACCGGCTCTTCCTCGTAAATCGTCGAGAGCACCACATCCGAAGTCTCCTTCTTTTCCAGCAGATCAGCTTCATCTGCAACTACCAAAGGAATCCCGTGGACGGAGGCCAAGTCCAGGAGGAAAGCATCCCTCTCCCCCTCCGTGTAAAAAAAGTGCCTTCCCGCCCGAGAGGGAACGGTTGCATTGACCACGACGCAGTGACGCGGCAATGAAGGACTTGCCGTTCTTCTGAGTTGTAGGTAGTCGTTAAGGTGAATTCCCTTGCGCAAGAGTCCCGCTTCAAGGCGTCCCAGGCGTCCTATTGCATCACAGAGTCTCCTGAGCTCATCCCTGGCAATCCTCTCTCTCGAGCCAGCCAACTCGACCTCAATGCCTTCGGATCCCATACGGATCAGCTCAGCCTCAAGGTCCTTTTCACCTTGAAAATAAGTTGTCTTGTTTTTCCGAACCAAGCCGTAAAGAGGAGGCTGTGCAATATAAATAAAACCGTCTTGAATAAGCGCAGGCATCTGCCTGAAGAAAAACGTTAGTAGCAGCGTGCGGATGTGAGATCCGTCCACGTCTGCGTCTGTCATTATAATAACTTTGCCGTAGCGCAACTTTGAAATGTCGAAATCATCTGCGCCTATTCCAGTACCCAGAGCGGAAATAATTACTTGAATTTCCTCATGGGCAAGCATTTTGTCGATGCGAGTTTTTTCAACGTTCAAGATCTTTCCCCGAATGGGCAAGATCGCTTGAAACTGTCGAACTCTTCCCTGCTTGGCAGAGCCACCTGCGGAGTCACCCTCGACGATATAGATCTCCGTCTCGTGAGGATCTCTGCTGGAGCAGTCTGCGAGCTTTCCTGGCAAGTTCCCACTGGACAGCACCGTCTTGCGACGAACCAAGTCACGCGCCTTGCGAGCCGCTTCTCGTGCCACCTTGGCCTGGATGCTCTTTGTTATTATGGACTTTGCTGTGGCGGGGTTCTCTTCGCAAAAGGTTCCAAGGCGTTCGTTGACGATTTGCTGAACGATTCCCTCTACTTCAGTGTTCGACAGCTTGACCTTGGTTTGGCTCTCAAACTTCGGGTCGGGGACCTTGACGCTCACGATGGCGGTGAGTCCTTCGAGGTAATCACCTCCATCTGGAAGCTCCTCGGTATCCTTGATTAACTTGTGATCCTTGGCGTACTTGTTAAAAGTTCTCGTCAAGGCGGACTTGAAACCACTAAGATGCGTGCCGCCATGAATCGTATTGATGTTGTTTGCAAAAGTATAAATATTGTCAGCAGAATACTCAGTGTTATACTGCATGGCGATTTCAAGAGAAACATTCGAAGCTTCGTCCGTTTTCTCGAAATATATGATTTCCTTGTGCACCACATCTTTGGACGAATTTTGGTGCTTCACAAAGGCTCTGATGCCGTCTTCGTACATGAAGACATCCGATTTTCCAGTGCGGTCATCAGCTGTTGATATTTGTAGGCCTTTGTTGAGAAAGGCAAGCTCACGACAACGCTTACTCAAAATATCATACTGAAAATCAATGACGGGGAATATTTGGATGTCTGGTTTAAAACGTATCCGTGTGCCTCTTTTGTCGGTTTTCCCCAAAGCTGTGACTGGACCTGCCGGAATTCCGCGATGGTACTCCTGGCGGTAATTCATACCATTGCGGTAAACCTGCACTTCCATGGACTCGGTCAATGCACATACAACAGAAACTCCCACGCCATGAAGACCTCCAGAGACCTTGTAGCTCTTGTGGTCAAATTTACCGCCAGCGTGGAGGACTGTCATGACCACTTCGAGTGCCGATTTTCCAGTCTCATGTTTTTCGACCGGGATTCCTCGACCGTCATCCACGACAGAAATACTACCATCCAAGTATATGTGCAGTTGAATGTTCTTGCACCAACCACCCAACGCTTCGTCAATAGCGTTGTCCAGGACCTCATACACCAGGTGATGCAATCCAGCGGATTCGGTGCTTCCGATGTACATGTCGGGTCGTTTTCGGACAGCCTCCAGACCTTCTAATACCTGGATACTGCTTGCATTGTATTCGGACTCACCCTTGATAACTTCCGTGAGAGGCTGTGTCTCCATCGACTTTTGTTTTTCCTCTGTAACGGTCTTTGTGCTTTCCACTCGTAGAACTCTTTCGAAAAACAACTTTCAACCCGGCGAATAGCTGGTACTAAAACGAACCTGTCCGAAATCGGATCCTTTGTATTCCTTGAAAGTCGTCAAGGAGCCGCAAGGATTCCAAAATATCCTTTTGAAAATAGGTTGAAAGTTCATTAAGAAGGGAAGCTGAATCAACTTCAACTAGTAGCTCACCTTTTACAAAAGTTGTGATTCGAGTATGAGTTGCAATTTCTTCCCCGACAAGTTGTTTCCAGCATGCGGATAGCCTTTCCTTGCCGGCCTGTCGCGCACCACGATTTTCTTTTATCCAGTGCTTGAGGATTTCCTTGACACTTGCCAAACCACCGCGCGGTTCAATGCGGTGGCTCTGTGACCAGTGAATTCCTTGGCTTCTGCTGTTGTTTCTTGGCTCCGGTCTTCGAGTGCTCATTTGGTCTGACTCGTTACGATCTGGCAGTGACAAGAGGCATGACCAAGTGCCGATAGTTTTGCTCTCCCCTCAGTGCCCCTGGTCTTTCAGGATCAGCAAATTCCAGGCAAATCTCATCTTCCGTAAGGCAGCGTAAGGCATCAATGAAGTACGTGGGATTGTAGCGGACCTCGATGGGATTTCCCTCTATTCGGACAGGGATTTCGATTCGTGACTCGCCGATCTGGCTGTCTTGAGTCATGAGAACAGCTCGGCCTTCCTCGAAGCGAAATAACACCGTTGCTGTGTTCTTGTCTGTCATGAGAGCTGCACTCCTGGCCGCAGCCAGGAAGTCAGTTCGTTTTGCGGTAACTCTGACCTTGACGACATCGGCAATCGCTGGACGGTAATCAGGGTACGTGCCCTGAATTACTTTGGCTAACACTTCGCCGCGACCAAAGTTTGCTTGAAATCCTGAATCTCCCAGGACGAAGCTAAACTCTTCGGTGCCCTGAGACAGGATCTTCAGCAGTACGTCAACGACCCGATTTGGAACTATTGCTGATGACACATGGCCTGATGGGTTATTGACGGTCATGCAGTCGTTGGTAAGACGCTTTCCATCGGTTGCTGTCATGGTGAGCTTTTCGCCGTCAAGCTCAAAAAAAACTCCCGTGAGCTGAAAGCGAGCCATGTCCCGCGACGCTGCGACCGCCACGCGGCGAAGCATTTGGGAGAACCGCTCCCGGGAAGCAAGGATCAAGGTATCCCCGGAAGATTCCGGGATACTAGGAAACTCCATGGGATCTTCGCCGAGCAATTTGAATTCAAAGCCGGCAGCTTTGACCGTGGCTCCTCTTTGGCTTGGGAAAGACTCAATCGTTAAACTCTTGTCGGGTATTTCTCTAATTAGCGAATGGAGACGAACAGCATGAAGGGCAAGTTGCCCTTCCTCGAGTATGTCCACTCGATCAAGTCGAATTCTCGCCCCCATGTCAAGGTCCGTAGCCTCAACCAAGAGAGTATTGTTTGAAGTTCTCAAGTGAAAATCAAGGAAGATGGGTTTCGAAGTTTGTGTGGTCGGAATAATACCCAGGAGGCTTCCCAAGCCATCAGCAAGCTCGCTCTTGTCACATCGAAACTTCATGGATCGTTTCTTACAGGTGTTGAGCCTGAAGCGCCTTTTCTCTTTGGATTGGAGTCGCAAAATACATACGGCTTCTGCCGACACGTGAAAACAAAAATCCAAGAGTTTCCAGCCGCATTACAATAAATAACGTTTTGTTGAAGCCAAAAAGACCCAACATAAACTATATACAAAAATGAATTTCAAGGGACCTGAAGCACTTTCAATCCAAGCATCTGTGAATAAAGTTGAACACAAGATCAGACAAACCAACGGCGGAAGTGAGAGAGCAAGAAAGTTACGAATACGTCGGATCAGGGTACTCATTACGGAAACTTTCACAGTTTCTTGATAGTTTGAAAATCCGAACGACACTTTCATCGAGAGTCGATAGCCATGGGCCGTCTTGTTACTTTCAAGATCACCGAATCTCCTCGGAATCGCTTTCCCAAAAGCAGTGCCCTTGAGGCTTCCGCGGACTCTTTAACGCACATCTCCGAAGAAGCACTCGATATCCAATGCCATCACACAGCAACGGACGTTCGGCAAAACAACAGTAGGTTTGTTTGGCCACTTGTGCTTTACACTGAAAAAGAGAAAGAAAGGGTCATGTTAGCCACGTCGGAAGGATGTCACAAAGCGGATGTCCAAGAGGCCAACCTCGCTCTCTGCGGAAGTCGCAGCAGGGTGGATTTCGAACAGATCCCGGGAAGGCAAAGCTTGAGTTTCGTGATAACAATTTAACCGCCGCCCTTTGTGAGCCCAAGGGTGTTTCAAAAAGCGCACATTATAGATTTTCGAAGCGTAAAAGCAATTGAAAATCGTGTTGTTAAACCATTACAAATAAATTGGTTACGAATTTATTCTTGAGCTGCCTCTTGGATTTTGGGCGTGTTGTAAAGCATTTAATAATAACTGTTTATGATTTAGGGCGTCTTTGCTAACTTTAGCTGACTCAGTTGTTTATCTGTAAGGTCATTGTAATAATAACCTTATGACAAATTGCTGCTATAGCTTTGCGTTTCCAGGTCTTGAATTACAGGGAAAAGTTGGTCCGATGAGCCTTTGAAGTCGGGAGCAACCCACTGCGTGTGCTCCAGCGAATCCTGCGGACAGGTGACTGCACCCAGTGGTGCAGGGGATCGTATAGCATCCTGCTGAACAAGTCTCCGCGGCAGAGTTGCAAGGCCGCGGAGACGAATGCAAGGCGCGAAGGACCACGGCGGTCTTGGGGCGACCGCCGAAGTCCAGGCAGCGCCAGAAGCGGCCCGCCGCCCGAACCCGAAGGACGAGGACCAGGCCGAAATGCTTCGCGGCGCGGCGTCGCTCGACCTCGGGGTGGGCTCAGCAAATGGTTGCCCAGGCATGCCCTTCCGGTCTCCCTCCCTCCTTGGGGCGCTTGCATGTGGGCATAAGGGCAGGGTGGCTCCCGCGGGGGCTTGTTCAAGAGGCTGCCAGGCGCCTCCTGACACTTGCGGCAAGGACGGCGGGGGAGTTTTCCATGGTCAGTCGTGGCGTTGTTTTATTTCGACAGTCAAAAAGTCGAAGAGAACCAGGGACGGAACTGAAACAGCTTCCTGTCTTCCTGGGGGGTCGTCATTGGTTTTTTCAAAGTAAGAGAGGTATTGAAGAGTACTACTGATGATGAGGGGTCTGGCAAAATGTTAGATTTGATGGATAATTAAATTGTAACTGCTTTCTTGAGTGTTAGTTGCAACGCCGACTTGGGCTTTCAGGCTCTGGGTGGTTCTTGGTTGTAGTTGGGTTTCGATGTGACTCGGCGTGTGGAGAGATGGGTCGATTCAGGAAGCCAAGCTGGACAAATCCCACAATCCATGTCAGGCATCGACGAAAGTTCCGGGCGCGCCTTGGCCTGGAAAGAGGGGTTAGAAGACCAGGTCAATGAGACCCCACAGAAGCAAAAATAGGCGAGGCGGGTCTCTCAAGGGTGCACTTGTCACCCGCTGGGGGTGGGACTTCAGGCGAGTTTCACAAGGCGTGAAAGCTTGACTCAGAGGGCAGGACGTTGAGAGTCCGAAATGCGATCGCGAATAATCTGTAAGTCTTTTCTAATCTGAGGATTAGATCGAAGCAATGTCTCCACACGGTCTTGTGCGTAAAGAACTGTCGTGTGGTCGCGTCCGCCAAAGATCGAACCAATTTGTACCAAGGAGAGTTGGGTAAGTTGGCGCGCAAGAAACATCCCCACATGTCGGGGGAGAACCACTGCACGAACTTTTGACCGCGAAAGAAGGTCCTGAGAACGCAATTGGTAAAAATCTTGAACTGCTCGCAATATTCTATTCACGGTCACTGTGGAGCTTTGGGCTGGGCTGGGCAACGCCTCAAGCAGCGCAGCCTTCGCGAGGTTCAGGTCAATGGGTCTCTGTCGAGCATTTGCGAAGTGGATCACTGCAAGAAGCGCCCCTTCCAAGTGTCGACTTCCAGTCAAAGCAGATCTTGCTATAAACTCTGCGACCTCCATGGAGAATTCTACATTGCGGAGCCGAGCTTTTCGCAGCAGGATCGAGACCTGCATCTCAAAGTCATGTGGCTCGATTCGGGCCATGAGACCTGATCTGAAACGGGAGGTGAGGCGAAGGGGGGCTATATTGGAATTATCCTCAGTCTTTCGGCTGGTAAATACAAGTTGTTTTCCTGCTTCCACGAACTCAGTAAAGAATCGAAGAAAGTCTTCTTGACCCCCGTCCCGAGCGGCTAGATAGTGAACGTCGTCAATGACTAAAACGTCAGTGTCCGAAAAGTAGTAGCGAAAGTGTCTTGAGTCTTGAGAAGTAGTTACAGTCATATAAAAATCAATAAATTCGTGTGCAGAAATGTAACTAACTCGCTTGGTGCGCGTCTCAAGGAAGTGGTGGCAAATAGCATGTGCGATGTGGGTTTTTCCCAGACCAGTTTCACCGTAAAGAAGAAGCGGATTGTAGCATTTAGAAGGTTGGGAGCACACTGCAGCAGTGGCAGCGTGGGCTACGCTATTGGTGGAGCCCAGGACAAGTGTATCAAAACGGTAGTCGCGGTGAAGGCTGCTGGACGTTTGATGATATTGGGAAACGCCGTGTGGAGACGTGAGACTGGTTTCACAGGACGCGGAATGGCGTGAGGGTTCGCGCTGGTTGGTCTGAGTAACACCAGGCGGCTTGTCCGCTGTCGGAGGCAGCGAGCGAGGAAGGTTCTGTGAATCCGCGCCTTCGTGGTGATCAACAGGCGGACCTGAATCTATCTCGAAGGCGAGTCGAACTTCGGTTTGAAACAAGTCTCTGGCTGAAGTAACAATGAGGTTACGGTAATTTTTTTCTACCCAGTTCTTTCGGAAACGATTTCTTAGCGTCAGGACGAAACGATCAGGATGGAAGAAGTGGAGCGGGGTGTGCTCAAACCAAGTCGTGAACTCGTGAGGAGTTAATCGGGCACGGATGTACTCAAGGAGGCTCGTGGGCGGATCGCTGTATTCTGACAGCGATCTGTGTTCTGGAACGTGTGCGACCATAACTAACCACCAGTACGGTAGCAAGCCTCGGAAACACTGTTGCTACCACTACAGCAACAGTGACAGGCATCAATAGATGCCTCAAAGCCAGGAGGAAACGGCAATCAGTCCATGCGTTATGTTTTATTGGTTTGCGCGTAGAAGACAGAACGATCAGAAAGTGTCAGGCAAGGGAACAGGTTAGCGCAGTCCGCACGAAGTTCAAGATGTTCTCTCTCGCGGTTAACGAAACGCCTTTTCGTGATGGCGGTGACGCACGGCTTTCGTAGGAAAAGGAGAAATCTTGCAACTCGGAAGAGGGGAGCGCGCTGCGCCGGGGAGTTGAGATCACAATTTTGGGTGGGCGCTTCTCAGGTTGGTCTTCTAAATAGTCCGGCGCGATTCCGAGTGTTCAGCATTCGCCTCGGAGTTTTCCGCGATGGCGCGAAGCGAAGGCCGACCGCGATCCTGGAAGGATCGCAGAGGACAAGAGACAAAGCCAGCGCGGAGGAGAACCGGCGAGACGCCACTCCGAATCGTGCCGGGCTATGTAGAGCCGCGTTATTCCCTGGGGCCCCGCGCTGTCTCGCCAAGGACCCAGCTTGGGCGCATCGCAGGCCACGCCTTGATGCCGAAGTTGGTCGTCACTTCGGTGAAGACCCGCTCGACAGCGTCCAAGGGCGAATCGGTCAGCATCAGGCCTGAAAGTTCCTCCGAAGTGATGGTACCTTCTTGCACCATGGTGCTTTTCAGAAAGTCGTGGAGCGGCCCCCAGTAGTCCATGCCAAGCACAACGACCGGAAAACGAAGAATCTTGCCTGTTTGGATCAGCGTGGCGGTCTCGAAGATCTCGTCCAGAGTGCCAAAACCCCCCGGGAAGACGATGAACGCACACGAGTACTTGACCAACATGACCTTCCGCACGAAGAAATACCGAAACTCCGTCCACTGATCGAGATAGGGGTTTGGCTTTTGCTCCGTGGGCAGTTCGATGTTACAGCCGATGGACTTACCGCCGACGTCGCGGGCCCCGCGATTGGCTGCTTCCATGATGCCAGGTCCCCCGCCCGTGAGGACTGTGAAGCCCTTCTGCGCGAGGAGACGGCCCACCTCTCTCGCCATGTGGTAGTACCGGTGATCCTCGCGGAAGCGGGCGGAACCGAACACTGTCACGCACGGTCCAAGGAAGTGGAGAGCGCGATAGCCCTTGATGAAGTCATACAGGATCCGCACGAGCCGCAGGAGCTCTCGCCGGCGGCTCTGCGGACCCTCGAGCCAGTAGTACTCGTCGCTGCTTCGCGTCGACTTGCCCCAACTGGCGCCCCCGGAACTGGAAGGAACTGGACCCGGTAGGCTACCGTCGTTCATGGGAGGAGTTCCCACTTGGTCTGGAACCGAAATAAAACAAGAAGTTCAGGGATTTATCGTCCTTTCATTGGCGTCAGGCGACTATCCAGCCTGAAACGTGAACGGCGTTCACGTTTTCAGCTTGGCTTGACTCCTTTCTTTGTCAAGGGGCTCGTCCAGAGGTGTCTTGGGCCTGGATTCCTGGCCGATCGGCTCGCTGAGCTGAGCCCTGAGCTGTCGCTGAGGCAGGAGATCGCTCAGGAAGGCAGAATGGAGAAGAAGACGAGGATTGGATAGCCGTGTCAGAGGGGCGAGGGCACGTGGCGGCATGACTCGCAACTCTCCGCGTTCCCCGGGTCTTTTCCTTTCCTGGTTTCATCCAGCGGCATCCTCCTGCCGTGCAATCGCTCGGGTTGCAATCGCCGATAAGTAAACCAATCCGAGCCAGCGGGGATTCCAGGGGACGCTGCCCCTTGCCTGGTACCTGGAAGTCCCTATTTGACCAGCCGCCAGAGGAAGGAGCCGACCTTGCCAATACCGTCAAGGACATCCTCGAGTTCAACGCCGACCCCGGCGGTGTGGTTAAATGGTCGGGGCGGCGAGAACGGAGCGCGCTTCTTCTGCTCGTTGAGGCGATCGAGCTCGTCCTTCGCCCTCCGGATCTCTTGCTGGCGCATCTTGTCAAGACCGCCGGAGTTGATAAAGAAAATAATCTTCTCCAGCTCGGAGACATCGAACCAGAACCCGTGTCCCTTACACCAGTCGATCAAGACACCCGAAGAGTTGCCGAAATTCTTGCGGTGCATGAGCGTGTCACAGACCGGGCACGATAGGTACTTGACGAGCTGGGCCTCCACTTCGAGCTTCCTGGTGCTGGTAAACGGGTGTAGCGAGCTAGCCAAGGCCGCAGTATCGCGCTCCGATATCACCCGATCGAAGGTCGCCGCGTCGAGCCAGAGCCCCCCGCAGGAGCCGCACTCGGTGTAGTGCATCTTTTCGAGCTCGCAAAGCGTGAGCGATGCCTTGCACCTCGGGCAAGAGGCAGAGGCTCGAGAGGCGCGCATGGCCTCGGGGCGGATTTCGACGCCGCAGTCACTGCAGAACTTGGCCCCGGAGGGCAAACGGGCGAAGCACTCGGGGCAAGCGGGGCCCAGGTTTCGCTCCGCAAGTGTGATCTCCGCTGCGCAGTAGTCACATTTCCGAGCCTTCTCCCTGAGTTTGCCGCCGCAGCCCGAGCAGTGGAGCGTTCGGGCCTCCCGGGCTTTCGGGGCTGGCACGGCAAACAGGTCGCCACAGCGACAACGGACCAGTTGTCCTTCCTTCATACCCTCGACGTGGTACTGGCGATGACACTTCTTGCAGGAGGTTAGCATCGTTGGATCTCAACTCTTGAGCTTCTCAAGAAAATATGGCTCTTGGCGCGATCAGGCCGTAGCCGGCAGTTGCTTGGCTTCCGGAAGTACCCCGGGTTCGCGCAGAACCATGATTTTTAGCAGCGCGAGAAAAAAGAGTACGCTCAGACCGAGCCAAAGCAGCCCCACCACGTGCGGCGAGACACCAGTGAGATTGGCGATCGCAACAGCATCGTTCTCCGGGGTGTAGCCGGGTCGATCCGTGGCGAGAACGTCCCAGTAAATGTCAAAGATGGAGTAAAGACAGCTCACGGTGCCCAGGATCCGCAAGAAAAGAGCGCCCAGGAGTGTCGGCACCAAGAAACCCAGAACGAGGAACGCAGCCGCAAGGCCCGTGGCAAAACGGCGAGAGTAGGGGTCGCGAAGGACCGTGAAGATTGCCGCAGTGAGGGTCATGAAGAGAAGAATGTAAACGAGCGTCACGCAACCCTTCACCCTCGAGAGGTAGAGCATGAGGCCGCCCATCGTCATGCTCCCCAGATAGCCGGCACTCACAATGAAAAGCGGCACTCCGCCCGAGGTCTCACAGGCGCCGCCCTCGTCAGCCGTGAGAATTACGTTGTGGACTTGGCCACCACTGAAGAGTGCCATGAGGCCGTGACTCAGCTCGTGGAAGAGGACCACCATGAGCTTCACCGGCTGGATCAAGGGTGAATGCCACAGGCCAAATACGGCGCAAATCAAGCCGCACTGCATGATGAATTGAGAAACCGAGAAACTGTCGGCATAGCTTGGGCTTCTTGCCATGCGCTCCTCCTCGCTCACCAGCTACTCGAGTTGTGTGATGCGGCCGCGGAGGAGTCTTCAGACCCGTGACCCCCTGGGCCCTAGGAATATACCCTGATAAGAGGGAATCGGCAGATGGGGCCGAGAAGGCCGCCTGTCGAATGCTTGAAGGAACTTATCGGGGGGCGGGTGTTATCGACGGTTGACCCTCGCTCCGAGCGCCGACGGCAAATTTGTCAGCCTGCGCTATTGCATCTGCTGAGGGCAATCTTCAGAATTGCGTTTCACATCTAGTATGTCAGGACTCACAACAATTCGCGCGAGGTGCTCAAATCGATGACGAGAGATCCGCTAGAGAAGTGGACCGTCCAGGACTCAAGAGAGCTGTACAACATTCGCAACTGGGGAAAGGGCTACTTCTCCATCAACAAGCGAGGCTGCGTCGCAGTTCATCCTTACAAGGATCCCGAGCAATTCATCGACTTGAAGGAGCTTGTCGATCAGCTCAAGCAGCGAGGCATCGAGCTTCCCATCCTCCTGCGGTTCACTGACATCTTGCGGCACCGAATCGGCGAGATGCACGACGTTTTCCAGGCCGCTATCCAGGAGTACGAGTACCAGGGGCGCTACTGCTGTGTCTACCCGATCAAGGTGAACCAGCAAAGGCAGGTGGTCGAGGAGTTCCTCGACTTCGGAAAGCCCTACCGATTTGGTCTCGAGAGTGGCTCAAAGCCGGAGCTGCTCGCTGTCCTTGCCCTCACGCACCGCAGCGACATCCCCATCATCTGCAATGGCTTCAAGGATGACGATTACATCGAGATGGTCGTCTTCGCTCAGAAAATTGGGAAGACCGTGATTCCCGTCGTGGAGAAGTTCAACGAGCTTGAGTTGATCCTCAAGTATGCCGAGAAGCTTCAGGTGCGGCCGTCATTTGGCGTGCGGGTGAAGCTCTCGGCCAAGGGATCGGGCCGCTGGCGGCTCTCCGGCGGCGACCGCTCCAAGTTCGGCCTCACTGTGACCGAGCTCCTCCAAATACTGGAGTTGCTCAAGGCTCAGGGAAAGGAAGACTGTCTCAAGCTTCTCCACTTCCACCTTGGAAGCCAGATCACGAACATTCACAACATCAAGAACGCGATCAATGAGATTGCCCGAATCTACGTCGAACTGACGCGCGATGGCGCAGGACTCGAGTATCTCGACGTCGGCGGAGGTCTGGGCATCGATTACGACGGCTCGCAGACGAATTTCGAGTCTTCGGTGAACTACACGCTTCAGGAGTACGCCAACGACGTCATCTTCCGTGTCAAGACGGTCTGCGAGGAGGCCGGCGTGAAACACCCGACGATCATCACTGAATCGGGACGCGCCACGGTCGCTTACCACAGCGTGCTGGTGTTCGATGTCCTGGGCGTGTCGAAGTTTCATTTCGAGGAGCCAACGGAGGATATTCCCGAGGACTATCCACAGCCGGTTCATGACCTCCACGCCCTTTGCAGGGACGTCTCGAAGAAGAACCTCCTGGAGAGCTATCACGATGCCGTGCAGGCCTATGACGAGCTCCTCACTTCCTTCAACCTCGGCTATCTGAGCCTGGAGCTTCGAAGCCTCTCGGAGAAGCTCTTTTACTGCGCAACGCAGAAGATCTTGCGAATCGTCCGCAGCATGGACTACGTGCCCGAGGAGCTTCAGGGTCTCGAGGCGCAGCTCTCGGACACCTACTTTTGCAATTTCTCCGTCTTTCAGTCGTTGCCGGACAGCTGGGCTGTTCAGCAGCTCTTCCCCATCATGCCGATCCACCGCTTACGCGAGGAACCACGCCGGAGGGGCATTCTGGCGGACATCACTTGTGATTCGGACGGCAAGGTGGACAAGTTCATCGACCTACGCGACGTCAAGAAGACACTGGAGCTCCACGATCTTGACTCCGAGTCAGGAGCTGAAGGAGGCGGGGAGTACTACCTTGCGGCCTTCCTGGTCGGCGCATACCAGGAGATCCTCGGGGATCTCCACAATCTTTTTGGCGACACCAACTCGGTGCACGTCTCCCTGGACGAGAACGGCAACGTCAACGTGGACACGGTCGTGAAGGGCGACAGCGTCCAGCAGGTCCTCTCCTATGTACAGTACTCCGGTAGCCAGCTCATCTCCCAGATGCGAAAGGATGTTGAGAGTGCCCTGCGCGAGAAGCGTATCACGCTCGAGGAGTCCGCGCGATTCCTCAAGTTCTACGAGCAAGGAATGGGCTCGTACACCTACTTGACAACGCGCCCGGCTCCCCCGAACGTGTCGATTGTGCTGCCGAATCAGGGAATTGGAACAACCGGTGCCCCCTCCGGGCCCCTCACGAACGGCAACGGAAGTGTTCCACACGTTCCACCGCCCTCAGCGACCAACGTCCCTACCGAAGCGACAGCTTCAACTCCGCTCATCACCTCCTCCCGCAGAGGCGAGGACGGGCCGTAGCCGGCATTCCCTGAAGTGGCAAGATCGGACAATCGCAGGTGTGCTCTGCAACGGCGGCGTCGACAAGCAGCCTTGCCGTGAGTCCCAGGGGCAAGCCAACCACATTGTAGTAACAGCCCATGAAATACCGAACGAGCGTGGAGCCGTGGCTCTGGATCCCGTAGGCTCCGGCCTTGCCCTCCCAATCGCCGGTGGAGAGGTAAGTCTCCAGCTCGGAGTCGAGGAGCGGTTTGAATGCAACCTCCGTACATTCAGCCGCCGACACTGTTGCGATGCCGCATCGAGCCACGGCGACGCCCGTCCATACGTGGTGGGACCTCCCACTGAGGAGTCGGAGCATTCGGCGCGCGTCTTCCCGATCGAGCGGCTTTCCGAGCACGACCTCCTCATCCGTGTTCATGATCGTCACGACCGTGTCGGCGCCCAGAACGAAGGCTTCCGCGACGCCCACCCTCTTCGAGGCTGCGAGCGTCCCGAGAACGTTTTCGGCTTTTAGAACCGAAAGCCGCTCGGCGATCTCATGCGCTCGCCCCACGGTGGAGCTTTCGTCGAGGCCCAGGGGCTCGATGACTTCGAAGTGATCGACAAGCCTTGAGAGAAGCTCTCGCCTCCTTGGCGAGGACGAGGCCAGGATAATGCAGGGTGTCGTCATGGGTGATCTTGGAGTGAAATGGGCATTGTTAGGGGCCCGTGCTCCAGGTAAAATCGGAAGTTGGCTCCAGGGTCCCTGAAAATTTACAGGTCTTCTTACCATGCTGTATACCTCAAGAGTGGGCAGATTCTCACTCGTTGGGTTTCTAACTGGTGTTGTCTCCGTGGGTGCCTGGGCACAAGATCCAGCCCTTGACTCCGACGGTGACGGGTTGAGCAACGAGGAAGAGGTTGCTCATGGCACCCAGATCAGCAACCCGGACTCCGACGGTGACGGATTGCTCGACGGCTGGGAAGTCAAGGGATACTCTTCGGGATCAGGCTTTGAGCCCTTGCCTGTATATGGCGCAAACCCGAACAGGAAGGACGTTTTTGTCGAGATGGACTGGATGCTCACGCAGGACGGCTCAGCTCAGCCCAGTGCCGTGATAGCCTATCAGTCTGCTGTTGACATAACTCGGGCATTCCGGAAGGCGGGAGGAAATATTGAGATTCACTTCGACTTGGGACCGGGGATCCAGAACCTCATTCCGGAATCCCTCCTCGAGCCCGATGTTGATTTCACCGCCTTTGTGAACGAGCCAGACGAGGAGAAGACGCTGCCTTACCAGGATAGCTTCCCCTCGAGACCTGCCTGCGGCGAGCGGGGCGCCTCGACGCACCTGTCCCTGTACGAAGTTTACAACGGCGGAAGATTCTTCCGGCCTTCGCGTCGCAATATTTTCTACTATGTTCTGATTGCCGAGCTGGCCCAATCCCCGGACGCCGGGGGGCCTCTTGAAGGCGATCGCAATCACCCCTACTCCGAGAGCTTCTCGGATGACCTCGCGAAGCGGGATGGCCTCGTGAGCTCCGGTGTCCAGATCTCGGTGCTCTTCCGAAAGCCTTTCCCCGACATCTCCGAGGATCTTCTGCGGTATCAACGCTCCGCAACGTTGCTCCATGAGCTGGGCCATGCCTTCGGGCTCGGGCATGGCGGCTCCACCCAGGATGGCAGCTGGGACAACACGAACTGGAAGCCGAACTATCCAAGCGTAATGAATTACCGGTTCCAGTTCTGCGGAGTCGATTTCTTGAACGGATTGCCTGTCATGGATTTTTCGCACGGGACCATCCAGGCCCGTCTGCGAGAGGATAGGCTCCTCGAGCCCGTCGGCATGGGAAAGGTGCCGAACGAGCACATTCTCGCCTGTGGCGAGCTGAGGCGGCTGTCGGTAGGCGCATTCAGTGACAACGTGGACTGGAACAAGGACGGAGTGCTGACGACGGCCTTCGTCTCCGAGGATCTGAACGCAAATGGCAAGCTCGACGAGGTGGAGTTTAACGACCACGACGACTGGGGAAAGCTCGAGACGGTTGGGTTCGACGGGATCGGCCTGCGTGCTTACCGGGGCTGTGGCTGGAGCTGTGTTGGGGGCGAGGGTGTTCGGCGAATCGTGGGCGAATTCAACGGAGACGGCCGCTCCGACCTGCTTTTCGCCCGTGGCTCACTCGTCCGCTGTGCCTTCGTGAACGACAAGCGTCAGCTCGTGATTCCTGAGCCGAAGGAAGCCGGCGCGTTGCCACCGGGACGCTTTCGTTTCGCTCCCGGTGTGGCGATCCTCACGGGAGACTTCCTTGGGGTTGCTCGCGATCTCATCTTCTGCCACCAGGGTGAGGAAGTCTGCGTCTTCGACATGAGTGATGGTAGCCCGAGGGCGCTGTGGTACGAAACTTCCCAGATTCAACCCGGCGTGGTCGGTGGAGCCTCGTGGAAGATAGGTGCAGCTGACCGATTTCTCTCCCTTCCGTTCTTTGACGCTGCTCGCAGTGATCTCGCCGTAATGGGCGAGAACGACGTGAGCCTGATCTCGTCAGCCGGTCCCGCGGAGGAGGCAAACGGTCCGAGCTCGCGCATGGTGACGCGGTGGAGTGCCGGAGGCTCTCTCCGTGCGTGGACCCATGCGGAGGTTCCCTCTCTTCGTCGCGGCCGAAGGCTTCAGGGTGGACTTGAAAGCTTTCTCATTGTGAGCGCGCGCTCCTTGACCGAGGTCTTTCCCTCAAGGGATGGGCCCAAGGTAAGCCGCTTGACAGTCGATGGAACGATTCCAGCTTCGGCTGGGGTCGCATCCGGCTGGGAATTCTCCTCCGGAGATTGCCTTCACACGGTCGATCTGGACGGCGACGGCATCGAAGAGCTCGTTTTGAGAGGGCGTGGGCGCATGGGGGTTGTTGCCTGGGACGGCGGCGGCGAAGCCCAACTTGTGTGGATTGCCAGCGGCACCTTGAACCAAGGCGAGTGGACACTGGCCAGGGACGGAACCACGGAGAGTTTTTTTGGCGGACAGTTTATCGCTGGCGGCGGCGAGGAGATCCTGATTTCGAATGGCCAGTCCTGGGTTACCCTCGGCTGGGAGCGTAGCGAGCGAAAGCTGAGGATCCTGGGCATTACGGATCGGTACTTGCCTGGAATGCGACCTACCTGGGAGCTCCAACGTGGCCAGGTCATCATCCCGGGTCGCTTTCTGGGAGGTGAGGCTGACGGCGTGCTTGTTCAGTACGCAAACAGCCTCCTGCTCGCTCGATTCGAGGAAGGCGGCTTTCGTGCGTACGCGAGGATTGAAGGCCAGGTAGGTGACTGGTTCCTGGATGTAGACGACGTCCTCACCCCGGCACAGGTAGACGACGACCCCGGGCTTGAGCTCTTTGCCCGCAACGGCGCTCGTCACGGCGTGCTGGAAGTGACGCCGCCTGGCACCAGCACATTCCTTGCGTCTCTCGAGCCCGAGATGCTTGTCTTCAAGAGTGTGCCACGGTTTCGAAGGGGAGATGTCAACTCGGATGGTGAAGTCGACATATCCGATGTTGTCATGACGCTTGGATATCTTTACCTGGGCTTTGGCAAGCTTGGGTGCGAGGACGCGGCCGATGTCGACGACAACGGCACCATCAATCTCGCGGACCCCGTGGGGGCGCTAATGTTTCTCTTTGCAGGAGGAACCCCTCCCCGGCCACCGGGCCCCGTCCTTGAGGGCATTGATCCCACCGACGACACACTGAGCTGCGAGATGTGATCAAACGGAGTTGATGGCCTCGTTGTCTTCAATGGCCTTCATCGTCGCCCGTGTCGCCTCGGTCATCTGGATGCTCACGGCCTCTGCTGCCTCCTCCACTTGAGTTGAGGTCTTGAAGCCCACGAGAGCGCACCCAACGCCTGCTCTTTCGAGAACCGCACGGATGGCCAGTGCCGCCGGCGGCGTCCCCAGTTTTCTTGCAAGTTCACTGATGCGTCTCGCCCTTTGGAGGTTTCCGGGAAATGCTGCAGCGCTGAAGCGATCATCTCGGGATCGAAGGTCGCGTTTCCCGAACTTTTTTGCTTCCGTGTACCTTCCGCCCAGAAGCCCCCGGGCCAGCACATCGTAGGCCATGAAGCCCGTAGCGGTGGAATCAAGCGCGCCGAGCAGCTCTTCGCCGGCGCTGGCTGCCGCTCGAGACTCTTGCGCGTAGAGCTTGAGCGCATTGGAGGGATACTCGAGCACCACGTCGGGTCGCCGAATGCGGGTGACGTCCGCGGCAGGAAAATTCGAGAGCCCCCAGGCCCGGATCTTCCCCTGGCTCCTCAGTGAGTCCAGCACGGCAACGCTGTCGTCAAGGAGCACGGTGGGGTCGGGCCAGTGGAGGAGGAGGAGGTCGAGAGGCTCACGCCGGAGCCTTTGAAGCGACCCTTCGAGTTGAGTCCGCAGGCTCTCCGGCCGATGGTTGTGGCGTACGACCTTGCGGTGGTCCCAGACCAGGCCAACCTTCGAGACGACCACAACCCCCTCCGATCGCCCCGAGAGAGTCCGCCCCAGCAGGTCCTCCGATTGGCCGAATCCGTAGATGGGAGCCGTATCGAAGACATTCAAGCCCAGATCGATTGCCCGAAGGATGGCCTCTTGAACAGCTCGCGCCGACAGAGTCCCCCACCCGTCGCCGCCCAACTGCCAACAGCCAAAACCCACGGGAGCGACATCAAGTCCAGTGGATCCGAGGGGTCTTGGGTTCATATACTCCTCTCGGGGGAGCAAGAACTCCCCTCTACCGGGGCGCCTGTCGGCGCCTCGCCGGCGATCGCTTCGCGGTTCCCGCCGGCTCCGGGGCCGATTGTGGGTGAACCTTTGGTCAAGATGTCCCAAGCACGACTGCGCGGAGTATAGCGTTCTTGCGGGTCCTCGGGGAAGCCAATACACCGAGCCTTGCGCTCAATGGCCGGGCTTGATTTTACAGGAGTGCGTCGAGTTGAGGGTGCATTCGTTTGCGAAGACGGGCGAGTAGCTGGTCGGGTTGCGAAGCCCAGAGGCCCCTTTCGATGCCTTCGATGCAAGACGGACTTCTTGCCCTCCAAGCGCTGCGGGAGTCATCGCCTGCTACAATGCGACGAATGAGCCTCTGTGCGCTCCGCTGTTGCGAAATCTCTTGTGGCTTGCTTGCAGTGGCCCTGCTTTTTTCCTGCGCTTCCGCGCCACTGCCATCGCCAGGCTGGGAAACGGAGCCGCCGGAGATTCTTGCACTTTGGAGCGGAACCGGTGTACTGAAAGCTGGGGCCGCTCGCGTGGCGCTCAATTCACCCTTCGCCTCGCCGATGGCAGGGTACGTGGGGGCCTCGTGTTTTCGGCTGCGTGAGCTTCGAGATCCTCTCTTCGTGCGCGCTTGCGTGCTCGAGAAGGGGGGGCGCCGCTTTGCGTTTGTGGTGCTCGACCGCGTGCTTATTCCGACGAGTTTTCGCGCCGCCGTTGAGAATCGAGCGGAGATGCAGCGTGCCCAGGTGAGTGGCTGGATCGTCGCCGGTACGCACGCGCACACCGCTCCCGGCGGCTTCCTGGAGGCCTGGCCGGCCGAGTTGCTCGGCATGGGGTCCTTCGATCCTCTCGTCTTCAACCATCTGGTCGAGCAGACCGCACGAGCCATCGCGGAAGCTGCGGTGAACCTCTTGCCCGTCCGAATCGAGGAGGCGAGCGCTCGGCTTCCCGAGTCGTGCGCCTCCTGGGTCAGTTACAACCGGCGCGACCTCGACGCTCCGAGCGACCCCGAGCTGAGCGTGCTCCAGTTCCTGGCGGAGAGTGCTCGGATATCAAGTCTCACGAGCGATCGCGTCGTGGCCAGAATCCTTGGGTTCGCTGCTCATCCAACGCTGATTCCCTTCTATCTCCGTCGTGCCTCCGGCGACTACCCTGGCGTATGCTGCCGGACTCTCGAGGCCCCGGATCGCAGCGTCGCGCTCTTTGCGGTGGGCCCCTCCGCCGACCTTGCTGCGGGATCGAGCGGTGACCACGCACCGGCGGGCTGGGAACGTCGAGTGGAGCGTATTGGGCGACGTCTCGCCCTCGAGACACTCCGCCTGGGGACCTTGCTCGTGCCTTCGGGAACGGAGGCGCCCTTCGTGCACCTGATGGCCCGGGTACGCCTGCCGCCTCGTGTGGCGTGGTCCGTGCCCTTCGTGGGTAGCGAGATCGCTTCCCACTATCCTGAGCATGCCATTTTGCAATGCGTTCGACTTGGAAACGTCCTCTTCGCTACTTTTCCTGGCGAGATGTCCAGCGAGCTGGGGGCGCGAATTCAGAGGATGATTCTCGAGCGCACAAAGGCCCGGCGGGTGGTTTTCTGGACACTCGCCGACCATTACATGGGCTACGCTTTCACGAGGGAAGCGCTCGAGAAGGGGGGCAAGAGTCAACATCTGTCCGCCTATGGCTTCGAGCTGGGCAGTCTCCTGGAAAAGCACATGACAGAATTGGCTGTTCGGACCTGGGAAACCTGGCAGCCGGGCTCGCAACAAGAAGAGGAGGCGCGTTGAAACCCACAATGAAGCAACGTGCAAGTATTCACTCATGAACGAACTACGGATTGGAATTGTGGGTGCCGGCGATGTCGCCAGGAGCCATCTCGAGGGCCTTCTTCGAGCCGAGGGAGTGCGTGTGACGGCGCTTGCGGAGCCGGTGGAAGCCCGCAGAACGCACTTTGCCCGTTCGGCAGGCATCGATTTCGCTGTCGCGGACTACAGACTTGTCCTTGCTTCCAACGATGTCGACGTTGTCCTCATCCTCACCCCCCACAACCTTCACGCCACAATGGCTTGCGAGGCACTCCGCGCTGGAAAACATGTTATTTGCGAGAAGCCGATGTCCCCCATCGTCGGTGAGTGTGATCGCATGATCGACACGGCCAGGGCGTGTGGCCGCGAGCTCCACATCACCCACTCCTTGCGCGAGGTTTTTTTCTACCGTACCGCTTCCCGACGCAGGAGGGAGGGGGCGCTTCGAAAACCCCTGGGTGCATCGTTCCGCTGGTACACGGATGAGGAGTCTCGATTGAACGATCCTGCGCACTGGAAAGGCACAAGGTCCGGCTCAGGCGGCGGCGTTTTGATCGACGGCGGCTGCCACGTGGCGGATTTGGCCAACGCTTTCTTCGGACGAGCCCGTCAGGTCACGGCGGTGGCGTCAAAGCTCGTCGCAAGGCGGCCAGAGGTGGCGGAGGATACTGCAGCCCTCGCGATCGAGTACGAGTCAGGAGCGCTGGTGTCGGTGTTGCTGAGCTTCACGGCGGGCTCAAGCTTTAGCGGACCCGGAGGATTTGCAGCGGGTATGAGTGTCACCCTCTTCGGCTCGGACGGATCCTTCGACGGAGGTTACATGGTTCGAGATGGCGCCTTGATGCAGTGGTGCCACGAGCGCAACAAGGGTCAGCCTGATGTCTCCCACCCCGAAGACAACCCCTTGCGCTGGGGCGACATTGACGTTTCGATTCTTCGGGCGCTCCAGAAAAAGGCTCCTCCACCGTTGACGGCGCTGGACGCCCGGAATGCGGTGGCTGTCGTCGACGCCGCCTATCAATCGCTCGCATCGGGGCGAAATGCAGAGGTCGACTGGAGGGATGAGTGACGTCGTGAGGGTTCTTCTTTCTGCTTCGCTGCTCGCCATTGCAGGCTGCAGCTCCTCGAAGAGCCCGGGCCCCGCGGAAGGTGGCCAATGGCTCACCGAGCGTCGCAACCACCTCAATGACTTCAAGTGGGCCTTCGGCACAGAGCCCACGACTCTCGAAGCCATTGCCTTGATGACTGACACCGACAACACGGGTACACAGGCCACGGCCTGGTGGAGCGGCGTAAGGTTCATGCCAGGTTCACCTAGACCCGCTCAAGGGGCAGCCCCCCTTTCTTGAACGGTCAGGAATTCTCGCGACGGGGGGCACGGAGCTCGGTGGGCCCTCCCTGGCAAATGGTTACAGAACCTTGAGGCGTCCCTTCGCGAACTCGAGCTCGAGCCCTCTGTGGGTCACGAAGACCGGGTACTTCTCATCGTCCCAGAGGACGCGGACATCATAGGGTTTTTTCCAGCTGCCTCGTACCTGATCGACAAGGCCCTTGCGTAATCCGAGCTGGATCCGCGTACCCGGTTTGAGCTTCAAATCCATGGAGGTAACCACCACGGGATTGGGTTCGACGGTTTGAGTCCCCGCTGAAGGGATTGGCGATGGGTTCTTCTCGTCCATGGAGGCTTCAAATTCTATCGACTCGCCCAGTCCTGTCAAACTCGCGAGAGCCGCGGCTTCAACGAATTTGTGGCTTTCACAGCCCCGACAGGGCCACTTTGACCTTGCCGTTACCACAGTCGATCACGATGTCGCCCCTTCGGTCTGCGTCAAGGTCGAGAACGCGGACCCTCACGTCCCCCGGGTCGTAGTCCTCGCCCAGGCGGATCGCGAGACCGGCGGTGCGGCCCTCGACCGTGCGGCGAGCCTGCTCAAGGCTTGCATTGGCCACGAAATTGAGCAGCTCCTGAAGCTCCCAGTCGCTCTTCCTTGTGTCAAAAAGTAGGCTCCCGAGGCGCACGTTACCTGGCGGCGGCTCGCCCGGGCGGCCGAAATAGGCCCTCAGCACGTGATCCGTGTCGAGGAAAACAGCGTCGGGCTGCCCGTCGGTGTTCAAGTCTCCCGCGGCAAAGCGACCCCGGCGGGAAGTGGCGCTGAGGAACCTTTCAGCGAAGGCATCGAAGCCCTCGATCACCTCTCGCAGGGGAGGCAGCTTGAGGGCCAGCGCATTGCGCCAGTCAGGCCGCCGGGAGAACTTGCGGCCCCCTTCATTCCTGTAGCCCAGGACCTCGAAGTCGAGGCTCATGGAGACGAAGTAGGCCGCGATGAGCCTGGGCAGGCTCGGAAGCTCGAACTTGATCGCCACCAGGTCCAATCGGCCATCTCCGTCGATATCGAAGCTACCCACGCCCTGAAGCTCACTCGAGAGCTTCAAGAGGGTGTGCGGACGGGAAAAATCAGTGGTTGCCCTCGAGCCGAAGTAAACCCGCAAATATTGACCGGCGGCGATCAAGTAGTCCTGGACGCCGTCCGAGTCCATGTCGACCTCGTGCACCTTGATTCCTCCACCCAACGAAAGGCCGCTCTTGCGAGGTTTCTTGCCCGCGCCCTTGGCCCCCTCGCCCGCGGTGGCGCCGACTCCTTCACGGAAACGGGCCAGGTCGAGCTCGTAGGTCGGCTGAGCCGAGAAGCCCTGAGGCCCTTGCAGATAGCAGCGAGTTTTTTCCTTCAAGCGGGAGACGATATCGAGCAGGCCATCGCCGTTGAGGTCCTTGAACTTGAGTTGGGGGATATTGAGCTCAAATCGTAGGGGGTCGAGGAGGCTTGGTCCGCCCGAGTCGACCGTCACACGGTGTTCCCCTTGAAGGCTCACGAGCTTCACGAGCTTCTCTCCCACCCGGCGATAAACTTCGTAGCCGGCGCGCACGGGAGCCACCAGGTCGACGAGACCGTCGCCCGTCACGTCCTTCAGGAATGCGGCCGGCGCATGCTCGAGCCCAACGGGGACTCCAATGAGAGGCAAGACTCGCGTAAAGGCTCCATCGACCCCGTCTGCGGCACGCGGATCCCCGGGGCGCAGCGCGCGAGTCTCAACGAAGAGGCCCTTTCGATTCAGGAGCACGACCTCTTCGGCACCGTCGCCGCACATGTCGGCGAAATCGACGAGGCTCGGTTCGCGAGGAAGTGGGATCTCCTCGCTGAGTTGGCTGGAGAATCCCAGCGAGGTTTGCTCCCAGGTGCGAACAGAGCTTCGCGTCAAGGCGAAGAGGCCCCCGCGCCCCTCCTTTCCCCGCGGTCCCCAGTGGAGGTGGAGCGCTTGATGCCCGACCTCCAACGTCTGGACCGTGTAGGCTCCGGACTCGGCTCGAAGGTGTTCGGGCCAGCGGGCGAGAAGAGCCACAAGAAGCAGAGGTTTCCATCTCATGGCGATTTTACCTGGCCCTGAGGATCTGGAGCCGTCGTTCGAATCGCAGCACGATCTCCTCGCCGGGCTCGTTGTCGAGGCTCAACGCTTCCACGTCGATGGGGTCGCCCACCTTGTTTGCGAAGGCCTTGACCTCCTCGAATTTGAGCGGACGCTCCGATACCGATCGATAGAGCCGAAGCGATCGCCCGCCATCGACCAGAAGGAGGTCCGCTCGGCCGTCCCCCGTCAAGTCGTGCCCCGCGAGGATGGGCGGCCTCGCGCTGGTGCTATCGAGCTCCTGTGTCTTCACGAGGAAGCGCTCCTGAAACGAGGGTCTTCGCTCGAAGGGAGTCTCGCGAGTTCCAAGAAACACCTTGTGCGACAGCTCCATTTCCTCCACGACACGCTGGTTGAGTTTCTCGAGAAGGTCTACCCGATAGGGCGAAACGCAAAGGTCCAGCCGGGCGTCCCCGTTCACGTCGGCCAGCACGGGCCTTCGAAAGAAGCCCTCCACGCGCAGAGCCTGGCGAGGCTCCACAAAGCCATGGTCAGCCCTGGAGTCATCCTGGATGAAGACTTTCACCTCGGTGGTAAGGTCCTTGAGGAGCAGCTCGGTTGAGACAAGGTCGAGCTTGCGATCACCGTTCAAGTCAGTCCAGTCAAGCCCGCTCGAATCCTTCGTCCAGCGGATCTCCAACCTCAGGTCGGGCGACTGGGAGAACACGCCCGGCTGGGTCTGTCGAAAGACCTCGAGCCGCGGGCCCGGGAGCTTCAAGACAAGGTCGAGTTGTCCGTCGCCGTCGAAGTCACGGAAAACGGGGTACGGGTAGGCGCTTGCGCCGTCGTAAATCGGCAGCGGGCTCTTGTCCTCCTCCGCAAAGTCCTCAATCACCTTCGAGACCCTCTCCTCCCGGGAGTCGTAAAGGGGATAGTAAATTACCGGCAAATCGACCGTGGACCGCCACAGGCTGCCCGAAGCGTTGGCGCCCTCTTTTTTTGGAGCGCCAAGGAGAATTCGAAGACGAGTGCGCTCCGGGAGGACGAGGTCGTCGACGCCATCCTGATCGATATCGAGGCGGTCTTTTGAGAGCCACTGAGGTGCCAAACGACGACTCGGGACAGTGAAGAAGAGATCGGTGTCGACCACCTTTCTGTAGCCGCCGCCCGCGTCGCCGGGCGAGAGCGGACAGAGCACACCGTGTGAACGCGACAGGAGCAGGAGGTCCAGACCCGGCGCCGAGTCGTAGTCGCCGAGCGAATAAAGGATGGCCTGCTCGTCGATGGGAAGAACTCGATCAGGACCCTTCGAGTAGGTCTTCTGGCCCCGAAAGAGCCCAAGGAACCGTTGCCCCGAGTTGAAATAGGCTACCCAGAGCTCAGTCAAGCCATCCTTGTCCTGGTCCCGGGCCACGAAGGATGCCAGTTCGCCTTCAACATTCAAGTCATCCGCGCAGCAGAGCGCGGCGGCAAGAGCGAGCAGAGCGCCGAGCCGCAGGGGCAAAGCCACCCGTCCCCCACCCGGGCGCTTGAGGAGAAAAATCACTCCTGGACCTCCTCGAGCTCCTCGTTGGTGCCGGTCGTGATGCTGAAGATCCACAATAGCCGGTAAGTCCTTCGGTGCTCCTCGCGGGTGTACTTGAAGATGTTCAGTACCAAGCCGAGGGTCGTCTCGTCTTTTTTCCGATCGTTCTGGTAGATGACAACGAGGGGAAAATGAAGCCGGGTGAGATAGCGTTCGGGAGCTCGAGCGCACACGGTCACGTCGAGCGGCTGCGCCTGGCGGACGATCCTGAACCGTGCCTCCTTGCCGCGTTCGATCGACCGCGAGATGGCCAAGTAGTCGTCACCTCCGTGCACTTGCTTCCCGTCAACACAGATGATCACGTCGCCCGGAACGAGGCGTCCCTTGGCCGGGCTGCCCTCGAGCAGCCTGCGGACACGGACGCCGTCACCCGGGCCGACACCGGCGGCCCGCGACTCCTCCTCGCTGAGCGTGACGAGGGCAAGACCGAGCTTCACCCCCTCGATGAAATACCTGACATCCGGCGCAGCCCTGGGCTCGAGCCGCCCCACCGTCGTGGCCTCAACATCGATCAGCTCGACTCCTCGCCGCAGCCTCACGTTCAGTCGGGTACCGACGGGCCGGGATGCCACGAAGGCCTCGAGGTGTTGCGGTGTGCGCGGGCTTTCACCGTTGACGGCGAGGAGGCGATCGCCAACTTTGAGTCCCGCCACGGCCGCCGGTGAGTTCTCTACAACCACTATGACGGCTACACCGGGTGCGAGATCTGGGTCCGCGAGTCCCTCGTCCTCAAAGGCCGGTGCCTGGGTGTGTACGCCGAAGAAGCTCGGGACTTGAGCCTCGGGCACAGTCGAAGACTCGAGAAGGAGCGCACAAAGCGAAAACGTGACGATCATTCCGCGTAGTCCCTCCTGACAAAGATCGCGAGTGACCCGGTGACGGAGACAAGAAGCGTGGCTGCGGGCACGATCCAGACAAACCAATGGTGCGGCGAGCTATCGGGCCAGAGTGCGTCGCTCTTCCCTTCCGACATCCCCTGGACGCCAAAGAGGTACGAGGTGCGGTCGAACAGCGTGGGCAGATAGCTGCTGAACAGACAGGAGACCCAGTTCGACCGTCCCGAAAAGACCGACTTGGCGATGTCAAGGCACAGGAGCAAGCTCAGGGCCAGGGCAGTGGCCACGGCTGGTGTTGCGCAAATCACCGAGACCAACAAGCCCACGCTCACCAGTGCCGCCGCGGCCGGCACGAAGTAGGCGATCGCAAGCCAGAGGTGTGGCGTGATGTCCTCGGCGAGGAAGAGGGGCTCGATCGCCTCGCCTCGAATATCCTCAAAAGCGAAGTGGGAGTTGGTCGAGAGGTGTGCCGCGACCACGACGAGGCTGAGGAGAAGCAACATCTCGAGCTCGAGAGCAACAAACCGTGAAAGAAAGACCTCGCTCCGCTTCACTGGACCGGTCAGATAATTCCTCAGGGTCTTCTCGCTTCGCTCCCAGGCGATCGAGGCGGAGGCGTGAATAAGTAGCAGGAAGCAGCCCAGCAGAAGTGCCAGATTGAGCGCAGTCGAAAAGGCCAGAAAGCCCTGCAGGCCCTCGGCGGACGCGAGCCAGAACCCCTGGGGCACCGACGCCGACACCACGGCCGGCAAGCCCAGCACGAAGAGCGAGAGGCGCTGGCGCCGCAACTTGCAGATCTCAAGCCATGTCAATCGAGCCAGGCGGCGAGGCGAGATTACTGGCAATGGGCACTCTGCTCCGGCGGGTGGTCCGGGCTCGTGTTCTCTTCGACGCTCACCATGCGGTGGAAAACGCTCTCGAGACTCTCGATACGAGGCGAGACTTCGTAGAGCTCAACTCCGGCCGCCAGGAGCTCACGCACACGTCGGGGCACGTCCTGGGGCGTCAACTCGGCCACAAGCGAATCATCCGCGAGTTCAACCTTGACGGTTCCCTGGCCACCTGCGGCTTCGAGCACTTTCTTCGCCTTTGACATGGGCACGGCTCGCACTCGATGTTTCGGCACACCGCGGCCGGTGAGATCTTTCACTGCACCCTCGACCTGAATCCGTCCGTGGTGGAGGATTCCAACCCGGGTGCAAAGCTGTTCGACCTCACCCAGGATATGGCTTGAAAGAAAGATCGTCAGGCCTTCGTTGAGGCTCAAGCTCTGGAGATATCCTCTGAGGTCTGCGATGCCCTGGGGATCCAGGCCATTGGTGGGCTCATCCAGGATGACGATCCGAGGCGACGCGACCAGGGAGCAGGCCAGTCCCAGGCGGCGGCGCATACCGAGAGAGTAGTCCTTCACCTTCGAGGAGGCTTTTGAGGCGAGGCCGACTCGCTCGAGCCAGCGGTCAGCGGATCTGCGGGCGGCGGCTGGCGGCAATCCCAGGAAACGGGCGTGGAGCAACACCTGTTGTCGACCAGTGAGGTAGGGGTGAGCAGCGAAGTCCTCGAAGAGCACCCCAACATTCCTGTAAACCTCAATAGGTGTCGAACGAACATCGGAGCCGAGGATCCGCACCTCTCCAGCCTGAAGCCGGAGCAAACCGACAATGATGCGGATCGTTGTGGTTTTCCCGGCCCCGTTGAGGCCCAGAAAACCATAAATCTCGCCCTCTCCAACGGATAGATCCACCCCTTGGAGCACCTTGATGTCGCGGAAACGGTGGGTTACTCCCCGCAGCGTGAGGGCATCGCCTATCATGGCGGGAATCATATCCCGTGGACCAGCGATTGTGAAAAACTTATGAACTGTTTGGGTCGGTCTGGTAACATGGGTAAGTCTGAAAAGAAGCAGGCAAGTTACCGCGATTCCCACCTCTTTACTGTCCGGTAACGTTCCCACCCTCTCGAGTTCCAATCTCCATGCGAAACCACATCCACTTTGGCAGAGCGGCAATTCTTTCGGCGGCGCTAGGCTGGATCCTCCTTGCGGCAGTGATATCCGAAAGGGTCCTTGCCCAGACCAACAGCACAAGTGGCGCAAAGAAGATTTCTGTCAAGACAGCGAAGGAGACAGCGCCAACGCCCACTCAGCCTGCAAAGGGCTCGCCAGAAACGACCAAGTCACAGAACCCCGGGGGAGGACCAAGTGCCGCGGCGGCGACGAAAAAGCCCAACGAGCCTGCCGATTCCCCGTCGGCTGCGACCGATGGTTCGGGCTCGCTAGTCGATGGCCTCGTGGACTTCATCCGTGCCTACGCCATCTGGATCCTCGTGACACTCGGGGGGCTTCTTGCCATCGTGGTCGCGTGGGCTTATCTCTCTCAGCGGGGCCCGGGTTCCCCGGGCAAGAGAATTTTTGAGGAGCTGGACCTGGGTGAGAAGCCAGCCAGGACGGCGCCGCCAACCACGCAGCCGCGGTATTCGAGCACCAAGATTCAAGCATCCGACGTCAATAACCGCCTCTCGAAGAGCGTGAAGACCAGCGAGGTCGAGACCGATCGTGAGTATGCCCTCGTGGTCGACGAGGAGGCGCTGAAGATGCCACCCCTTCCCGAGGGATCGGGAACCTCGAGCGGGCGATTCGTCGACTCCGCGCCGATCGAGCAGCGCCTCGAGGCACAAGACCTCAGAGGTGCTTACGAGGCTTTCGCGAATCAGATCCAGGCACACCAGTCCACTGCATTTCAAGGCGAGGTGGAACGGGCCCTCGGCGATCGTCTCCTCAAGGCCAGGGAGCTCGACAAGGCTGCAAAGGTGCTCGAGCACCATGTCGCCACCCGGGCGCACTCGGAGATCAAGGCCGACGTCTACTTTAACCTGGGCTACATTCACTTCCTCAACCGGTCCCTTGACGAGTCGAAGCGCTATTTCAAGCTCTTCGTCGAGAAAGGGGAGAACCCCGTACATGTCGCTCGTGCAAAAAAGCTACTCGCTGTGCTCAAGGTGACTCCGGCCAGCAATTGACTCCGCTGGGGTACAATCCCCCGTATGCCAAAGTTTGCAGCATTCTCGATGGCCCGGGAAGGTCTCGATGCTTCAGTGACTGCCCGCACAGCGCTTGACCTGGGGTTGGACGCCATCGTCGTTGCTGCTCCCCTCCGCAAATTTGAGTGGGAACCCTTGAAGGCGCTTTTACCAGGGCATGCGGCTGCTTCCATCGAGCTGTTCCTGCCGTTTCCTTCGTCGCTTCCGTCCGGTGCCCCCTGTCCCTTCCACGCCGCTTCACTGGACGCCGGCGAGCGAAAGCAAGCCCTTCAACAGGGCCTTGAAACGGTGATCGAGGCCGAACGAAAAGAGATTCCCGTCATTCACCTCACCCCCATTGCGCTGGAGGTGTCGTTGCGTGAGGCGTGGCTTTCACTGCAGCCCGATCAGCCGTTCGTGGACCATCGTCGAGCGCAAATTCTCCAGCGGCGAGCCAATGAAGCGTGCCGCAGGATCGATTCTCTGAAAAGTTTCCTTGGGGGACTTCTGGAATCGGCCGATCGTTACGGACGGCAGATCGCAATGGTCCCTGGTGGCTTCCCCGACGAGGTTCCGAGCCTGAAGGAGATGCAAGACCTCTTGCGTGAGTTTCGCGGTGCTCCGCTCACAGTTTGGGCCGACACGCTCAGGGCCGCGGCATCCTGGCCAGGTAACCCTCTCGCCGACTGGCCGCTCAAGGCCTCGTGTTCGCACTTGACGGTCAGAGATTTTGGTGCCCGCTTCACCTCGATCCCCCTGGGTGAAGGCCGCTTGAATCGAGATTGGGCCATGCCTCTTCTGGAGATTTCCTCGCTCTGGGTGCTGGATGCGGAAGCTTCCACCTCGCCCGAATTGCTCGAGGCTGGGCTGGCGGGGCTGCGGGCGCTCGCCGAATCTCCGAAGCCGGAGAAGACCGCCAATTGGCTGGGGATTTGACCGGCGCCTGGGGGCCTGGCGAGCCCGCCCAAGAAAGCCGCCTGGCCAGTGTTGCGAGCACCGTTGGCTCTACCATTCAGGCCTGTCTTGACTCGTGCGTCTTTTCGGAGGTCCTGTTCAAACCGGGTCGGCCAGCGCATATACCGCACGCGGGCAGTGATGAGACCTTTTGCAGCCCGCGAAAGGTTGCGGCTGCTCGCGCCAGGGGCGCCGATGGTGAGGGAGCGTTGGTCCGGGTGTCCCAATCAAGGCCGCAAGGAGGTAGGTATTCAGTAAACCCGTTCCCGCCTATCCCGTAATCGCGCTGAGAATTGGTCAGAAAATAGTTGAACACGGGCGCCGCCGTTCCTTGGGATCTCCGGCATGGTGGTGGACGTCCTCGATATCGAACGCGAGCTGATCGGGCTTCGCTGCGAGGCCAAGTATTGGCAGGCGCAGCATGCCCGTGCTTCCGAGCGAGAGCGTGCCTGGAAGGAATTGGCTCAAACGCTGGAAGCCACCGTTCATGAGCAAGCAGCCCAGCTCAAGGAGAAGCACGAAGAGTAATGAGGCTCTGAAAGCTCAAGTCCTTTGGCTCAAGCTACAAGTGTTTGGCCAAAAATCTCAGAAGGGCAAACCGACGCCAGATCCGGAGCTTTCAGCTGCGGAGGATGGCTCCGAAGCGGATTCCAGCACCGCGAGTTCCCCGGACGACTCCAATGCTCCGAAGCAAAAAGGCAAGCGGGGCAAAAAGAAGGGCGCGAAGGGCCATGGTCGCCACTCTTACGACGAGCTCGAAACCGAAGAGGTCATTGTTGATCTGCCGGAAGGAGAGAAACGGTGTGCTTGTTGTGGGAAACCCTACGCCGATTTCGGCACGGAAGACTCCCAGGAGATTGATCTAATCTTCAGGGTGATCCGTCGAATCTAGAAAAGAAAGCGTTACCGCAAGGACTGCCCATGTGAGGGCAAAGCTGGAATTATTACGACGCCGTGCCCCCCGAAGCTCATCCCCAAAGGGCTGTTCTCCATTGAATTCTGGGTGCGGCTTCTACTTGAGAAGTTTCTCTTTCAGCGACCGCTGTACCGCGTCCGCAAAGTGCTTGAGCTCGAGGGACTTTTTGTTTCCCAAGGAACGCTGACGGGCGGTCTGGAGCGCCTCGGAGAGCTTCTTCAACCACTGTATACAAAAATCCTCGAGCGCAGTCGCGTCGCCAAGCACTGGCACATGGATGAGACACGGTGGCTGGTCTTCGTGGAGGTGGCGGGAAAAGTCGGTCACCGTTGGTGGCTGTGGGTAGTGATCACACAAGACACCTGCGTTTTTCTCCTGGACCCCTCTCGCTCTGCCGAGGTCCCGAAGAATCACCTCGGGGAAAACGCCGAAGGAATCATCAGCGCCGACCGCTACAGCGCCTACAAGGTCCTGGCAGAGAGCGGGCGTTTCTTGATTGCATTCTGCTGGTTTCACGTGCGACAGGATTATTTCCGAATTCACAAGGAGTATCCGAAGCTCCGTGCCTGGGCAGACGGCTGGTTGGAGAGAATCAACGATCTTTTCGCGCGAAATGCTCGACGTATCGAGCTTCCCCAGGACTCGGAGCCGTTCCGTCAGGAAGACCAGGAATTACGAAAGGCTCTCGCCGTTTTGCTTGAAACATGCAAAAGCGAGCTCCTTGATCCTGCGCTCCATAAGGCTGCGAGAAAGGCTCTGAAGAGTCTTCAGAATCACTGGTCGGGGTTGTTCCTTTTCGTCGACCACCCCGAGATCCCCATGCACAATAACCTCTCGGAGCGACAGCTGCGGAATCCTGTGGTGGGGAGGAAGAACTACCATGGCAGCGGCTCGGTGTGGAGCGGCACGCTCGGGGCCATGCTTTTCACCCTGTTCCAGACGATGATTTTGAACGGTATCGACCCGAAAAAGCATTTGACTGCCTATTTCGAGGCTTGCGCCCTGAATGGCGGAAAGCCGCCCGAGGATCTCGACGCCTTCCTGCCGTGGAGCTTGAGCGCGGAGCAGAAAGCTGCTTGGCAGTACCCCTTGAAGCCCAAGCGCGCTGGAGCACCAAAAGAGAATAAGCCGCCATGAAATCCAAAGTGGTGTCCAAAATCAGCCGCTATTGTGGCCGCGACTTCACGGGCGAGGAGATCTCCTGGATTCGCGATCTCATCGCCGGAGAGCCACGGGCGAGCCGTGTCCGACTTTCGCAGCTTGCCTGCGAAGGTTTGTCGTGGCTACGTCCCGATGGCCGTCTGAAGGAAATGTCCTGCCGTGTAGCCATGCTGCGCATGCAGCGCGATGGCCTCATTTCTCTGCCGCCTCCCCGAAACCGCAACGCTAATGGGCGGACGCGCCCTGCGCTCACGACGGCATCCGATCCACGCGCGCCGGTCACGCGCTCTGCCGGCAGCCTGGGCAATCTGGTATTCCAACGGGTGGAGAAACCACAAGATTCCAAGCTGTGGAATGAGCTCATCGAGCGCCATCACTATATTGGCTACAAGCCGTTGTCGGGAGACCAAATTCGGTACTTGGTTTTCGGCGACGGGAACCTCCTGGCCGCTCTGGGCTTCGGATCTGCTGCCTGGAAGATCGCGCCACGGGATCGCTTCATCGGCTGGTCACTAGAGCAGCGCAGGAGAAACCTCCACCTCGTTGTGAACAATGCTCGCTTCCTGATCTTCCCCTGGGTGACATCGCGGAATCTGGCTTCGCGAATCCTCGCCGGTGTGGTCCAGGAGCTGCCGCTCGCCTGGCAAGAGCGCTATGGGTACCGGCCAGCTTTGCTGGAAACCTTCATAGACCGGGACCGCTTCCGGGGAACCTGCTATCGGGCAGCCAATTGGATCTTGGTAGGCCAGACACAGGGTCGCGGGAAGCTGGATCGAAAACACGAGCACTCACTGCCAGTGAAGGACATTCTTCTTTACCCACTTCACAAGC